>JAUHXL010000648.1 GCA_030426945.1 bacterium
TGGCCCGGCGCGCCGCCGAGCGCGATCCCCGCTGGCGCGCGGCCGCTCGGCAGTACGCCGACGCCTGATCCTCGACCGAATCAGCCCGGCGCGGCCGAGCCCCGGGCGGCGATCGCCACCACCCGCGCGCCGTCCTGTCCGACCGCCTGATCGAGCGCGTCGATCGCCGAGCGCAGCGAGCCGTCGGCGTCGAGCGCGCCGTTCTCGGGGAAGCAGCTGATGCCGGCGCTCGCGCTCAGCTGCAGGCGGGCCTCGCCGGCGCGGAACGACAGGCGCCCGAAGCGCGTCAGCACCCGCTCGCATTGATGGAAGGCGCCGCGCTGCTCGGTGCCGGGCAGCGCCACGACGCAGCGCCCGTCACCCCGGCGCCCGGCCACGTCCGCGTCGCGGCACTCGGCCTCGACGCAGCGCAACAGCTGCGCCGCACCGTCGTCGGCCAAGCCCTCGCCGTAGCGGGCTCGCAGCACGGCCGGCTGGTCGACGGCGTAGACGATGATCGAGTAGGCCTGCCCGTAGCGATCCGCCGCCGCGTGCACCCGCAGCGCGTGCCGATCGAACTCGGCGCGGGCGTCGATGGCGCCGCGGCCATGGCCAGGCGTGTCCCCGAGGCGCAGCTGCTCGCGCGCCAACGTGCTGGCGAGGAGTGGCGCGACCCGCATCAGCAGCGCCTGCCGCGTGGGCGCGGGCGGGCTGGCGTAGAAGGCCTGCACCAGCCCCACCGGCTGGCCATCGAACAGTAGGGGGCACGCGAAGACCACGTCGAAGCCCCCGGAGAGCGCCACCGCGTTCAATGAGACGGTGCGGGCGTCGTCGCCGATGCGGGGCACCAGCACGGGCTCACCGCGCTGCAGCGCCTCGCGCAGATCGCCGGTGGCGCGGGCGAGCGGGGTGCGCTGATCGGGCGGGAAGCGACGCAGGTACTCGGCACCCAGCCCGTACACGCCGAGAGGCGCGATCTCCCCGCCGCCGCGCAGCGCGAAGAGGGCGAGGCCCCGTGCGCCCCCGAGGACCGCGAGGCGCGCGCAGAGCTCCGCGGTGCCTTGGGCGAAGGGGGCCTGGCGAGATAAGCGCGCGGCCAGGGAGAGGACGGCGTCCAGCGCGTGCACAGGGTCGAAGGCCATCCCTCACCGCCCGCGTCGCGCCGCCGACTCGTCGGCGTCCGCCCTGGAAACGACCGGCCCGTCAGTGGGCGCCCGAGACATCGCCGACTCTCCTTTGGCCCGCCCCCTCGACCTCCGCAGCCGCTGCCGCCGGAGAGCGATGTCGGATCGGCGGACCCCCGTCACGCCGGGACGGTAGCACAGCCTCCCAAAGCGGCCCACTTCGGGTCCCGGTGCTTGACGCTTCGTGGGCGGGCGCCTTTGATGACCTCCGGTCCGACAGCGGCGGGACGGTGCATCGGTGGGGGGCGACGTGCAGGCCGAGTGTCCGGGATGCGGGAAGCAGGTCACCTGGGCGGGCCGGGTGGGGCTGGCGGCGACGGTCTGTCCGCGCTGCCAGGCGGTCGTGCCGGCGCCCGATGGCCTGACGCCGGCGCCCGGGCTGGCGCCTCGCGGCCTGGTCGGGGAAGAGCTCCCCCGTTGCCCCGGCTGCGGCGTGCGTCGGGATCGGGATGTGCGTCGCTGCGCCGCCTGCGGGGCCGCCTGGGATTACCGGGCGCTCGTGGTCGGCTACGTCGAGGACGAGGCGCGGCCTCGGCTGCTCGCCTACGTGGCGCGGCGCACCCCAGTCCAGATCAGCCGTGAGCGCTTGATGCGCCGGCTGGCCCGTTTGCCCGCGGTGATTCAGGACGGTCTCACCGAGAACCAGGCGCGGCGCGTCCGCCAGGAGGTCGAGGCCTTCGGTGTCGTGGCCCGCGTCGAGCTCGACAGCGAGGCGGCCACCGCTGCTCGCCCGGAGGGGATGGGCGGGCGCCGGTTGATGCTGGCCGCGTTGGTCGCGGTCACGGTCCTCGTCGCGGGCCTCGTCCTGGTGTCGCGCAGGCCCCCGGCGGTCGAAGGGGCGGCGTGGGACGCGGGGCGCGCGCCGGCCGCGCCGGCGCCCCGCAGCGAAGGTCCCACGGAGGTGCTCGGGGCGGTCCGCTGGGTGTCCGGAGCCGGCGCGGACGCCGCCCCCGTGCTGTTCGTCGATCTGGACGGCTGGCTGCTGGCCTCGGCCGATCTGGTGGGCCCCGAGGGGCGGTTGGCGCTGGGTCGCGAGGAGGGCGCGCCGGAGGCGCGGGTCGTCCGCACCCACGCGCGGACCGGCGTCGCCCTGCTGAAGTCGCGGCTGCGCCCCGGCTTCGCCGCCAGCCCGACCGACGCCGCGCGGCTGAAGGTGGGTGATCGCGTGTGGGTGCCGCGCCCGGAAGGCGACGGGGCCTCGCTCCGGCCTCGGGCCGTCGAGGGCGCGCCCTTCTCGTGGGCGCGCCGCGCCTACGTGGCGCTCGAAGGCGCGGCGGACCTGCCCGCCGGCACCCCGGTCTTCACCGCGGACGGCGGCGTCGCCGGCGTCGTGGACGGCGCCGCCAGCCGGGCCAACGCGCGGCCGCTCGTGGCGCCGATCAACCTGCTCAGCGAGGGCGAGGATCCGCTGCTCGCGATCATCCTGCCCCCTCGCCCGCCCAGCCCCGGCTTCGCCGCCTGGCGCGAAGAGGCCGCCCGCGCGGATCGAGCGGCGCGACCCGATCTCTATGGGACGATCGACGGCGCCCTCCTGCTCGCGCTGACCTGCCCAGGGATGATCTGCGAAGGCGAGCTGGCTCTCCTGGCTTTCGACACCCCACCCGTCGGGTCATCGGGTCCCTTCGTCGCGCAGTTCTTCGCCCTCGATCAGAGCCCGTCGGTGGATCCGCCCGCCTTCGGGCGCGAGCCCCACGTCGCCCTCGAGGCCCCTTGGGTCGGCCGCCCCGTCGAAGACGGACCGCTGCTGGCCGGACTGCCACCGGACCAGCGCGCTCGCCTGCTGCACGCCGGCTTGGACGATCTGCGCGTCCTCGTCGCCCCGATCCGCGTGGCCCGCCCGGAGAGCGCGGGCGGATCGGGGTTCCGGGTGGTGCTGGCCGGCGCAGGCGGCCGCGCGAGCGCCGCCACGTTGGTGGGTGCGCTGGCCCCGGTGCCCCCCGTCGATCCCTGACCGGCTCGCTCCTTCACGCCCAGGGCTCGTCAAGAAAAATCCTCAAGTGAGGCCGCATCGGGCCGATGTACCGGACAGCGAAGGTCTCGAGAGGAACGCGAGGACGAACATGGTCACCTCCATCGTCAACACCAGTCGAGTTGGGCAGCCCTTGCCGCGATCGGCTGAGGCCGCGTCGGCGCCCGAGCGCCCCGACCGCCCGGCCGGACGCGATGAGGTGGACGCGGTACACATCGGGCAGGGCAGCGCGCCGGAGCCGTCGCCCGCCGTGGGCTTCGGCCTCGACCTGGGGTACACGGTGCGGCGCGTGGCGGCCGCTCGCCAGGGTGACGTGGTCGTCACCCAGACCGCCGAGCTCAGCCTCGACTTCGCCTTCGCCGTCAAGGCCCTGCCCAAGGGGGCGGACGGCGCGCCTGATCCCGACGCGCTGGTCAACGCCCAGCAGAAGGCGGCGCTGGGCGCTGCGCTCGAGCGCCTCGTCCGCGAGGGCCGGGGCGGCGCGGCCGAGGACGACTTCCAGCAGGCGGTGGACGCGCTCTTCGACGAGTACGGCCGCGACCTCGGCTTCGCGGACGACGATCTGGCCGCGGCGCGGGGACGCCTGACCGACGCGGTCGACACCTTCTTCGACCGCGTCGAGGCGCTGCGGGGCGAGCCGCTGCTGGAGATCGAAGAGGTGTTCCCGCTGCCGCTCGCCGACGCCCTCGCCGAGCTGCGCGACCGCCTGCTGAGCCGGCGGCAGGACGTGCTCGAGGCGTCGGGCGATCTCAGCCGGGTGCT
>JAUHXL010000649.1 GCA_030426945.1 bacterium
GCGTGCCGTCGGCGTCGATCGCGAAGGTGTTGTCGCCGAGGGCCGCCAGCAGGTTGTTGTTGCCGACGTACAGCCGCCCCGTCGCGGCGTCCACCGCGGGCAGCGACCAGGTCTGATCACGCATCCGAAAGCGCCAGCGCACCGCGCCGTCGTCGCGGTCGAGCGCATAGACGAAGAAGTTGTCGTTGGGCACGTACAGGGTGCCGTCGGGCCCCATCGCGACGTTGCCCTCGAACCAGTTGATGAAGGCCTGCTGACCGCGCGGATCGTCGGCCTCGAAGCGCCAGACCTCCTCGCCGGTCGCCGCCTCGAGGCAGTAGACGAAGCCGTCGCCCGAGCCGAAGTACAGGCGGTCGCGATCATCGAGCAGCGCCGACGAGTCGATGATCTCGCCCGTCGCGAAGCGCCACCGCTCGGTGCCGTCCGGGTTCAGCGCGTACAGGTTTCGGTCGGCCGAGCCCACGTACACGGTGCCGTCCGCGCCGACGACCGGGCTGCTGAAGATGCCCTTGCCGGTGGGGAACGACCACAGCGCGCCGCCCTCCAGCGCGGGCGTCACCGGCGCCACCCCGTCCTGCTGCGGGTTCTGGCGGAACTTGGGCCAAGGGCTGTCCGGCGCCAGCGGAACGCGCGGCGGCCCCGGATCGACGGCCGCGTCCGCCCCGGCGTCGAGCGGCGCGCCAGCGTCGAGGGCGGCGTCCGGCCCCGCGTCGGTCGCCGGCGGGTGGGCGTCCGGCTGCGCGTCGCGGGCCGGCGGTGAGGCGTCGGGGCTCGACTCGCAGGCCACGACGACCGCGAGCCCGAGGAGGATGCAGAGGCGGCGCAGCATGAGATCACCGGGCGTGGTCGGGGGAGGGACACTCTAGCCCGTCCCCCGGCGTCGGTCAGCCACGCCTCGCGGCCGCGTCAGTCGAGCGCGTCCTCGAGCGCCTGGATCAGCACCCCCGACTCGGTGGCGTTGAGCAGGTACAGCGTCTCCGCGAAGTACACCAGGGCGTAGGGGCTGCCCGAGGCCGGCTGCACGGCGACGATCATGTCGAAGCCCAGCCCCTTCACGCGCACGAACAGGTCGAGCAGCTCCGGCTCCGGCACGGGGTTCGGATCGGGCAGGTCCTCGTCCGCCAGCCCCTGCACCCCCCACCCGGCGTCGTCGCGCGCGGCGGTCGAGAGGACGGTCTTCCAGCCCGCCCAGTTGGCCACGTAGACGAGCGCGCTGCTGGGGGCGTTGTCGATCTGGAACGAGAGGTACGAGTCCGCGTCGGCCGCGGACAACTTCGTCGCGATGACCGTCTCGGCGCGGGCCGAGAGCGCGCCGACGAGCAGCAGCGCGATGACGGTGAACAGGGTGAACGGTTCGGGGCGGCGGGGCGAGCTGGGCATCGGAGCCTCCTTGCGTGGTGCCCCGTCACCATAGCCGCCGACGACACGTTTGCCACAAACTGCGATCAGATCGTTTTGATCACTCTTTCAATTCAGATGGTTACGAACACGAATGCGGACAAACACCGCATCCGGCCGGCGGCCCGCGAGTCCCGGATCGCGGATCGCCGCGCCCACCACGAGGCCGGACCGGTCCGACCGCGCGCGACGACGCCCAGAGGGTGAAGATGGGTCTCGGGCAGCCGCCCGCGCCGGGAGCCCCGGCGGGGGGCCTACCGCTGGATGAAGGCGATCAAGCGCTCGAGGCGGTCGCCGCGGCTCGCCGCGTCGAGCTCGAGCAGGAAGGCCAGCGTGCGGGCGTTGTAGCGGGGCTGGTCGGAGGCCAGCACGCCGCCGCGGGCCACATGGAAGAGGGGGGCCCCGGCCGGATGAGCCGTCGCGGGCGCCTGGGCCGAGGCGCGCAGCCGGCCCTCCGCCGTGCCGACGACGGTGCGGGGCCAGGGGCGGTCGTCGGGCCCGAGGTCGTCGAGGTAGCGCACGAAGGACGCCGTCGCGCGCACCGGCGGCTCGGGGCCGATCTGCCGGGCGATGGCCGCTGCGCAGTCGAGCGCCGCCTGCACGGCGCGCGCCTCGGGCGGGGCGGCGGCCCACGGCACCGCCGTCTGCAGGTTCTCGAGCCAGCCGCCGAGGTCGCCCCACATGTCCGGCGTCCACCCGAGATCCTCGCCGAACGCGCGCAGGCGCGCCGCGATCGGCGGCAAGCCGGTGGCCGATGTGGCCGCCGCGGCCGCCGCCGCGGCGGCGAAGGCCTCGCCGAGCAGGCGCTCCGCCGCGCCGCCCCCCGCGGAGGCCGCCGCCGCGTCCGTCAACACGCTCACCGCCACCAACCGGACGACCACGCGCAGCTGGCGCCGCGGCGACATCGGCCAGCGGCCCGCCGCCTCACACCGCGCGTTCACCAGCGCGGGCCCCATCAGGGTCCAGAAGGCGCGCCGCTGCGCCGCCTCGCTCGTCCCCTGAAGCCCCCGCCACATGACCAGGTCCGCCGCGATCTCGGCCAGCTCCTGCCCCATCGCGACCAGCCACTGCGACGGGAGGGAGCCGGTCGCGGCCTCGGGCAGCGCCCGCGCGATACAGCCGAAGAGGTCACGAGGCCGCGCGGGCGGCCGCTCCGGGAGGTTCACCAGGCGCGCCAGCGCGTCCCAGGCGGCGCCAACCTCGGTGGACCAGCGGTCGCAGGGGCGGTCGAACACCAGGTGCCCGATCTCGTGGCCGTAGGCCCAGTGCAGCGGGTGGTGCAACACCATCGCCGACACGAGGAACTGCACGCCGCCCAAGGGGCCCGCGTTGCATTGCGTCGGCCCCGCGACCCCATCTTGTACGACGAGCAGCGAGTCACCGGCGGCCCCGTCGACGAGCACCCGCACCAGCTGATGGAACGCGTCGCGCCACAAGCGATAGCCGGCGTGCCCCTCGAAGGCGATGGTGTTGCGCGGCGGCCGCAGCGGGTGATCCCGCCGGCCGCGCACCTCGGCGGCGTGCACGACCACGTCGCACATCCACCGCAGCTGCGCGACGCGCTCCCGCCCCCCGACGGCGGCGGCGATGCTCTCTTCGCGGGTCGCCGGCCACGTCGCGGCGGCGCGCTCCGCCTCGGCCACCACCGCCTCGATGGCCGGCACCAGATCGAGGAAGCCCTCGAGATCCTCCTGCAGATAGCCGCCCACCGCCGAGATCAGGTTCACGATCCCGTTCGTCGCGGGATAGTCGAAGCCGATCTGCCGGGTCGCCTTCAGCCAGCGGAAGGTCCAGCCCGTCCCGTCGCGCAGCACGTCTCGCTCGACCGCCCGCCGCAGCCGCCCACGAAACGCCGCGCTCAGGGCCCCGTCCGGCAGCGGGGGCGCGTCCGCCGCCGCCGGGCGCAGGCGCACGGCCAGCTCGGCGACGGTGCGGACGCCCCCGCCTTCGCCCCCGGCCGACGCGCCCGCGGCGGCGTCCGCCGAGCCGTCGCAGGGGACGAACCGGGCGAGGTGCCGGGCGGCGGCGCCGCGCGTGACCTGCGCCTCGGCGAGATCCCCCTTCGAGTGGAGCAGGTCCATCCGATCGAACAGCATCAGGAAGCCGTCCGCGTCGGCGCGCGGCCCTCGGACGGCCTCGAAGTGACCCGACAGGAAGCTGCGTCGCTCGGTGAAGACCGCCGAGGCCGCGAGGGGTTCGGCGCTGGCGCAGAGCTCGGCGCGGGTCGCGGCTCGGCGCAGGGGCCCCATCGGCATGCCCACCGTCGAGGCGGTGGTCGAGAACGCGGGCGCGCCCTGCCACGCCGCCGCGCCCACGTCGCGCTCCAGCAGCTGCTCGAGCTGCGCCGGCGGCCGGGCGCGACCCCAGAGCGTGTCGATGCGCGCTTGCCGGCACACCCACGCCAACGCGGCGAGCTGCTCGAGGCGCGCCGCGCGCGCGAGCAGCACCACCTCGACGGCGTCCAGCCCCATCGTCGGGGCCAGCCGCA
>JAUHXL010000650.1 GCA_030426945.1 bacterium
TACAGCACCACCCCGGCGGCGAAGACGTCCGAGCGCGCGTCGAGGCGCTTGCCCGAGGTCTGCTCCGGGCTCATGTACTTCACCTTGCCCTTGATGACCCCGGCCCGCGTCCGCACCCGCGACAGGCGCGCCTTGGCGATGCCGAAGTCGGCCAGCTTCACCTCGCCGCGCACGCTGATCAGGATGTTCGACGGGCTGAAGTCGCGGTGCACCAGCTCCAGCGAGTGCCCCTGAGCGTCCTGGGCGCCGTGGGCCGCCTCGAGCCCCCGCAGGGCCTGCTCGACGACGAAGGCCGCCGCCACCGGGTCGACCGGCTCGTCCCGCTCGCGGCCGCGCCGCAGCAGCGCGCGCAGATCCACCCCGTCGACGAACTCCATCACCAGCACGTGCTGATCGTCGACCACGCCGAACTCGTAGATGCGGGCGACGTTGGGGTGATCGACGCGCGCGGTGAGGCGCGCCTCGTCGGCCAGCATCACCACGAACTCTTCGTCGGCGTTGAAGCGATCGAGCAGCCGCTTGATGGCGACCTCGTGCACGGCGCCGTCCGGCAGCAGGCGCTCGGCGCGGAACGTCTCGGCCATGCCACCGGACGCGATCCGGTAGAGAAGTCGATAGGGTCCGAGCCAGCGAGGACGGCGCACGTCGCTACCGTAGCCGCGGCCGGGGCCGGTTGCAATGAGGGGTCTCGGGTGCTAGATCAAGCCGTCTTCGAGCGCAGGTGAACCATGCAGCGAATCGGTCTCTCGATCCTGTTCAGTCTGGTGGCCCTGCTGGCCTGCCAGAAGCAGCCCGCCGCCGACCAGGGCACGCCCAAGGCCGGCGAGAAGGCGGCCCCGGCCCCGGCCCCCGCGCCGGCGACGGCCAACGACGCCTACACGGTGCGCATCGTGCCCGGCGACGCCAAGGCCGGCGCGCCGGCGACCAGCGTCATCGAGGTCACCCCGGGGCCCGGCTACAAGGTCAACCTCGACTTCCCCGCGAAGCTGACCTTCTCGCCCCCGGAGGGCGTCACCGCCGAGAAGAAGGCCTTCGACAAGGGGGACGCCGAGCTCACCGAGAAGGCGCTGCGCTTCAACGTGCCCTTCACCGCCGCCGCGGCGGGCACCATCAGCCTCAGCGGCACGGCCGACTTCAGCGTGTGCAACGACAACACCTGCAAGCTCATCCGTGACGAGAAGCTGGCCTGGGAGGTCGCGGTCAAGTAGGCCCGGCGCCCGGTGCTCGCCGTCCGCAGTCCGCCGCCACCGCAACGGAGCGCCCGTGAGCTCGTCCGACGCACCCGCCGATCCGGCGTCCTTCCTCGACCGCACCGCCGAACGTACCCGTGAGCGCTTCGTCCGCGAGAAGACGCTGCTCAGCTTCGCGGAGTACCTCGACGTCGTCGCCCAGCGACCGGCCGAGCAGTCGCGGGACGCCGCGATGTACCTCCGCGATGTCTTCCTGCACTTCGGCACCGAGACCGTGCAGCGGCCCTACGGCCGCTTCACGCGCTACCGGCTGTTCGACTGCCCCTTCGACGACGGCCGGGATCGGCTGATCGGCCACGAGGCCGTGCAGGAGGCCGTGTTCGGGCTGCTGACCGACTTCGTGAAGGACGGCCGGGTCAGCAAGCTCATCCTGCTGCACGGGCCCAACGGCAGCGCCAAGAGCAGCTTCATCAGCTGCATCATGCGCGCGATGGAGGCGTACAGCGCGCAGCCCGAGGGCGCGCAGTACACCTTCAACTGGGTGTTCCCCGCCGGCAAGCTGCAGAGCGGCAACATCGGCTTCGGAGGCCAACGCGCGCTGCGCAGCCTCGACAGCTACGCGCACCTGCCCGAGAGCGACGTCGACGCGCGCATCCGCACCGAGACGCGGGATCACCCCCTGCTGCTGCTGCCGCGCGCCGACCGCATCGCCTTCCTGCGCGCGCACCTCGGGCCGGACGCCGCCCTGCCGCGCATCCTGTCCCAGGGGGAGCTGAGCCCCAAGTCGCGGGTGGTGTTCGACGCGCTGCTCAAGGCCTACCAGGGCGATCTCGCCGAGGTGCTGAAGCACGTCCAGGTGGAGCGCTTCTACATCTCGCGCCGCTACCGGCAGGCGGCGGTGACGGTCGATCCCCAGCTGCGCGTCGACGCCGGCGTCCGCCAGGTGACCGCCGACCGGAGCCTCGCCTCGCTGCCCCCCAGCCTGCAGAACCTGACGCTGTACGAGCCGATGGGGGATCTGGTCGACGCCAACCGCGGCCTGCTCGAGTACAACGACCTGCTCAAGCGCCCGATCGAGGCCTTCAAGTACCTGCTGAGCACCTGCGAGAACGGCACGGTGCGGCTGGACACGATGACCCTGTACCTCGACAGCGTCTTCATCGGCAGCTGCAACGCCGGCCACCTGACGGCCTTCAAGGAGGCCCCCGACTTCGCCAGCTTCAAGGCCCGCATCGAGCTGGTGCAGGTGCCCTATCTGGTGGACGCCGCGCAGGAGCAGCGCATCTACGCCGATCTGATCGCCGGGCCGGCGATCGACAAACCGGTGGCGCCGCACACCGCGCAGGTGGCGGGCCTTTGGGCCGTGATCACCCGCCTCGAGCGGCCCAACCCGGAGGTCTTCGACCCGGCCCTCGCCGAGACGCTCGGGCGGCTGTCGCCCCTCGAGAAGGCGCGGCTGTTCGCCGAGGGCGTCGTGCCCGACGGGCTGCCCCGCGACGTCGCCAACACGCTGGTGTCGACCGCGGCGGCCCTGTACCAGGAGCGCCGCGATCACGAGCACTACGAGGGCCGCTTCGGCGCCAGCCCGCGCGAGATCCGCGCGGCCGTCCTCGCCGCCGCCCGCACGCCCGACGCGCGGTGCCTGACGCCGATGGCCGTGATCGACGCGCTCCGCGACCTGTGCCGCCAGACCAGCGTGTATCAGTTCCTGCGCCTGAAGCCCGACGCCGACTATCACCAGCCCCTCGCGGCGCTCGACGTGGTGCAGACCTGGTACATGGATCTGGTCGAGGAGGAGCTCCACCAGGCGATGGGGCTGGTGGATCGCGTGGCGACGGCGGACCTGTTCAGCCGCTACGTCGATCACGTCATGCACTACGTGCGCAAAGAGAAGCAGCGCAACCCGGTGACGGGGCGCTCGGAGGATCCCGACGAGCGGCTGATGCGCGACGTCGAGGGCCGGCTCAACGTGCGCGACGCGGAGCGCGACGACTACCGGGCGGGGGTGATGCACCGCATCGCCGCGTGGCGCATGGACAACCCCGACGCCGAGCTGAGCCTGCCGACCATCTTCCAGGACCGGATCAGCCGCCTCAACGACGCCTTCTACGACGAGAAGCGCAAGCAGTCGGAGCGCATCGAGCGCGACCTGCTCACGCTGCTCGTCCACGGCGAGGAGCGGCTCGAACCCGACGCGAAGGGGCGCGCCGAGGCGACGCTCGCCAACCTCGAGCGGGACTTCGGCTACTCGCGGCTGTGCGCCGTCGAGGTGGTCGGGCACCTGTTGAAGGCGCGGTCGGCGAAGAGCTGACCGGCCGATGAAGGGAGCAACGATGCGAGCGCTCAGTTCGCTCGTCGTCGCCGCCACCCTCGGGGCGCTGAGCGCGCCGGCGGTGGCCAAGGATTCGAAGGATCCGAAGGCGGCGATCGCACGCTACGACGAGGCCGCCGACGCCTTCGACGCGCGAGACGCGCGCAAGCAGGTCTCCAACGAGATCGGCACGCTGCGCGCCTGGCTCGGCGAGGCCCGGGCCTACCTCAAGACGGGCGACGACGACGAGCTCGCCGCCACGCTGCAGCGGGCCAGCGTCATGGTGCGGCTGATCGACGCGCTGCAGCGCCGCGCCGCGGCCGAGGCCCAGGCGCGCGAGGCCCACGCGGCGGCCGACGAGAAGGAGCGGGCCGCCGC
>JAUHXL010000078.1 GCA_030426945.1 bacterium
TGGAGCTGGCCTTCCACCTCGACGCCCACCGCACCGTCGGCGTCGATCTCGTCGCCATGTGCGTCAACGATCTCGTGACCTGCGGCGCCGAGCCCCTGTTCTTCCTCGACTACTTCGCCACCGGCCGCCTGGCGCCGGCGCAGGCCGAGGACGTCGTGGCCGGCATCGCCGACGGCTGTCACCAGGCGGGCTGCGCGCTGCTCGGCGGCGAGACGGCGGAGCTGCCCGGCTTCTACGGCCCCGGCAAGTACGATCTGGCCGGCTTCGCGGTCGGCGTGGTCGAGCGCGACGGGCTGATCGACGGATCCCGGGTGGCCGACGGCGACGTCGTGCTGGGCGTGGCCTCGAGCGGCCTGCACAGCAACGGCTTCTCGCTCGCGCGCCGGGTGCTGCCCTGGGCGGAGGACCGCGCGCTGGCCGAGGAGATGCTGACGCCGACGCGCATCTACGCCCGCGCGGTGGCCGCGCTGCGCGCCGCCGCGGACGTGCGCGCCCTGGCCCACATCACCGGGGGCGGCCTGCCCGGCAACCTGCCGCGGGTGCTGCCCGACGGTCTGGGCGCCTGCCTGGACGCCGCGTCGTGGACGCCGCCGCCCCTGTTCGCCCGCATCGCGCGCGACGGGCCCGTGGCGGCCGACGAGATGCGGCGCACGTTCAACCTCGGGGTGGGGCTGTGCGCCGTCGTGCCCGCCGCCGAGGCGCAGGCCGCGCTCGCCGCGCTCGCCGGCGCGGGCGAGGTGGCGTGGGTGCTGGGGCGGGTGCAGCCGGGCGAGGGCGTCACCTGGGCCGGTGAGGCGCCGATCTGAGCCCGGCCAGATGACGCGGGTCGAGCAATACGACGTCGTCGTCGTCGGGCGCACGCTCGCCGCGGCGGTCTGCGCGGCGCTGCTCGCGCGGCGCAAGTACCGCGTCCGGCTGGTGGCGCCGGCCAAGGCGCCCCCGCTCGACACCACGGCCCCCCTCATCGGCCTCGACACCGCCCCGATCGTGCGCCGCGTCCTCGACGAGCTGGGCCTGCTGCACACGGTGCGCACCCGCCTCGAGGCGCCTCCGCGCGCTGTCACCGTGGCGCTGCCCGACCGGCGCTTCACCCTCGAGCCCGAGCTGCCAGCGCGCGGCCGCGTGCTCGCCGAGGCGTTCCCCGACGAGGTGCCGGCCCTGCTGACGCTGTTCGACCGCATCGAGGGCTACGCCGCGCCCCTCGACGCCGTGCTCGACGGCGGCCTGGAGTGGCCGCCCGAGGGCTTCGGCGGGCGCCGGGCGCTGCGCAGGGCGCTGGCGGGGCTGCCCACCCGGCAGCTGACCGACGCGCCGCCGCCCTGGTCCGACGCGCCCGCGCTGCGGGGGCTGGTGGCGGCGCTGCTCGCGCTGGTCGGGCGGGTGGAGGACGCCACCGGGCCGATGACCGCGGGCGGCGCGCGGGCGCTGTGGCACCTGTGCCACGGGGTGGCGGCGGTGCAGGGGGGCGAAGCGGGCCTCACCGAGGTCGTGGTGGCCAAGCTGGGGGTCTTCGGCGGCGCCGCTGGGCCGCGCCCGCTGGCCGCGCGCCTCGAGGGCAGCCGCCGCCGCGTGGACGCGGTGCTGACCGACGACGGGGCCCGGTACGGCGCGCGCGCGGTGGTGCTGGCCGACGCCGCCGAGGCGCTGCGGCCGTTGGCGCCCGAGCTGCTCGGCGAGGCGCCGCCCGCCGTGCCAGGGAGCGCCGCGCGGATCGAGATCGGCGCCGCAAACCGGCCGCCCGGCCTGGTCGATCCCTGCGCCTGGCTGCCCGCCGGACAGACGACGGGCGCGCGGGTGCGAGTCGACGGGGGCGGGCTCGACGTCGCCTGGCCGATCGCGCGCCCCCCCGATCTCGAGGATCTCGTGCCCTTCGCGCCCGCGGGCCTCGACGGGGCGGGCGCGCGCCCCTGGCCCGCGCCCGCGGCCGACCTCGATCCCCTCGGCCTCGCCCGGTCGCCCCTCCGCGGGCCGCCGAAGAACCTGCTGCGGGCCGGCGATCTCGTGCTGCCCGGTCTGGGCCTCGAGGGCACCTTCCTCAGCGCCTGGCTGGCCGCCGACGCGGCCGGGCGGGCCTGCCCGAAGCGGCGCCCGACCTAGGCCGGCGCCGCGTCGGCGAACTCCGTCGCATCGGATTCTTGCCAAGGAACTCAACGGCTTGCATGATTGGCCCACCCCGACCTGAACTGCCCACGAGGTGTCCGCAATGACCAAGGGCGAGCTCATCGAGGTCATCGCCCAGCGCGACGGCTTCAACCTGCGCAAGGCCGAGATCGTGGTGAACACGATCTTCGAAGCCATGGGTGACGCACTGAAGACCGAAGACCGCGTGGAGATTCGCGGGTTCGGCTCCTTCGAAGTGCGCCGCTACAACGCGTACCGCGGGCGCAACCCGAAGACCGGCGAAGAGGTCTTCGTGCGCGCCAAGAAGGCGCCCTTCTTCAAGACGGGCAAGGAGCTGCGCGAGCGGGTCAACGGCGAGTGGGACAACGTGCCCGAGGAGTAGCCGGGCGGTTCGCGCACGCGCCGTTGACACCACCCCGCCGCCCCGGTACCCAGGACCCCGCTTCGCACCTGCCGGGGGTCCCGCCGTGCCCGACTTCGTCCACCTGCACCTGCACAGCCAGTACAGCCTGCTCAGCGGCGCCATCCGGCTGAAGGCGCTGATGCCGCGCCTCGCCGACATGGGCATGACGGCGGTGGCCTGCACCGACCTGGGCAACATGTTCGGGGCGGTGGACTTCCAGAAGAAGGCCAAGGCGGCGGGCATCAAGCCGATCATCGGCACCGAGGTCTACGTCGCCGAGGGCAGCCGGCGGGACGCCGACCGCAGCGCCTATCACCTGGTGCTGCTGGCGCGCACCGACGAGGGCTACAAGAACCTCGCCCGGCTGGTCAGCTTCGCGTACCTCGAGGGCGTCGCGCACGACAAGCCGCGGGTCGACCTCGAGCTGCTGAAGCAGCACAGCGCCGGCGTCATCGCGCTGTCGGCGTGCGCCGAGGGGCAGATCGCGCAGGCCGTCCTGCAGGATCGGCCCGACCACGCGCGCGAGCTGGCACGGCACTACCGCGACACCTTCGAGCCCGACGGCTTCTACCTCGAGGTCATCCCCAGCCACACGCCCGACCAGGACAAGGTGAACCAGGCCTTCCGGGCGCTGGGCGACGAACTCGGCATCCCGCTGGTGGCGACGAACGACTGCCACTACCTCGACCGCAAGGACGCCCGCGCGCACGAGGTGCTGCTGTGCATCGGGCAGGGCCGCACGCTGGACGATCCGCGGCGCAAGAAGCAGGAGACCGACGCCTTCTGGCTGAAGCCGGCCGACGTGATGTGGGCCGAGATGGGGGCCGACTTCGCGGACGCGCTCGAGAACACGGTGAAGATCGCCGAGCGCTGCGAGGCCGAGATCGAGCTGGGCCGTGTGTACCTGCCCAACTTCCAGGTGCCGGAGGGCTTCGACACCGCCAGCTTCCTGGTGCACTGCGCGCGCGAGGGGCTGAAGGCGCGCTACGCCGAGTTCGACCGGGTGGACAAGGTCTACGACAAGGCCGAGTACGAGGACCGGCTGCAGGTCGAGCTCGACATCATCATCGGGATGGACTTCCCCGGTTACTTCCTGATCGTGCAGGACTTCATCAACTGGTCGAAGGATCAGGGCATCCCGGTGGGCCCGGGCCGTGGCTCCGGCGCCGGCAGCCTGGTGGCCTACGCGCTGCGCATCACCGACCTGGATCCGCTGCCCTACGGCCTGCTCTTCGAGCGCTTCCTCAACCCGGAGCGCGTGTCGATGCCCGACTTCGACATCGACTTCTGCATGAACCGGCGGTCGGAGACGATTCAGTACGTCACGCGGAAGTACGGCGAGAAGCAGGTCGGGCAGATCGCCACCTTCGGCAGCCTGAAGGCGCGCGGGGTGATCAAGGACGTCGGGCGGGTGCTCGGGTTCTCGTTCAGCGAGACCGACCGGCTGAGCAAGTTGGTGCCCGACGTGCTGGGCATCTCGCTGGCCGACGCGATGAAGCAGGAGCCCAAGCTGCAGGGCGCCTACGACGAGGACGACAAGGTCCGCGACCTGCTCGACATCGCGCTGAACCTCGAGGGGCTGCTGAAGGCGCCGGGCATGCACGCGGCCGGCGTCGTGATCGGCGACAAGCCCCTGTGGGAGTACTGCCCGGTCTTCAGCGGCGCCAACGACGAGCTGGTGACGCAGTTCGCGAAGGACGAGGTCGAAGAGGCCGGCCTGGTGAAGTTCGACTTCCTGGGCCTGAAGACGCTGACCGTCATCGACGACGCCGTGCGCATGGTGAACCGGGGGCGCGCGCCCGGCGAGCAGCTCGACATGGCGACGCTCGCGCTCGACGATCCCGGCGTCTACAAGCTGATCAGCAAGGGCGACACCGAGGGCGTGTTCCAGCTCGAGTCGAGCGGCTTCCAGGAGCTGCTGAAGAAGCTGAAGCCCGACGTCTTCGAGGACATCGTCGCCGCGGTGGCCCTGTACCGGCCGGGCCCGCTGAACTCGGGCATGTTGGACGACTTCATCGCGCGCAAGCACGGGCGCCAGAAGATCGTCTACCCGCACCCGATGCTCGAGGAGATCCTGCGCGACACCTACGGCGTCATCGTCTACCAGGAGCAGGTGATGCAGATCGCGCAGCGCATGGCGGGCTTCTCGCTCGGCGGCGCCGACCTGCTGCGCCGCGCCATGGGCAAGAAGAAGATGGACGTCATGGCGAAGCAGCGCCTGGTCTTCGCCGAGGGCGCGGCGAAGAACGGCGTCGACGCCAAGGTCGCCGGCGACATCTTCGACCTGATGGAGAAGTTCGCCGAGTACGGCTTCAACAAGTCGCACTCGGCGGCCTACGCGCTGCTGACCTACCAGACCGGCTACCTCAAGGCGCACCACCAGGTGGAGTTCATGGCGGCCGTGCTGACCAGCGACCGCGACAACGCCGACAAGGTGGCCAAGGGCATCCGCACGGCGCGCAAGATGGGGCTGCAGGTGCTGCCGCCGGACGCGAACAAGTCGATCAGCGGGTTCGACGCGGTGGACGGCAAGGTGCTGTTCGGCATGGGCGGCGTGCGCGGGGTGGGGGAGACGGCGGTCGAGGCCATCCTCGAGGCGCGCCGCGACGGCGACTTCGAGTCGCTGTTCGACTTCTGCGAGCGCGTCGACCTGCGGCGGGTGAACAAGAAGACCATCGAGGCGCTGATCAAGACCGGCGCGTTCGACTTCTGCGCGCACCCGCGCGCGCGCCTCGCCGCCGCGCTCGACGCCGCCGTCGAGCGCGCGCAGAACGTGCAGCGCGACCGCGCGACCGGCCAGAGCAGCCTGTTCGACATGCTCGCCGGTCCCGCCGCCCAGTCCGATGGCGACGATTTCCCCCGCGAGGCCCTGGAGATCGAGGAGTGGCCCGAGCAGCAGCTGCTCGCCAACGAGAAGGCGTCGCTCGGCTTCTACGTCAGCGGCCACCCCCTCGATCGCTTCGAGGAGCAGATCCGCCGCTACACGACGGCCAAGGTCGAGGAGCTCGGCCGCCGCGAGAACTTCGACCGCGTCACCCTCGCTGGCATCGTCACGTCGCTGCGTGTGCGCCCCTTCAAGAGCGGCGACGGCAAGATGGCGATCATGCTGTTCGAGGATCACACCGGCACCGTCGAGGTCATCGCGATGGGCGACGAGTTCGAGCGCTACGAGGCGCTGCTGTCGTCCGACGAGCCCCTGCTGGTCACTGGTGCTGTGCGCATCGACCGCGACGAGGATCGCACCAACATCAGCGTGCGCCTCGGCGGCCGCCGCCGCCGCGGCGAGGAGCCCAGCGAGGGCCCCGAGGTGTTCTCGCTCGCCGAGGTGCGCGCCACCCGCAGCCGCGGCCTCGAGCTCGAGATCGCCACCCGCGACGCCGCCGGCGACCGCCTCGAGCGCCTGCGCGACCTGCTGGTCGACCCCGAGAACGCCGGCACCTGCCGCGCGGTGCTCAAGCTGACGACCGACGACGACTGCCTCGTGACGCTCGAGCTGCCCGGCGTGCAGGTGCGCCCCAGCGACGAGCTGAACCACGCCATCGGGCGCTTGTTCGATGGGCGGTGCGCGATCCACACGCGGTAGGGGGGCGGGACGGGGGGCGCCGCGGCTGTGCTATCGTGCCGGAGCGCGCACCGGACGCGCCCGGAGGACCGCATGGGTCGAGCCGCCGAGACGCCGCCTATGACCTACGCCGACTACCTGGCTTTCGAAGAGGCGTCGGACACCCGGCACGAGTTCGTGCACGGCGAGGTGTACGCGATGACCGGAGGCACCAGTCGCCACGCGGCCATCGCCCTCAACATCGGCGCCGCCCTCAAGCACGCGCTGCGCGGCAAGCCCTGCCGCCCCACCAGCGGCGACCAGCGCATCCGCGTCCCCGCCACCGGCGCCGCCTTCTACGCCGACGTCGCCGTCGTCTGTGATCGGTACGAGCACGCCGACGACGACCCCAACGGACTGATCAATCCCACCGTCATCGTCGAGGTCCTGTCCCCAAGCACCGAAGCCCACGATCGCGGCACCAAGTTCGAGCACTACCGCCGCCTGCCGAGCCTGCAGCACTACCTGCTGGTGTCTGCCGACGAACCGCTCGTCGAGCACCGTCGCCGGAACGCGCAGGGCTGGCAGCTGAGCCACCACACCGATGGGCGCGTCGAGCTGGACGCGCTGGGCGTAGGGTTGGAACTGGAGGATATCTACGACGACCTGGCGATCGTGGGTGGGGGGTCCTAACCGCTGCTGGGCTGAGTCGGCCACGGCAGCCGACGTAGTTTGGCGGCGGCGTCCCTTCGGTCTGCGGTGTAGGCTTTGGGCGCATCGGCTGACAGCAAGCCGTAGACGTGCAGTGCGGTGGCGGGAGAGTTAGGCGTGGGATCCAGAAGGCCTCCATCAGGCGAGCGTCGTTCCGCTTGGGCGACGGTCGGTCCCCCACCGGGACGTTGCTTGCTGTGTGGCGGTCCGTTGTCAGCAGTGCAGCGAGTTGGCCACTGGCGAGGGCCCGAGGGGTCCGGGTGGTGGTTTGAAGGAAGCTGCAGCGCGTGCGATATCGACTTGCGCGTCGGGGTGCACAGGGGTGGACAACCCGCGTGGCGCTTGCTGGCGCCGGACGCGGATGAACTGGGACCCACCGTCAGGCCCGCCGAACTCGAGTCGCTCTCCGGAAAGCTGGGTCGTTATCGCGTGCTCGGTGCGAAGTGGCGGGTGTTTCTGGCGCGCCGGCGCACGGGCGACGTCATGTGCCAGTTCGCCTCTTCCGACCAGAGCCGCCACGGAATCGCGGCGGTCCGAGACGGTGTGCCGGTGGCGGAGTTCGTGCTGCCGAACCCTGTGCGCATTTCCGCTCCTTAGTCGCGCGCGCTTCCGGGGTCGCGCATTCGGGGGTCGTGCCAAACTAACTAACTAACGTGATGCGGTGCGTACTATGTTGGCGGGCTGTCCTGGGTTCTCGTCGGCGTTGCGGTGACCTGGAGGGGTGCTCGGCTGGGCGCCGCGGCGGTGCGGATCGGAGCTGGGCTGCAACAGGTGCAGCCTCCACCGGACAGACTGTGTCTCCGCCGCGCGCAAGCGCGCGGCACTGGGGGGGCTGCGCCCACCCCAGACCCCCCGCTTGGCCGGCGCCCTTCGGGCGCGCCTTCGCGATCCTCGCGTCCTCGCCTCGCCCTTCGGGCCTCGGCTGCGGGCGGCTCGGTCGCTCAGGCACGTACGGCGGATGCCGCACGCCGGCCGATTTCACCACGCTCGAGCGCTGGGGCCCGGTCACGGACGGGGTGGGCTGGGGATTGGGCGGGGCGTCGTGGAACCCGGCCTCTGGACGGGTGGAATGGTCCGGGGCAGGTTGTGGGCTGGGGCGGGTGACGCCTGGGTGGCGGCGCCGGCGACTTCGTCGCGGCGCCGTTTTGTGAGCCGCGTCCCTCCCAGGTCGCGACCCGGACCCCCGGCGAGCGGGCCGTGACCCCCGGGCCGGCCGACGCCATTCCTCCATGGCGTCGAAGGGGCTATGGTCCCCGCCATGGCGACATCACGGCGTGTGCTGATCCCCCTCCCTGACCGGGACTTCGACGTCACCGAGGTCGCCGTGCCGTGGAAGCTGCTCACGGACGCCGGCCACCGGGTCGTCTTCGCGACCGAGAACGGCGGCGAGGCGCCGGCCTGCGATCCGCTGCTGATCACCGGGGTGCTTTTCGGCCAGCTGGGTGCTGTGCCCGATGCCATCGCGCTGTACCGCGAGCTGGAGAAGGATCCTGCGTTCGATGCGCCCATCCCGTGGGCCACCTTCGAGCCGGACGTCTTCGACGCGCTCGTGCTGCCCGGCGGCCACGCGCCGGGCATGCGGCAGTACCTCGGCAGCGAGCTGCTGCAGGCGCGGGTGGCGGCGTTCTGGCGCACCGGCAAGCCGGTCGGCGCCATCTGTCATGGGGTGCTCCTGCTGGCGCGTGCGCGCGATCCCGAGACGGGGCGCTCGTTGCTCCACGGCGCGCGCACCACCTGCCTGCCGGCCTACATGGAGCGCTTGGCGTACTTCCTCACCTTCTGGCGGCGGGGCCGCTACTACCGCACCTACCCCGCCTACGTGGAGGCCGAGGTGCGCGCGGCCCTGGCCGATCCGGCGGCGGACTTCGAGCGCGGGCCGATCACGCTGGGCGCGCGCGGCACCGCCCACGACGACGGCCCCGCCTTCGTGGTCGAAGACGGCCGCTACGTCTCGGCGCGCTGGCCCGGCGACGCGTACATGTTCGCGCGGAAGCTGCTCGAGCGGCTGGCCGAGGATCGCCCGACCACCTCCGCGTCGGACGCCGCGCCGACGTAGGGCCGCTCACTTGCACCGGAGCTGCCATGTCCCGCCGCCATCGCTCACGCGCCGCCGGCGTCGTTCGCGGCGTCCTTCGAGAGCTCCTGCCCGACGCGGAGGTGGTCGGGCGCGCGTCCTTCGTCGGCGAGGGGGTCACCTATCGGACCTGGGCGCTCCATTGCGTGCACGAGGGCGTCGACACGGAGCTGGTGGTGCGTCTGCCGCGGCGGCGGGTCGACGCAGCCCAACCGGCGCGCGCGCGCCGGGAGGCGGCCTTGCTGGCGCGCGTCGCCGTCCTGGGCTTGCCCTTCGCGGTCCCGCGGGTGCTCGGGCTGGTCGAGGTGCCCGAGGGCCTCGCGATGGTGCAGACGCGGTGCAGCGGGGGGCCGCTGTCGGGCCTGTTACCCGACGCGCTGGAGGGGCTGCGGTGGACGATGCCCGCCTTCGCCGCGGCGGCCCTGCATCGGGTGGATCCCACGCGCCTGAGCGACCTGGTGAGTGGCCCCGCCACGCGGGCGGAGCACGTCCGCGAAGACCTGGCGGCGCTGCGTGGTGTGGGCCATGCGGTGCTCGACGAGGCGGCGGACTGGATCGAGGCGCACCTGCCGCCGCCGACGTCCTCTTGCGTTCTGCACCTGGACCTGCTCCCCCAGAACCTGCTCGTCGCGTGGCTCGACGAAGGGCCTCTGGAGACCCACCTGAGCGTCATCGACTGGGAGCAAGCCGAGCTGGGTGATCCCGCGCTCGACCTCGCCGTCCTCACCGGAGGGGCACGCCGTCCCCTCGGTCGACCCGACGGCCTCGACCGCCTGCTCGAGGCCTACCACGCCTACGGCGGCCAGCCGGTCACCCGCGCGCAGGTCCATGTTCAGGAGCTCGCGATGTTCGGGCGGGGGGCGGTCGGGGCGCTGGCGAGCACCGACGGTGCGCAGGACGCCGAGGTGTACGTGAACCGGCTGCGCGGGCTGCTGCGGAGGGTGCGCGACGCCTGACCCGTCGGGGCCTACGCGCCCGGGGCCGGCGCCCCCAACATCGCGAGCGCCTCTGTCTGGCTGGTCGCCCTGACGCAGCGTGTGAACCGCCACGTTCGCTGATCCACCCGATGCCACGACGACTGATCCACCCGGCCGAGCCGCCCAGGCGGACCCCTGCCTCGACCATGGATGCACCCGGCACGCGGCGGGCGGAGCCCCCTGCCGGGAGAAGGCGACCGGGACCAGCTTCGGAATGGCCAGGGGCGTGACGAGGCGGCCGGGCGGGCGCTGCTACGTCGGCAGACGCGGCTTCTGGCGGGTGCCGTAGGACTCGCCGTCGATGACGAACTCGTAGGCGGGGCTCTCGAGGCGATCGATGGCGCTCTGCGCGCGGATCGGGTCGGCGAGCAGGGCGAGCCACTCGGCGGGATCGCGGTTCGCGACGAGGACCGCACCCACATCAGCGTGCGCCTCGGCGGCGGCCGCCGCCGCGGCGAGGAGCCCAGCGAGGGCCCCGAGGTGTTCTCGCTCGCCGAGGTGCGCGCCACCCGCAGCCGCGGCCTCGAGCTCGAGATCGCCACCCGCGACGCCGCCGGCGACCGCCTCGAGCGCCTGCGCGACCTGCTGGTCGACCCCGAGAACGCCGGCACCTGCCGCGCGGTGCTCAAGCTGACGACCGACGACGACTGCCTCGTGACGCTCGAGCTGCCCGGCGTGCAGGTGCGCCCCAGCGACGAGCTGAACCACGCGATCGGGCGCTTGTTCGACGGGCGGTGCGCGATCCACACGCGGTAGGGGGGCGGGACGGTCGACCCGCGCACGACGCTCGGCGCCCCGTCTCGCGCCCCGCTGATCGGCCTGCTACGCTCGCGGCATTGGAGGTGGCCGATGGACTACCGCGAGCGAATCGTCCGTGACCCTGCCATCTGCGGTGGCGTCCCCGTCCTGCGCGGCACCCGCGTTCCCCTCCGCACGGTGCTCGCGAGCCTCGCCGACGGCGCCGACATCGCGGAGATCGTCGAGGCCTTCCCGACCGTGACCGAACAGGACGTGCGCGCGGTCATCGCCTACGCGGCGGCGTCGGCCACCGACGACCTGCCGCTGTCGCCCCTGCCCGACGTGGCGTGAAGGTCACGTGAAGATCAAGCTGGACGAGAACCTGCCGGCCTCCCTCACCGCATGGCTCGGCGAACTCGGTCACGACGTCGACACCGTCCCGGACGAGGGCTTGACCGGGCGTCCCGACACCGACGTCTGGCAGGCGGCGCAGGCCGAAGGCCGCTTTCTGATCAGCCAGGACCTCGACTTCTCGGATGTGCGCCGGTTCGTTCCCGGAACCCACCACGGGGTATTGGTGCTGCGGCTGGGCTCACCCAGCAGCCGACAGCTGGCGGCCCGGCTTCGAGCCACCCTCGCCAACGAGGACGTGGAGACGTGGGGCGGTTGCTTCGTGGTCCTGAGCGACCTGAAGCTGCGCGTGCGTCGGCCTCGAGCCTCCAACTGACGGGCGTGCGCGCCAGGGCAGCTGCCGAAGTCAGGGACTGGATGGTGGAGGATGGTCGACATCACCTCGCAGCTCGGCGACGCGATCCTGAACGCCCTTCGTCGCATTCCCGAAGACGTCCGAGCCGACATCTACGTCGTGTCACTGTACGTCTACGACGAGGAGGATGATCCGCGTCGCCCGACCGTGACCGTGGGCTACAACACGGTCGAGCAGTGGAAGGCAACCGCAGCGCAGGCCTGGTCCTCCGAGGAGGCCAAGTGGAACTACGCGTTCTGGCTTCAGAACGAGTTGGCGTGTTTCGGCGAAACGGGAAGCCCCTCCCAGCGATGGGTGTCCGCTTGGATCAAGGGCTTGGGCCTTTGGTACTCGGACGCCGAGGAGGACGCGGACCCGGATAGGACCGACGAACTGGCGTGGCAGATCACCAGCCGCTTCGTCGACGCGTGCTGCGAGGTCGTCCGGAGGCTCCATTCGAGCGGCGACCTGAAGACCATCTTCGGCCACACGCTGCCCGTGCTGGTGCACGAACTCGAGTACGACGACGAGATCGCGGAGCAGAACGAGGCCGCCAACCCGCCTGGCACCTGCGCCGAGTTCGTCGATTGGATTCGGGCCGGTTGCTGAGAGGCACCGACTTCGTGGCGGCGCCGCTTTGGTCGTGGGGGTCGTGCCAAACCAAGGCCGACGGGGTCGCGCCAACCTAACGAACTTACGTGATTCGGCGGCTTTCCCCTCGGCCTCGAAGTGGCTATCGTCCGCGCCATGGCGACATCGCGGCGCGTGCTGATCCCCCTCCCTGACCGGGACTTCGACGTCACCGAGGTCGCGGTGCCGTGGAAGGTGCTCACGGCGCACGCTGCTCGAGCGGCTGGCCGAGGACCGCCCGGTGGATCCTTCGGGCGCAGCGCCCACGTAGAGCCGCTCAGCTGCATCGGGTGTACGTGAACCGGCTGCGCGGGCTGCTGCGGCGGGTGCGCGGCGCCTGAGCCCTCTCTCGGCGCCGCCGTCCGAACCGCCGGTGACGCACCCCGCTCGACCCCTCAATCCTTGCCGGGACGCCCATCGAACTCGAGGAGGTCGTCCGACCGTGGCAACACACCGACGAGCCCGCCCCGAAGCTGCAGGGATGCGCCCGTGCTCGTGCGGAACGTCCTCCCCATGCGGCGGTCCCGCGCGAGGTAGAGCGTGGGGCCCAGCAACAAGAAGTCCAACGGATCACGATCGGCGTGCATGAACTGCGTCGCGCCGCTGCAGCCGTGGTCGCTGCAGATCGTCGTCGTCGCGAACACGCTGACGACGCTGGCTTCGGCGCGGCGGCTGAGGTGGTGGAGCCTCGTCCGGCCGTCGGGGCCGGCCGCCTCCACGAGCGCGTCGTTCGGCAAGAACCACTGATCGGGGTACGAGGTGCTCCGCAGGCGCCCGCCGTCGTCGAAGGTGGCGTAGCTCACGAACTCGCGGCCCTCGAAGCGGCTCCCCCGCAAGACCCCATGGAAGCAGTGCATGCGCGCGAGGGTGCGCAGCTCCGACTCCTCGAGCAGCTCGGCGGCGCCGTCGCGCAGCTCGACCAGCGCCAGGCGCCTTGCCGCCACGTTGGGGGGACCATCGGGGCCGCCCTCGTCGGCGATCACCAGCAGTCGACCCTCGTGGGTCGGACACACGCTGATGTTGAAGCCGTCCTCCCCGGTCTCGAATCGCTCCCAGTCCGGCAGGATGTCTCGGATGGGCAGCGCCTCGACCACGCCCGTCGCGTCGTGAATCTGCACCACCCCGTCGAGATCGCGCGGCGTCCACGTGATCCAGCGGCCGTCCGGCAGCATCGCGGTCGGCGCCGGCGTGTCCCCCATGTCGGTCTGCTCCACGACGCCCTCGATCAGGTCGACCCTGAGCGCGTAGTGGGCGGCGACGCCTTCCGCGGCGTAGCGCCCGGCCAGGATGCCCCGCGCGCCGTCGGCGGAGAACGTCGTGGCCTGCGGCGCGTCGCTCGTCGGGTGGGTGCCCGCGTCGCCGTCGTAGGCGACGCAGGTCGTGAGCGTCGGCTCGGCGGCGCCCGCCTCTCCGAGCGCCCGACGCGTCGGCACCCAAGGGGTGAGCGTCAGCTCGACCGACCCCGGCGGGCAGGCGGCCGACGCCGCGAAGCGCGGCACCAGCAGCCGGCCGCGGCCGTCGGAGTAGACATCGGCGAAGTCGATGGTCGGATCGAGCCCGACCGGCGCGACCATCGCACCGGGCGGATCGGCGAGCGCGAACTGCGGCGGCGCGATCGACCCGCGCGGGCACGCCGCCGGTCCACAGGTCAGCGTCTCGCCGCCGAGCGGCGGCGGCAGCGTCGACGCCGCGTCGCACAGGCCCGCGACCGCGCACCAGCTCTCGCAGCGTCCGTTCGAACAGACCGCCTCCGCGTCGTCGCAGCCGCCGCACAGGAGGCCGCCGCACGCATCATCTTCACAGGCGGCCTCGAGGACGCGCGCGTCGCAGCGGGCCCCTGCGGGCGTGGCGCTGAACGGGATGGCCGAGCCGCGGTTGCTCCCCGCCCCGCTCACTGCCAGCGACAGGGTGTGATCGCCGGCGCGCGAGGGTGAGCAATAGGCGATCAGATGGGCCGCCGTTCGGGTGCGGTCGACGAGGTTCTCGGCGACGCGCGCGAAGGCCGCGTACAGGGCCAGGTTCGATTCGGCGCGGACGACGTTGTTCGGCAACGGCGTGCCGTCGACCGAGATCAGCCGGCCGAGCTCGTCGACGTCGAGGTCAGGGGTCTCGAGCGCGACGGCCAGCACCGTCGTGTCCGGGCGCCGGGCCTCGAAGCCGGCGGTGTCCTGGCCGTCGGTGAACACCACGGCGACGGCGACGGTGAGCAGGCCCCACTCGCTGCGCTCCTCGACGTCGAAGCCGTGGCGGCCGGCGAGGTCGCTCGCGGCCGCGATGGCCTGGCGCAGGTTCGTCGAGCGGGGGTCGCCCGGCGCGAAGTCCTCGAGCGCGGCCAGGTAGGCGCGCACCGCGTCGAGGTCGCGTGTGGGCATCAGCACGTCGTGCCTCTGCCCGTCGATCCGATGGGTCGTGAACCGCGCCCCCGGATCCACGTACAGCGCGTCGCCGGCGAAGGGCAGCACGCCGATGTCGACCTCGGCGCCCGCGGACTCGAGCGCGTCGACGAACCCGCGCGCCGCGCCCAGCACGTCGGCGAGGCTGCCCTCGATCGAGCTGCTCAGGTCGAGCGCCAGCACGACGCTCAGGCGCGTGGTCGCGTCCGCGGGGCGCGTGACGAGCCGGCCGGCCTCGACCGACAGCGGGGCGCCGTCCTCGAAGGCGGTCAGGTCCGCCGCGCTCAGCCCCTCGATGGGCACGCCCTCGCAGTCGGTGATCGACAGCAGGGCGACCACCGCGCTGGCCGTCGCTTCGTTGGCGGCCAGGCCCGCGTGCCGGCTCAACACGCGCAGCGGCGTGATCACCGCGCCGCAGGCCGGGTCGAGGTGGTGGGGCCGGTCGTCCGGCGCGTCGACGCACCGCGCGTCGACGCAGCGAAGGTCCGGCGCGCAGGGGGCCTGCTCGTCGCAGGGCGCGCCGATCGCGCCCCCTGGCCGGTCGTCTCCACAGCGACCGTCCACGCACGCCAGATCCCCGTTGCATGTGCCGTTGCCGTAGCAGGGCCCGCCACGGTCACCGGCCGGTACCTCGGTGAACCGGCAGTATCCGTCCACGCACACCTGGTCGGGGGGGCAGGGCACGCCGGGCGCGCAGGCCCGGGCCGGGGCGTCCACCGCGGGCGCGGCGTCCCAGGCGGACGCGTCGGAGGGCTCGGCGGCGCCGCCGCTCGAGTCGCACCCGACGAAGAGGAGCCAGAGCACCGCGGAGGCCAGGCTCCACGGTACGGCGAGCTGCGGAGAGGTCGTGCTGGGGGTCTGCATGGCGGCACCCCTGGTGGTGGTCACCGGGCGCCTGTGCATCGGCCGAGCCATTCCGCCGCCGGCCTGACGCCGACGGGGCGGTTACCCTCTCGCCGCGGTCCTGCCCGCGATCGACCCCACGGTTGGGCGGCGGGGGGGTCGCGCCCAGCGCGCCCTCAGCCCCCCAGCGCCTGGATCGCCTGCCGCGCGTGGTCCGCCAGCTCCTTGTCCTTCTCGTTCTGCGCGTACGGCTTCAGCACCTTCACGGCCGCCTTCTTCTGCAGCCCCTTCAGCGCGTCGATGGCCGTGCGCCGCACCCGCTTGTCGTCGTCCTCGAGCCCGGCCGCGATGGCCTCGATGGCGGACGCGTCGCCGGTGGCGGCCATGGCCAGCAGCGTCGCCTGGCGCACCTCGGCGGAGGGATCCTGCAGCAGCGCGGCCATCGCGGTGACGGTGCGCGGATCCTTCACCAGCTTCAGGCCCTCGAGCGCCTTCAGCTTCACCTCGGGATCCTTGTCGAACAGCCGCTCGCTGAAGAACGACAGCAGCGGCTTGCGCTTCTCCAGCGTCTCGCCCAGCGTCACCAGCGCGCCCGTCGCGGCGCGGCGCACGCGCACGTCGTCGTGGTTCAGCTTCGCGATGATCGGATCGAGCGCCTCGCGCGCCTTCAGCACCCCCAGGCTCTCGACGGCGTTGGCGATCAGCGCGGCGTCCGCCTGCTGCGCGAACCCGAGCAGCAGCTTGACGCTCTCGTCGCTGGGGAAGGCCCGCAGGGCGTGCGCGGCGTCGCGCTGCACCTCGACCGCGCTGTCGCCGGCCAGCTTCAGCACGTCGGCCTTCACGTCGTCGCCGGGCATGTCGCCGAAGCTGCGCGCGGCCGCGGCGCGGATGGCGGCCTCGTCGCTCTCGGCCAGCTTCTGCAGCGTCTCGACGATCTTCTTCCGGTTCCGCTTGCCCTCCTTGGTCTGCACCATCGCGCCCAGGGTCGCGACGGCCGAACGACGCAGCACGGCGTTGTCGGCCTTGCGCGTGGCGCGCAGCACGCTGTCCAGGTCCTGGGCGGCGTAGATCGTCCGGATGGCGGTCAGCAGCGCCCCGCCGGAGTCGGCGTCGTCGACGTCGCCCGCCGACAGCAGGGCGAGGCCCTTGGTGCTGCCCAGGCGCGACAGGGCGCTGGCGGCGGCGCGGCGCGTCGCGGGCTCGGCGTGCTTCACCGCGGCGCCCAGCGCGTCGAAGGTGGCGGGGCTCTCGTGACCGGCGAGCGCGGCGGCCGCGCCGGCCGAGTCGTCACCCGTCCCGTACACCGCCAGGTATTGCAGGCCAGCGGCCACCACGGCCTTGTCCTGCGACGCCGTCAGCGCCTTCGCCACGTCGATCTTCGTCTCGGCCTTCGCCTTCGCGTCACCGAGCACCGCGGTCAGCGCGCCGGTGTCGCCGCGCTTCAGGAGGCTGGCGATGGCGGCGGCCCGCACCTCGGCCTCGGCGTGCGCCAGCGCGGCCACGAGCTGAGCCGTGGCCTCCTTCTGCTTCGACTCGCCCAGCGCGGTCGCGGCCGCGGCCACCACCTTGGCGTCCGCGCTGCGCAGCGCGTGGTACTGCGCGGCCGTGGCGAACGCGGCGTCCTTCGACTTGCTCAGGATGCCCGCCGCGCGGTCACGCAGGGCCGCCTCGGGATCGCCGTCCATCACCTTGCGGACGGCGGCGTTGACGGTGGCGTCGTCGAAGTCGGCCAGCCCCTCGAGGGCGGCGCCGCGCACCTGCGCGTCCGCCGACTGCAGCACCGGCAGCAGCTTCTCTTCGCGCCCGGCGATCTTCAACGCGCCGGCGGCCTTCACCGCGGCCAGCGTGGCGGCGGGCGGCCCCTTGTCGAGGTAGTGCCAGAGGGCGCCGAGCAGCGCGGCGTCGCCCTTCGTCAGGCCCTCGATCGCCGCGCGCGCCGCCACCATGCCGCCGTCGGGCAGCACGACGTTGGCCCCGGTCACCGGGGTCGGCGGCAGCGCCTGCCACAGCGGCACCGTCAGGACGTAGGCCGCGAAGGGCACGTCGCTGCGCGTCCAGCCGCCCTCGTTCACCTTGGGGAAGATGACCTTGGTGGCCCCGTTCTCGGTGAACGTGTAGGTGGTCTCGGCCATCACGATCGGGTGGTAGGCCTGCTTGCTCGCGTCGAGGTACACGTAGACGACGCCCGTCGTCGACGCATCGTCCTTGAACGCGAGCTTCGTCGTCCCGTAGGTGTTCTTCTTGGCCGCCTCGAGCAGCTTGAACATCGCCCGGGTGCGCGCCTCGAAGTCGCCCGCCTTGATGCTGGCCGGTTGCGGGACGAGGACGTAGCGCGGGTCGCCGGCGCGCGACCACTTCTCGTAGCTGAAGCGGACGGTGTCCACCGGCGCGGGCGCGTCGGCCTTGGCGCCACCCTTCGGCTGCGCGAAGCTGGGGGCGCCGAGGCCCGAGGCGGTGAGTGCGAGCACGACAAAAGCGAGGGGTCGAATCATCGGAGCTCCCGTGGCTCAGGGGGGCGGCGCCCGGGTCCGCCCGGAAACCGAAAGCGCAAAAGATTAGTCGAGTGGTCCGAGGACGGCAATCGTGAGGGCTCGGGGGGCATGGTCGTTGGCGTGCGCGCTGGGCGCGTCGTTCATGCTCTCGCCCGTGAGCCGCGCGGACCCGGCGCCGGAGGAGGTCGCGCGGGCCGAGGCGGCGCGCCTCGACGAGGCCCTGCTGGTGGTGCAGACGGCGACGGGCGCGGTGCGGGCGGCCCTGCTGCGGCGGGATCGCGTCGAGGCGCGCGCCCGCGAGCGGCTGGACGGGGAGCGCTGCGCGAGGCTGGCCGGGGCCGGCGAGCGGGTGGACGCCGCGTGGGGGCGACTGGCCGAGGTGCACGCCCAGCTCGCCGCCTCGTCGACGCGCTGGCCCGCGCGGCAGCACCGCGCCGCCGAGGCGCAGCTGGTGGTGGCGCAGCAGCGCCGCCTGGACGCCGAGCACCACGCCGCCTGGGCCGCGCGCTGCGCCGCGCTGCCGCCCACCGCGCGGCCCCCGGTCTCGTCGCCCCCCACACCGGCGCCCCTGTGTGATGGCCTCGTGCGCTACGGCCCCCTGCTGGTGGTGCCGGAGCCACCCCCCACCGGTGGCCACGGCGCGCTGCCGTTGGTGCGCCGCCTGTCCGCCCGCCTCGACGACGCCTGGGACGTGCTGCTGCTGCTGGCCGAGCCGGGGCTGGACGCCGCCGAGGCGGATCGTGCGTCGCTCGTCTTCGAGCGCGGCATCCCCGGCCTGGGTGCGCCGGCGCCGCTCGCGCCGGCGCACCTGCCGCGGTGGCGAGCGCTGCGGGCCGCCGTGGTGCTCGACGGCGCGGCCGGGCTGCGCCGCGGCCCCAGCCTGCGGGCGCTGGCCCGCGCCGACGCGGGCCGCGTCCGCCCCCCCGAGTGCGGTGAGGCGCCGCCAGGGGGGTGGGGCTACGCCGATGTCGCAGGCCAACTGGGCGGCGCCCGGCTCGAGCCCGCGAGTGACGGCCGCCTGCGCCCGCGCGCCCCCCACGGCGGCGCGCCCGGGTGGGTGGGCAACGGGGGCAACCGCGTGCCCTACGCGCCCCTCGAGCTGTACCTGATGGGGCTGGCCGAGCCCGACGCCGTGGGCCCGGTGCGGTTCCTGGCCGGCGTCGACGAGGGGGCCGACGGCGCGCTGCGGGCCGAGAAGATCTGTACGCTCGACGGCGCGGCGTTCGTGGCGCGCTACGGTCGCCGCCCGCTCGCCGACCGGCCCCTGCGCTTGGGCGTCGCGGTCGTCGGCGTCGGGGCGGGGGACACCGCCACCCTCGAGCGCCACCGCCGGGCGCTCGCCGCCTTCGCGGCCCCCGGCCCGGACGACGACGCCCTGCTGCTCAACGACTTCGAGGCCACCGGCGGGCGCGCGCGCCTGGCGGTGGTGCCGCCCCGCGCGCGACCCGGTTGCCGACCGACCGCGCCGGTGCCTACGGTGACGCCATGAACCATTACGAACGCCTCGGCGGGGACGACGCCCTGCGCGCCATCCTGGCCGACTTCTACGACCGCGTCTTCGCCGATCCCATGATCGGCTTCATGTTCCAGGGCCTCGACAAGGCGCGCCTCGTCGAGCTCGAGCGTCAGTTCACCGCGCGCGTCATGGGCGCCGACGTGCC
>JAUHXL010000079.1 GCA_030426945.1 bacterium
TCGCGCGCGCCGCCCGACGGAAGCCGCGCCGCCACGGCGGCCAGCGCGTCGGCGGCCGGCACACCGGCGGTCAGCAGCGCGCCGAGGGCCTGCAGGGCGACGCCCAGCGTCCGATCGTTCACTCGAGCGCCCGCACGACCTTCAGGTCGTGGCTGTCCGCGCGCAGGTCGTACACCGACGTGTCGCCGTCGCCGTCCAGATCGCCGCGCGCGCGCACGACGAAGGCGGCGCCGTCGGGCCCCGGCACCAGCACCTCGTACTGGAAGCGGGTGTGGGTGCCGGGCGACCAGCCCAGGTCCGCGAACCCAGGGGACGGCGTCCAGGCGGCGGGGCCGCCCCGCGGCACCTCGGCGGGCGTCGCGGCGCACGGGATGGGCCCGCCCGGGCGGCCCCGCTGAAGCTGCGCGATGCCGTGCAGGGCCAGCGTCACGTCGTTCACGTACGCGGCCCGCAAGTGCTGCGCGTAGGCGTGCACGCCGGTGGCGACCAGCAGGCCGAGGATGGCCAGCACGGTGGTGAGCTCGAGCAGGGTGAAGCCGCGGCTGCGCATGGCCGCGATGGTCGGCGCGGCGCGGCGGCCCGTCAACCCGCAACGCGCGGGCGGCGGCGCCCCCAGATCCACCAGCCGACGAAGAAGGGCACCCCGCAGGCGGCCATCCAGGGGCCGATGTCGGCCCCCACGCGCGCGTAGAGGTTCAAGAACAGCAGCGGGCCCACGATGGTCATCAGATCGGTCAGCGTGCCCAGCATGCCGAAGAGGCCGCCGTAGGTGTCGTCGCTGCCGAAGCGCACGGTGACGTGCTTCAGCGTGGCGGTGAACATCAGCGACGCCGTCGCGACGTAGCCGGCGTACGCCACGCCGTAGGTCCAGGGCCCATCGGCGAAGCGCTGCAGGATCAGCGACGCGAACAGAGGCGCCACGGCCGCCGCGACGAGGCGCCGGGGACCGACGCGGTCGGCCATCCACCCGGCGATCGGCTGGGCGGCGCCGAAACACACCCCGGTGACGATGAACAGACCCGTCACGCCGCGCGCGCCGATGTCGAGGTGATCCGGGCCGTAGAGCGGCAGCAGGCCCTGAAACGCCGAGAAGGTCAGCTTGTTGAACGCGATGGGCAGGGCGATGCCGACGAAGGCGAGGTCGCGGGCGACGGCGCCCAGACGGCGCAGCTCGGTCCGGACGGTCGTGCGCGCGGGGGCCGGGGGCGGGCCGCTCGGGCGCAGCAGGGCCCACAGCAGCACCGGCAGCGTCAGCGCGATCGCGACCCACAGGGGCCGCCGGGGATCGTCGACGCCCAGCCAGCCGCCCAGGGCGGGGCCGACCAGCATGCCCGCGGTGCCCAGCCCCACCAGCGTGCCCAGGCGGCGCCCGGCGTGGGCAGGATCGGCGCCGCGCAGGGCGAGCGCGAAGGCGGCGGGGTACACGAGGCCCGTCGCGGCGCCTTCGAGCGTGCGGACGAGCGTGAAGAAGCGCAGGTCGGAGCCGACGAGGAAGCCGAACAGGGACAGGACGTAGGCGACGAGGGCGAGGCGCAGCGCCCGGTCGGGACCCGCGCGGTCGACCCAGACCCCGCCCGGCACCTGCGCGCCGATCTTGGCGGCGGCGTAGCCGGCGTAGACGGCCGACAGCAGCGCCTCGTCGGTGGCCGCGCGGCCGCCCGCCAGATCGGGGAGCAGCGGCACGACGACGCCGTAGCCGAGCGAGACGATGAACAGCGCGAGCGTCGCGAGCAGCACCGGGGCACTGTACCGCGGAGGCGTCGGCGGCGTGAGGTGTGTGATTTGTGCGATTGCGTGCGCGCGAGGGCTTCCTGTGACTGACTGTGCCAACCTGGGCGCAGGCCTCCTCGGCAGCGGAGCGCCTCGAGGCCGCGCTGTGGAACATCACCACGCCCTTGTTGGCATCCGCGACAGTCCGCCCGATGTCGCTTCGACGCCGCGGGGGGCTTTGCGGCGGCATGCGCATTGCTGTATAGCCGCGTGTCCCGAGCTGGAGAGGGGGAGACAGATGAACCGCCTGAGTCACATCGTCGAGAATCACCTGGTGGGTCACGACGCCCTCGCGCTCGCCCGCGAGCTGAGCGCCCTGCCGCTCGACGAGGCCACCGCCCTCACCCTCTCCCTCCGCAACGTCGCCGTGATCGACGCCTCGGGCGTCGCGGCGCTGGTGCGCCTCTACTCGCAGTTCGAGGCGGCCGGCAAGGCGCTCGACCTCGTCGACGTCAACGCCAGCGTCTTCCACGAGCTGGAGCGCGTCGGCATCGACGCCTGCATCTCGGTCGACGCCCGCGCCTCCACCCGCGCAGAGTCCCGGTCGAAGCCGCCGCCCCCGGGCGCCGCCGGGCGCTTCATGCGCTGGCTGAACCCCACGACGACCCTCCACTGATCCGCCCCTGTTGCCCTGCCCTCGCTGCGGCACGCTGACCTCCCCTTCGGTCGGTCGTTGCCCTCGCTGTCACGCCCGACTCACCGCCTCCGAGGCCCCGCCGCCGGGGCGCCTGCACCGCGCCTGGGCCGCGGTGCGTCCGTGGATCGAGCCCGAGGATGCCCCGGTCAACTCGCTGGTGTACGGGGGTCGCGTCGTCGCGTGGGTGGTGTTGTTGCTGTGGACCCCCAGCTTCGTCTTCGCCGAGCTGAAGGGCGACGGCACCGCGATGGAGCTGTGGATGCATCGCGTCTACCTCGTCTTCCACGAGGCGGGCCACCTGATCTTCAGCTGGGGCGGCCGCTTCCTGACCGTGGCGGGCGGCACGCTGATGCAGCTGCTGATGCCCCTCGCCGTGGTCGTGGCCTTCCTACGGCAAGGGCACGTCTTCGGTGCGGCCGTGGGCCTGTGGTGGTTGGGGGGCAGCTTCGTGGACTGCGCGCCGTACATCTACGACGCGCGCCTGGGCGACCTGCCTCTGCTCGGCGGCGGCACGGGCGCCGACCGGCCCGAGACCCACGACTGGATGAACCTGCTGCGGTGGACCCGCCTGATCATGTGGGACACGCGCATCGCCTGGGCCACCCACGTCTTCGGCAGCGCGCTGATGCTGTTGGGGCTGGCTTGGGGCGGGTGGGCCCTGCGGGTGCAGCGCGGGCGCGTCGACGATCTGGGGTGATCAGCCGCCCGGGCCCCGAGGGCGCAGCGTCGCGCGGGCGCGGGCCGCGCCGTACCGAGGCCGCAGGGGGGTGCGCTGCGCCTCGACGCCCAGCGCGTCGAGGGCTGCCTCCAGCGCGGCGCGGGCGTCCTTCGGGCTGGATCCGCTGAGCCGGCAGGCGCCCCCGCGGCAGTGCAGCGCGCCGCGCGGCAGGATCACGTCGAGCTGATCCGAGGTGGCCCCCTCGGTCTGGTGAGGGACGTGATCGCCCGCCAGCAGGCGCTCGGTGTCGGTCAGCGCCCAGCGCACCCGCAGGGCGCCGACCTGCTCGTCGAGCTGCAGCAGGCGCGTCACCTCGATCAGCCGACTGCCATCGTCACTCAGCTGCCAGTGTGCGTGCGTCACCGTCGTCTGTGCGCCGCGCTGGGCAACCAGCCACCAGCGGAGGGCGCTGGCCACCGCGGCGAGATCGGCGAGGACCTCCGGCTCCGGCGTCGGCGCGAGGACGTCGACCGCGCCGGTGCCTTCGACCTCGTGGGCGAAGCCGCGGTCGAGGCGCGCGGCCGCGAAGGCGCCGCGGGACCAGCGGCGCGCGCGGGTGAGGCGGGCGAGGCCGGTCGCCTGCTGGCGCTCGGCCCGCTCGACCAGCCCGCCTGCGGCCTCGTTGTACACGCGCTCGAGCTGACGTAGCCGGCCGTCGGCGCTGGCGACCTGCTCGGCGAGGGCGCGCGCCAGCGCGAGCGTCTCGGCCAGCAGCGGGCTGGCGTGCTCGGCGACGCCGACGGCGCAGCGATCGCAGGGGGCGCTCAGCCAGCGGGGGGCGCCGCGGGGGAAGGGCCCGGCGTCGGGCCAGTGCGGGCGCAGGACGGGTCCCCAGCGGCCGCGTTCGGCGCGATCCCAGCGGCGACGCGCGGCGCCGAAGCCCGGGCGATGGGCCACGAGATCGACGCCCGCGACGGCGGGGACGGCGGCCGGCGCGGCGCCCACCGGGGTGAGGCCGACCAGCAGCGCCGCGCCGGGGGGCGAGGTGTCGACGGCGACCTGGCCCAGCGCGAGGACGAGGGCGAGCAGGGGGGTGGACACGGGGCGCCTCCGAGGTCAGCGCGGGGGCAGACTGGGCCGGGGGGTGTCACATTCGACGGCGGCGGCGCAAGGCCCAACCGATCACGAGGGCCAAGGGCCAGGGCGGGGCGGGGGCGCGAGCGGGCGCGCTGCAGCCGCCGTCGCCGCCCGAGCCGGCCGGGGGCGCCGCGTCGGGCGCGGGGCCGCCGGCGTCGGGGCGCGGGGGGGTGGCGTCGCGGGGCGGCGGGGCGGCGTCGCGGGGCGGCGCGGTCGCGTCCGGGCGCGGCGCGGCAGCGTCCGGCTGCGGGGCGGCGTCGGCGGGCGCCGGCGCCGCGTCCGCCGCCGGGCCCGCGTCGCTCGTGGTCGCGCCGTCCTGGGGGGCGCGGGCGTCGACCACCGGAGCGGCGTCCGGCGGCGCCCCGACGTCGACGGGCGGCGCGGCGTCCTCCGGGAGGCGGGCGTCGGGCAGGATCACGACGCCCCCGTCGTCGGTGGGCGACGCATCGATACCTGGCGCGGCGTCCTCGGCGGGCGCGGCGTCCTCGGCGGGCGCGGCGTCCTCGGTGGGCGCGGCGTCCTCGGTGGGCGCGGCGTCCGCGACGGCCGCGTCTTCGGCCGGGGCCGCGTCGGGCGCGCCGGCGTCCTCCACCGGGGCCGCGTCGGGCTGCGGCCCGCACCCCTCGTCCACCGCACCGTCGCAGTCGTCGTCCGCGCCGTTCGCGCAGATCTCGTCGCCGGCGGGGCCCGGCACGCACGCGGCCGGCGCGCCGTCCACGCAGCGCGGCGCCGTGCGGGCGCAGGCGCCGACGCCGCAGGTCGCGCTGCCCAGCCCCTCGTCCGTCTCGCCGTCGCAGTCCTCGTCGGTGCCGTCGCAGGTCTCGTCCGCGGGCGCGCCGGGCACGCAGTCGAGCGGGGCGCCGTCGACGCACTCGGCCACCGTGCGGGCGCAAGCGCCGACGCCACAGGACACCACGGCGAGCGCCTCGTCGACCTCGCCGTCGCAGTCGTCGTCCAGGTCGTTGCAGGTCTCCGCGGCGGGCATGCCGGGCGTACACGCGCCCGCCACGCCCTCGGCGCAGGCCCGCGCCGTGCGGGCGCAGGCGCCGACGCCGCAGGTCAGCTCGGCGTCGAGATCCTCGTCGGCCTCGCCGTCGCAGTCGTCGTCCACGCCGTTGCAGGTCTCGCCGGTGGCCGCGGCGGGCACGCACACGCCCGGCGCGCCGCCGTCGCAGACCGGCGCGGTGCGGGCGCACGCGCCGACGCCGCAGCGGAGCGTGCCCAGATCCTCGTCGGTCTCGCCGTCGCAGTCGTCGTCGAGTCGATTGCAGGTCTCGGCGCCGGCCGGGCCCGGGGTGCAGGGCACCGGCGCGCCGGCGGCGCACGCCGGCACCGACCGGGCGCACAGGCCCTCGCCGCAGGTCACCACGCCCAGGGCCTCGTCGATGCGCCCGTCGCAGTCGTCGTCGCGGCTGTTGCAGATCTCCTCGCCCGGCGCGCCGGGCTGGCACGCGCCGGGCGCGCCGTCCACGCACGCCACCGCCGTCCGCCGGCACTCGCCGCGCCCGCACACGATCAGGGGCAGCGCCTCGTCGACCTCGCCGTCGCAGTCGTCGTCCGCACCGTTGCAGGTCTCGTCGCCCGGCGCGCCCGGCGTGCAGACCGGCGCCTCGCCGCCCTGGCAGGCCGGCGCCTCGGCGTAGCAGGCGCCGGCGCCGCAGCTGACCACGCCGAAGCCCTCGTCGACCTCGCCGTCGCAGTCGTCGTCGACGCCGTTGCACGCCTCGTCGGGTGCGCAGGGCGTGCCGGCGATGCGCGCCCGCGCCACCACGCGCGCCATCTCGACGGGCGGGGCGCGCCCGGCGGCCACCCACAGGTCGTACACGGCCTGGCCCGCCTGGTTGGTGTGGTTGGTGTCGCGCAGCCACTCGATGTAGTCGCGGGTCATGGTCTGGTACAGCAGGCGCGCGGTCACGGTCACGATGCCCTGCGCGGCGCCGGGGGCCGGCGCCGCGAAGGGCGCGTCGTCCCAGTGCCGCCACCCGCCCGCGCCGTCGCCGTAGTCGCGGCCCACCGGCAGGAGATCGACGGCGCCAGCCGGATCGAAGCCCCGGGGCGGGATGCGCGTGTCGAGGAACACCGCGTCGTTGAGCACCAGGTGGAAGGTGGGCCCCGCGTCGGCCACGCCGGCGTGCATCTCGTAGAGCCGCACCTGGGCGTCCTCGTCCAGCTCGGCCTCGACCGGGTCGTAGTGGCCCGACACGAAGAAGGGCGGCTGCTCGTCGACCCGCGCGGTGACCTCGATCCACATGCGCCGCCCCTCGGGGTAGCCCGTGGGCAGCTTGTGGCCGGTGCGGTTGGTCACCCGCACCTCGAAGGCCAACGGCGCCCCGCCGTCGACCTCCGCCGGCAGCCCGCGCACCGCCAGATCCGCGGCGCTGGCCAGCGTCTCGAGCGTGCGCGCCCGGGTGTAGGCGTAGTCGGCGGCGAAGTCGGGGAACATCAGCGTCAGCGCGTCCAGCGCCCACACGTTGCCGCCGGCCAGGTCGTGTCGCCGCACGTCGGGGCGGTCCGGCGCGACCTCGTTGGCCGCGCGGCCGGGCGCCCGCGAGAAGTGGCAGTCCTGGCAGGTGACGCCCTCGTCGTCGAAGGCGCTGGCGCGCCACTCCTCGAAGGTGCGCTGCTCGGGCGCCATGGCGCCCAGCTCGGCGTAGGGCGGCGTCGTGGCGCGGTGGGCCCAGGCGGGGTTGCTGACGCTGTGGCAGGCGCCGCACAGGGCGCCGTCCTCGATGAAGGGGTCGTACTCGACGAAGTGTCGGCTCTGCGCGTCCTGCCGGGGGCCGCGGTAAGTATCCGTGTCGGCGACGTAATACTGCCCGTTGCCCACCAGCGGGCCGGCCGGGTCTTCGTGGGTGCCCGGATCCAGCCGGTGGCAGAACGCGCAGCTCACGCCGTGGCGGTCGTCCTCGGTCAGGGCCGAGGCGTCGCCCGGCACCGAGCGCCCGGCCAGCCAGCCGCTGGGGGTGTGGCAGCGCAGGCAGAAGCTGCCCCCGTCCTGCACGCCCAGCGCGGCGAAGTCCTGGTTCGCGATGGCCAGCGCGGCGAGGAACACGGGATCCCGCGCCGAGTTGGCCATGAGCGAGCCGCGCCAGGTGTCGCCGGGGGCCACGCGCTCGGGCGGATCCACGTCGCGGTGGCAGACGAGGCAGGTAGCCGTCGGCTCGAGCGGCAGCGTCAGCGTCTCGGGCTGCGTGCCCGGCGAGAAGAAGGGCTCCTCACCCTGCGCCGGGGGCGGCGCCAGGGTCAGGGCCACGAGCAGGGCGAGCGCGGGGGGCGCGAGCCCGCGGCGCGCGGCGGGTGCTCGGGCTCTCACGCTCGCTTGCGCCGGCGCAGGGCGAAGGGCAGCAGCAGGGCCAACATCCACCACGGCGCCGCGCCGCGGTGGCTCACGGAGCAGCCGTCGCTGCCGCCCCCGCCCCCGACCGAGCTGGCCTGGGCGTCGGGCGCCGTGGCCTGGGCGTCGGGCGCCGGGGCCGCCGCGTCGGGGCGCGGCGAGGCGGCGTCGCGGATCGCGGGCGCGGCGTCTCGGGCGGGCGCGCCGGTGTCCGCGGGCGGCGGCGCCGCGTCCTCGGTCGGCGCGGCGTCGGTCGCGGGCGCGGCGTCCTCGGCGGGCGCGGCGTCCTCGGCGGGCGCGGCGTCCTCGGCGGGCGCGGCGTCCTCGGCGGGCGCGGCGTCGCCGGCGGGCGCGGCGTCGTCGGGGGGCGCGCCCGCGTCCTCGACCGGCGCCCCGGCGTCTCGGATCATCCCGCCCGCGTCCTCGGCCGGCGCGGCGGCGTCGACCGGCGCGCCTGCGTCGTCGGCGGGGGCGCCCATGTCCGGCGTCGGGATCACGATGTCGGTGTCGCAGGCGTCGCCGGCCCCGTCGCCGTCGCGGTCGGCCTGATCCGGGTTGGCCGCCCGCGGGCAGTTGTCGCGGCCGTCCTCGACGCCGTCGCCGTCGTCGTCGCGGTCGCAGGCGTCGCCGGCGCCGTCACCGTCGAGATCGCTGACGCCGTCGTCCGCCGTGTCGGGGCACAGATCCTCGGCGTCGGGCACGCCGTCTTGGTCGTCGTCGTCGTCGCAGGGGTTGCCCAGGCCGTCACCGTCGGGATCGTCGAGCACCGGCGACGCGACCCCGGGGCAGTTGTCGATGGCGTTGAAGATGCCGTCGCCGTCGATGTCGTCGTCGCACGCGTCGCCGCGTCCGTCGCCGTCGAGGTCGGCCTGCTCGGGATCGGGCACCCGGCCGCAGAGATCCTCGCGGTCGATCACCCCGTCGCCGTCCACGTCGCCGTCGCAGGCGTCGCCGTGCTCGTCACCGTCGAGGTTGTCCTGATCGCCGTTGGGCACCAGGGGGCAGTTGTCGATCTCGTCGGGCACGCTGTCGCCGTCGTCGTCGGGATCGCAGTCGTTGCCGATGCCGTCGCGGTCGGTGTCGAAGTTCACGTCGGTGCTCACGTCCGGGCACAGGTCGCGGTCGTCGGGCACGCCGTCGCCGTCGTCGTCGTCGTCGCAGGGATCACCCAGGCCGTCCTGGTCCTGATCGATCTGGTCGGGATCGGCCAGGTGGGGGCACACGTCCAGGTCGTCGGGCACGCCGTCGCCGTCGTCGTCGGCGTCGCACGCGTCGCCCTCGCCGTCGCCGTCGAGATCCTGCTGGCCCAGGTTCGGCGTCTCGAGACAGTTATCGACCAGGTTCTGCACGCCGTCGCCGTCGAGATCCGGGTCGCAGGCGTCGCCGAGGCCGTCGTTGTCGAGGTCGAGCTGCCCGGCGTTGTCCAGCAGCGGGCAGTTGTCCTCGGCGTCGGGCACGCCGTCGCCGTCGGCGTCGTCGTCGCAGGCATCGCCGCTCCCGTCCTCGTCGAGATCCAGCTGGGCCGGATCCCGCTCGAGGGGGCAGACGTCGTCGGCGTCGGGCACGCCGTCGCCGTCGTCGTCGTCGTCGCAGGCGTCGCCGCGGCCGTCGCCGTCGGTGTCGGTCTGATCGGGGTTGGCCAGGTCGCGGCAGTTGTCGACGCCGTTCGCCGCGCCGTCGCCGTCGACGTCGTCGCGCGAGAAGGGGCGCAGGGTGACGGTGTCGGACGCGCTGGCGCCGTCGCGATCCGTCACGGTGAGCGTGATGCGGTAGGTGGGCTGCTCGGGATCGTCGGCCATGAACGTGGCCACCGGACCGTCGGCCTCGAACCAGGCGTCCTCGCTGCCCGCGTCGGTGAGGCGATCGACCGTCCAGTGGAAGTCGACGTCGTCGAGATCCTCGGGATCGCTGCCCACGCCGGCCAGCACGATCTCCTGCGGCGAGGTGTAGGTGGCGCCGTCGAGCGGACGCACCACGCGGGCCATGGGATCGAGGTTGCCGACGGTGATCACCTGGGTGCGCGTCGTCGCGCCGCGCCGGTCGTCGCGCACGGTCAGCCGCACGGTGTAGGTGCCCCCCACCGGGTACACCTTCAGGGGCGCGGGCTCGGCGCTGGTGGTGCCGTCGCCGAAGTCCCACTCGAACGAGACGGGATCCTCGTCGAGATCGAAGCTCTGCGAGGCGTCGAACTGCACCTGCAGCGGCGCCGGCCCGTTGGGCGGATCCGCGGTCCAGACGATGAAGGGCGCCTGGTTCGCGAAGCGATAGCGGATGCGGCGGATCTCCTTGCTCTGCCACGAGACGTAGTAGAGGTCGCCGCTCCGCGGGTCGATGCGCAGGTCGATCGGCTGGCGCGCGTCGGTGACGAAGGGCTCGATGCGCAGGTTGCCGTTGGCGTCCCGCATGATCTCGTCGTTCTCGTCCACCCACACCGCGCGGATCCAGCTCGTCGGGTAGTCCGCCTGGAACAGCACGCCGTTGTAACGCCGCGGATAGTCGCCGCCCTGGTAGAAGGCGGTGCCGCCCACGGCGCGCGCGATGAAGCCCAGCTCGTTGATGTTGCCGTTGCCGTGGTGGATGGCCATCAGCGGGCGCTTGTAGGCGGCGGCGAGATCGGCGCCGTAGGGGTTGGTGCCGGCGTAGAGCGTCTGACAGGCCTGATTCGAGCGGTCGCGATAGCCAGCGTTGATCGCGTCGCCCTCGTAGCAGGGCCAGCCGAAGTTCTCGCCGCCGTAGCCCACGTTGACCTCTTCCCAGGTGCTCCAGCCGACGTCGCCCGCGTAGAGCGTGCCGGGCAGGCCGTCGGCGGGATCCGCGCTGCCGGTGTTCGGGCGCAGGCCGAAGCGGAAGGGGTTGCGCAGGCCGCTCACCCAGGTCTTCGAGCGCACCGACGCCGGGTTGCCGTCCCAGTAGGGGTTCGAGGGCAGGCCGAGGCCGGTGAAGGGATCGATGCGCAGGATCTTGCCCGAGGGCGAGTCGGGGTGGATCGAGCGCAGGGCGCCGATGTCGAACTCGGCCCCGTCGAACTGGGGCAGGCCGTCGGGATCGAAGCACTCGGGATCGCGGCCGCCGACGTCGTAGCCGTCGAAGTGAGCGCCGTCGCCCGAGCCGGCGAACAGGGTGCCGTCTTCGCCGAACCGCAGCGTGCCGATCATGTGGCTCGAGTGGCAGACGGGGAAGCCCTCGTTGGGCACCGCGCCGACGAGCACCGTGCGCGACTCGGGATCGGCGCGCAGCAGGCCCGTGGCGGGATCGGCGGTGTAGCGCTCGAGGCGCGCGTAGGTGTGCACCTCCTCGCCGGTCTGGTTGGGCTCGGTCTCGTCGGGATCGACGACGAACAGCAGGAACACGAAGCCGTTCTGCTCGAAGTCGGGGTGCACGGCGATGCCCAGCAGGCCGCCGTCGCGGTTGTCGTTGACCGGGCCGTCGAGCTCGATGAAGGGCTCGGGGACGCGCTGGCCGTCGACGTAGATCCACACCTTGCCGCGCTTCTCGGCCGCCCACAGCCAGCCGTTGGGGCCGAACGTGATCCCGGTCGGGTTGGTCAGGCGGTCGACCACCTCGATCGAGAAGTCCGGCGGCAAGGTCTGAGCGGCCGCGGTGCCGACCGCGAAGGTCAGCACCGCGGTCATGATCAACGAACGGCGCATGGAGGTCCCCCGACCAGCAATGTGAGGTGCAGCATACTGGACGGTCGTCGATTGCGGAAAACCGAGCGCCGGGTCAACATGGCGCCCCATGGAGAACCTGTTTCGCAGTCCCGTCGTGCCGCGCGGCGCCGAGTGGCTCGAGGAGCGCCTCGTCTACGCGGCGCGCGCCCGCGAGAAGAGCAAGTTCAACACCGTATTGGACGCCAAGGCCCTGTTCGGCGAGGGCGGGGCGCGCACCACGGTCATCACCCGCGTGCGCGAGGGGGCGCCGGGGGAGGTCGTCGGTGACGTCGACGTCGTCCACACGCTGCCCAGCCTGCGCCTCGAGGAGCGGCTGACCTTGGTCCGCGAGGGCGAGGGCGTCCGGGCGGGCGTGCTGACGCGGGTGGTGGGTGAGGCCCGCCAGAAGACCATCGACTTCGCGAAGAGCCCCTTCGACCTGCCGCCGAGCAGCTACCCCGAGGTGCTGCTGCCCTTCCTGATGCGCCGGCAGCCCTTCGACGGCGACAAGCTGGCCTGCTACGCCTGGACCAGCGACCGCATGGTGGCGCGGGTGTACTACGAGGGCCGCAAGCGGCTGAACCTGGAGGTCCCGGCCGGACGCTTCGCCGCGCGCGAGGTGTGGATGTACCCGGATCTCAACGACTGGGTGGCCCTCGGCTCGGTCCTGACCAAGCTGGCCAAGCCTCTGCTGCCCCGCTACACGATGTGGTTCGAGGAGGCCGCGCCGCACCGCTGCCTGCGCTTCGAGGGGCCCTACGGCCCGCCGGGCGCGCCCGAGGTGGTGCTGGAGCTGGCCGAGGGCTGATCACCCCCACAGCGGCGCGGGCCCACCCGCGGCGCGCCGCAGCCCCCAGTGCGCCGCCGCCGTCGCCCACAGGCGGCGGTAGTCCAGGGTGTGCCTCAGATCCCCGTCCACCAGATCGTCCAGCCGCGGCGGCGCGCCGTACCGGCCACCGCGCACGGCGCCGCCCAGCAGCAGGTGCGGCGCCGCGGTGCCGTGATCGGTGCCCCCGCTGCCGTTCTCGGCGGGGCGCCGGCCGAACTCGGCGTAGGTGACGACCAACGTGCGCCGCCAGGCGTCGGCGGGGGCCAGCGCGGCGCGCAGGGCGGCGAGGCCGACCGCGAGCTGCTCGAGCAGGCGCGGGTGGCGGCCGGGCTGGCCGGCGTGGGTGTCGAAGCCGTCGTGGCGCACCTTGATCGCGTGCACGGGCGCGCCGCCGAGGATCAGCCGGGCGGCGGTGCGCAGCTGGCGGCCGAGGGGATCGTCGCCGAAGGCGTCGAGGGCCGGCGCGCGGGCCAGCGCGGCCCGCACGGCCGCCGCGCCTGCGCGGGTCGCGCGGCGGGTCCGCACCAGGTGGTCGAGGGCGGCCGGGCCGGCGGGCGTCGGCACCGGCCGCAGGGCGTCGGCGGCGCGCAGGAAGCGCTCCGGCCGCTCGACGACCAGGGTGCGCGGCCCGGCCAGCGGCCCCGCCTCGCCGCCGAGCACCACGCTGCCGGCGCCCTCGTCGCCGCGCGCCGTCGTCACCCAGCCGACGGTGTCGCGCGGCCGAAGCTGGCCGGTGTCCCAGCGAGCGATGCTCGCGAAGTGGCTGCGGTTGGGCTCGGGCGCGCCGACCCCCTGCGCCACCGCCAGCTGCCCGGCCTCCCACAGGGGCATCAGCGGCGCGAGCGCGGGCGCGAAGCCGACCGCGTCGTCGAGGGCCAGCAGCGCGTCCGCCGGCAGGGCCAGGCGGGGCCGCAGGCGGCGGTAGGCCGGATCGCGGCGCGGCACCAGCGTGTTCAGGCCGTCGTTGCCGCCGCCGAGCTCGACGAAGATCACGACCCGCGGCGACGGCGGGGGCGCGGCCCGCAGCAGGCTCGGCAGCAGGGGCGTCAGGGCGGTCAGCTTCAGGACGTCGCGGCGGTGCATGGGCGCCCCCCTCAGTGCAGCTGGTAGGTGGGATCGGTCAGCAGCGCGCCGATCAGCGCGGCGTCCACCGGGCCCTCGGTGGGGGCCGTCAGCGGGGGCCGGGGCGCGAGCAGCAGGGCGACGCGATCGGCGCGTCGCCAGGCCGGCGGCAGCGCCGCGATCCAGCGGTCGAGGCGCGTGCGGCGCACGAAGCGCCGCAGCGCCGCGTCGCGCGCCAGCAGGGTGGCGCTGCCGATCCAGCCCGCGCCCTCGGGCCAGCCCTTCACCGTGGGCGGCAGGAAGGGCACCTGCCCCATCGCCGCCAGCAGCCGGTGCAGGCGCCGCGGGGGCGGCGGCGCGAGGTCGAACTGGCGCAGGGTGCCGGCCACCAGCACCACGGGCGCCTTCACCAGCGCCCCCCGGTTCGCGGGGTCCCAGAAGGCGTCGCTGCGCAGCAGGGCGCCCAGCGCGCGGTCGATCCGCCGGTGGTGGCGGAAGTCGGCGGCGACGCGGCGCACCACGGCCGCGTCCGGCGACGGCGAGACGAAGTGGATCCAGAGGCGCTCGACCACGTGCTCGGCGGTGCGCGGGTGCGCGAGCAGGCGGTCCACCACGTCGTCGCCGTCCAGATCGCCCGTGTGGCCCAGCACCGTCTTGGGCCCCGGATCGCGCCAGCGCGGCCGCTCGACGAAGCGGCCGGTGCGGCGATCGACGCTCCACCCGGCGAAGGCGCGCGCGGCCTCCTTCACGTCGTCCTCGGTGTAGTGCCCCTCGCCCAGCGTGAACAGCTCCATCACCTCGCGGGCGAAGTTCTCGTTGGGCGCCCGTCGGCGGTTCCGGGCGCCGTCGAGGTAGATCAGCATCGCCGGATCGCGGGCGACGCTGCGCAGAAGGGCGCCGAAGTCGCCGAGCGCGTGGCGGCGCAGCAGGGCGTTCTGCCCGTACAGCAGCGTCGGCGCCTTGACCTTGCGCGCGCTGGTGGTGAAGTGCCCGTGCCAGAACAGCACCATGCGCTCGGTCAGGGGCGAGGGGGTCTGGATCATCTCGTTCAGCCACCACGCCAGCAGGGCCTGGCGTTGGTCGCGCCACGCCGCGCGGCGGGCCTCGCGCTGGGCCTCGCCGCGGGGGCGCGGGCCCGGATCGGCGTGCACGAAGGCGGGCGGCGGCGTCGCGGGCGTCACGCGGGCGGTGGCCAGGACGTGCGCGACCGCGCCGTCGCGGTCCAGGGGGGCGAGGGCGTCGATGTCGGCGGGGGCGGGGGCGAAGCCGGTGCGCGCCAGCAGGTGGCGGGCCTCGTCCGGGGGCAACGCCGCCGCGGGCGCGGCGAGCAGGGCGAGCAACAGCGGGGGGAGCAGAGTGCGCATGGCACCTGAGACACACCCGCCGCCTCTGCGGTTCACACCGGGCTCAGCTCCACTCGGTGGCGTCGTCGTCGAGGTCGATGAGGGTGTCGTCGGGCGACTCGTCGATCGAGAACGCCGGATCGCCGTCGCGCACCAGCAGGGCCTCGAGATCCTGGGCGTGCAGGTTGATCGAGCCGCCGAGCAGCTCCCCCTCGATGTCGATGGTCGGCTCGAGATCCCACTTCTCGGCCGAGTCGAAGGGGGCGGGCGTGCGCGCGGCGATGGCCGCCAGCGCCGCTCGCATGGCGGAGGCGTCGGGGAAGCGCGCGCGGGCCTCCGGGTGGGCGGCTCGCACCAGGGCGGCGGCCAGATCGGACGGCACGCGCTCGCCGCTCGCGCTGCGCACCGGCGCGGGCCGCTGCGCGCGGAAGTGGCGCCGGCACACGTCGAGGGGGGCGCCCGGCTCCACGAAGTGGCGCCCCGCGATCATCACGTAGCCCAGCAGGCCCACGGCGTAGAGGTCCGTGCGCGCGTCGGCGGCGCGGTTGACCCACTGCTCCGGCGCGGTGAACTGGGGGTGTCCGTACAGCACGCCGCCGAGCGCGGGCGCCGCCCCGTCCGAGAACAGCTGCGCCACGCCCGCGCCGTCGAGGCGCACGCGGGCCTCGCCGGCGCCCTCGACCAGCCGCACCTGCTCCGGCCGCACGTCCCGGTGCGTGACCCCCGCCGCGTGGCAGACCTCGAGCGCCGCGAGCAGGGCGTCGAGCACGGCGAGCGCCTCGGCCAGGGACAGGGGTGCGCGGGCGCAGCGATCGGCCAGGGTGTCGCCGCGCGGGGGATCCACCGCGTAGCCGGCGCGGCCGTCGGTCAGCCGGAAGGTGCCGTGCAGGCGCCCCAGGTGCGCGTGCTGCAGCCCCAGGGCGCGCCGGCTCTCGACCTCGAAGCGCCGCGTCGGCGGCGGTACGCCGACCAGCAGCCGCACGGCCACCGCGCCCCCGGTCGCGAGATCGGCGCCGTCGTGCCAGACGCCGAAGTCGTCGCGTTCGCGGAGCGCGCCGAGCCGATAGCGACCACCGACCGCGTCGCCCGCCTGGGGTGGGGTGCTGCGCACGCCGCCATTTCACACGACTCGGGGCGGGCCCGCCAGGGCGTTGGCCCTCACGCCGCCTGAGGCACCGGGGTCGCGCGCTGCAGGGCGTCGAGGATGGCGCCGGCGTCGGGGAAGCCGTGCTCGCGGAAGAGCGCGTCGAGCAGCTCGACCGCGTCGGCGCGCTGCCGCGGATCGCCCTCGAGGTAGCGCTGGGCGGTCTCGGCGACCGCGCGGGCGTCGCCGAGCAGGGCGCCGAAGGCCTCGAAGGTGTGGTGCAGGTGCTGCTGCACCTCGTCGGGGCGCGACAGGCGGGCGCAGGGCGTCGCCAGCACCGAGAGGTGGGCGCGGATGGCCTCGCGCAGCACGTCCGGCGAGGTGGGCTCGCCAGTGAGGCCCGGCTGCACCTTCACCAGCAGGTTGGCCTCGAGCTGGGCGCGGTGGGCGGCCCCGGCCTGGCGCGCGACGCGCAGCCAGAGCGCGGCGAGCGCGGCGACGAGCGCCGGCGCGGCCCAGGGTCCGCCCAGCGCGACGAGGGGGATGAGGAGGCCGGCGGTCAGGCCGCCGAGCGGGTAGACGATGCCCTTCAGGAACACCTTGGCCTGGGTGCGCTCGACCTGGGGCACGGGCGTCACGACCAGATCCTGGGTGCTGCTGTGGAAGGTGAACTTGAGCAGCGTGTCGGCCGCGCGCAGCGCGACCGCCGCGATCAGCGCCGGGAAGAAGACGCAGGCCAGCGCGCCGCCGAGGACGACGGCGGGGTGCGCCGAGAAGCTGCGGCTGATGCCCAGGCGATGCACCGCGGGGGCGACGACCAGGAACTGGAAGGCGAGCACCGCCACATTGGTCAGGCTGTGGAACCACGCGAAGAACAAGGCGATCTGGTCCGGCGCCAGCTCGACCTGCAGGCGCGCCTTCAGCAGGTAGTCGGTCAGGTTGGTGCCGACGGCCATCAGGAAGGTGGCGGCGCCGACGACGCGCAGCAGGCGGTTCTTGCCCAGGGCGCGCCAGCCCTCGGCGAAGCCGGGATCGGCCGGGCGGCGCGTGGGGCGGTCGGGCTGATCGCCGGTGACCCAGCGGGGGAAGGGCAGCATGATCACCAGCACGGCGACCACTGCCCAGAGCAGCGCGCCGGTGCCCCAGCCGTCGACCAGCCAGGCGCCCAGCGAGCCGCCGCCGACGGCGCCCGCGGTGCCCACGCCGCCGATCAGGGGGATGAGGCGGCGGGCCTGCCGGCTGTCGAGGCGCTCGAGGATGGTGCTCCACGCGGCCACGTTGGTCAGCGGGCTGACGATGGCCAGCACGAGGGCGGCCGCGAAGACGCTCCATTTGCCGCTGGCGCCCACGCAGGCCAGGGCGACGCCCGCGAAGAGCCCCAGGGCGCCGGTGTTCAGCCGCATCAGGGCCACCCGGCGGGCCAGGGTGGCGTAGGCGATGGTCGCCGGGGCGAAGGCGAAGGCGCTGACGATGAAGAAGAGCGACAGCCACGAGGCCGGGAAGTGGGTGATGAAGACGGCGTCCGACCAGGTGCGGACGAGGATGGCGAGGGCGACCGACAGGAACGCGAAGGCGCCCATGGCCAGGAACATGGGCCACTCGTCCGGGAGGACGCCGCGGGGGGCGCTGTCGGGGGCGGTCGCCATGGGTGTTGGCATCGGTGGAGCGCCCTGGCCGGGTGAGCCGCCTGGGCCTCCGCTGACCCACGGGCGCGGGGCGCGATTGACGCCCCGCGCGCGCCGCGATACCTACGCAGCGAGCGCATCGGCCGTCGGCCGCGCGCCGCACGGACCCCTCGGATCGCCCGCCCGGGCGCGGAGTGCACCATGTCGCCGCCCAAGCCGGAGCGCGTGCTCGTCGTCGGCGCGGGGCCCTTCCAGGTCGATCTCATCGCGCGGGCGCGGGGGCTGGGCGCCGAGGTGGTGGCGGTCGATCGGCTGCCCGACGCCCCCGGCATGGCGCTGGCTGACCACGCCTTCCCGATCAACATCGTCGACGTGGCCGCGGTGGTGGCGCTCGCCGAGCGGCTGCAGGTGGACGCGGCGCTGACGGCGGCGTCGGACGCGGCGGTGCCGGCGGTGTCGGCGGTGATCGAGGCGCGGGGGCTGTGCGGCATCCCGCCGGCGGTGGTGGCCGTCTGTCGGGACAAGCTGCGCACCTTCGAGGCCGTGCACGCCGCGGGGCTGCCGGTGCCCCAGACGCGCCGAGTCGACGACTCGGACGGCCTCGACGCGGCGGTCGAGGCCGTGGGCGGGTTCCCGCTGGTGGTCAAGCCGGCCAGCGCCGCCGGCGGGCGCGGCGTCGCGGTCGTGTCGGGCCGGGCCGGTCTGGACGCCGCCATCGAGCGCGCCCGTCAGTACGCCGGGTCCGGCGTGCTGGTGCAGACCTTCGTCGAGGGCCGCTCGGTGGGCGTCGAGGCCTTCCTGTGGCGGGGGCAGGTGGTCGCGGCCTTCGTGCTCGACGACCAGTATCAGCCCCTGTTCGTGTCGCCGGTGGGACACTCCCTGCCCTGCACGCTGGACGCCGCGACCGAGGCGGCGGTGGTGCGCGACGTGGCCGCGTTCGCCGCGGCGGTGGGCATCACGGACGGGCCGCTGAACTTCGACCTGCGGCGGGTGGGCGACCAGACGGTGCTCATCGAGATCAACCCGCGCCTGGGGGGCAGCTCGATCACCGAGCTCGTGCGCACCTGCTACGGCGTCGATCTGAGCGAGGCGGCGGTGCTGTGCGCGCTGGGGCGCGATCCCACGCCGGCGCTGGCCCGGCGGCACGTGCAGCCGGTGGCCTCGCGCCTGCTCATCGCGCGGGGGCGCGGGCGGGTGGACATGGTGGGGGATCCGGGCCTGGGCTGGCGCCAGCACGACGCGGTGCGCGCCCTGCGCCTCAGCGTGCCCGAGGGTCAGCCCTCGCCGCTGGCCGTGGACGAGTGGTCGCTCCTGGGCAGCTGCCTGGTCGTGGCGCCGACCACCGGCGAGGCGGAGGCGCTGGCCGCCCGGCTGGCCGCGGACGTCGTCTCGGCGATCACGGTCGAGCCATGAGCCAGGCGCCCGATACCGCCCGCCTCGCCGGCGCCTTCTACGACGCGGACACGCGGCGCAAGGTGGGCGACGCGCCCCTGAGCGACGACGATCTCGTGCTGCTGGGCACCGTCACCGAAGACGCGGCGGTGGTGCGGCACCGCGACCGGCTCGAGAAGGCGCACCTGCGGCGCGTGGTCGACTTCGGGCCCACGACCCGCGTGCTGGACCTCGGGGGCGGGGCCGGGCGGTTGGCGCTGTGGCTGGCGCCCGACGTGGCGCACGTGACGCTCGTGGACGCCAGCGCCGAGCTGCTGCAGGTGGCCCGCCGGGAGGCCGCGCGGCGCGGGCTGGCCGAGCGCGTCGAGACCGTGCACGGCTCGATGGTCGACTTCCGGGCCGAGGCGCGCTTCGACGTGGTGCTGGTGTTCAGCGTCGCCGGCTACCTGACCGACGACGAGCTGATCCGCCTCGTCGACGTCTGCGCCGCCGCGGTGAAGCCCGGCGGGGTGGTGGTGTTCAAGGAGCCGGTGACCCGCGACGGCGCGCCGCGCTGGGACGTGCGCACGGACGCGGCCGGCGTCGAGACCTACCGGCTGCAGTTCCGCCCCGCCGAGGTCTACCGCGCCGCGCTCGAGCGGCGCCTGCGCGTGGTGTACGAGCGGTCGTCGGTCGCGCACTTCATCCCCTTCTTCCTGGGGGGCACCGACGGCGCCG
>JAUHXL010000651.1 GCA_030426945.1 bacterium
AACGCTGACCTTCTTGCTGCTGGCGCTGGCCTTCGGTCGGCCGCGCCGGGCGCCGCTCGAGCCGACGAGCCGTCGAGCCGCGTCGCGCGCGGGGCCGCCCGCCCCATCTGGCGCGCCGCGACGACCGGCGGCCCGGGCTGCCGGAGGGGATGCGCGCCGGGCGGATCCGGCCTCGGGCGACTCAGCCGATCCGCGGTGAGCCGACGGGGCACAGCGCCCGGGCGCCGGGTGGCCCGCCTGCTGGTCGGGATCAGCGCCGCGCTGGCCGTGGGCTGCTCGTGGATCCTCGACCTCGGTGAGGCTCCGGGGCGCGGCGACGCGACCGCCGACGCGGTGGCCCCGCAGAGCGACGGGGCGTCCGTCCGCGACGACGCGACGATCCCACCGGACGCGCGGCCGGACGACGTGGGCTGCGACGACTTCGAGCTCGACTGCAGCGACGGTCGGGACGATGACTGCGACGGCCAGATCGACTGCGCCGACGAGGACTGCGCCGCGGTGGCCTGCGACGACGGCGACGACTGCACCTACAACGACGCCTGCCTCGACACGGGCATCTGCCGAGGCGTCGAGGTGACGTGCCCGACCGATCCGGCCGACGGCTGCGGGCGGTGGATGTGCCGCGGCCGACCCACCTGCGAGCTCGTGCCCGTCGACGGGGGCTGCGACGATCAGGACCCCTGCACCTACGACGACCAGTGCACCGACGGGCGCTGCGTGGGGCGGCTGGTCGAGTGCGCGAGCGACGCCTGCGTGACGCGGGGCTGCGACGGGACGGCGACCTGCATCGAGCAGGTGCGCCCCGGCGCGCCCTGCGGCGAGGGCGAGGACCCGTGCGTCGCCGCCCGGTGCGACGACCTCGGGCGCTGCGTCGAGGCGATCAACGTCGGCGCCGCCTGCGCCGACGACGACAACCCCTGCACCGAGGATCGGTGCGACGCGGAGGGGCGGTGCGTCCACGTGCCCCGCGAGGGCGCGCCGTGTGGGGAGGGCGAGGTCGAGTGCCGGGCGAGCACCTGCAACGCGCTCGGCGCCTGCGAGACGCGCGCGCTCGTCGGGGAGCCGTGCAGCGACGACGGGAACGTCTGCACCGACGATGTCTGCGACGACGTCGGGGCGTGCGTCCACCGGCCGGTGGGGTTCCGGGCGTGCGCCGACGACGGCAACCCTTGCACGTACGACCTGTGTGACGGCGAGGGGCGCTGCGTGCATCCCGCCGTCGAGGACGGGCTGCAGTGCGGCGACGCGCGCGCGGTGGCCTGTTGTGGCGGGGCGTGCGTCGACCAGCGCGTCGACCCGAACCACTGCGGAGGGTGCGGGATCACGTGCGACGGGCTGGGCTGCACCGCGTTCGCGGGGTCGGGCGTCTGCCGCTGCGACAGCAACGCCCGGTGTCGCGAACACGGCCCGACGTGGACCTGCTACGACGACGGCCGCGGCCTCGAGTGCAACTGTCAGAGCGACGCCGACTGTCCGGGCGCGATGGTGTGCGCGCTGCCCTCCGGGACCAACTACTGTCGACATCCGTAGGGACCCGATGCCCCTGAGGGCGTGCGCGGGGGGCGGGTGGAGCGTGCCCGGCGGCCTCTCGGGTGACCGGCGGTGGCTACCCTGTCGGCCACCTGCCTGACCGCCCCAGGCGGCTCCGCGCGCTGGCCCGTGCCTTGCTGAGAGGGGGCCGAACCCTTTGGGAGCGCCCGCCATGAAGCTCAGCCACGCCGCCCTCGCCAGCCTGCTGCTCGCCGCCGGATGCGGCGAAGACTCGACCAGCGCCCCCGGCCCCAACGGCGAGCTCGCCGTCGGCGCGGGCGACGTCACCAAGGTCGAGCCCGGCAAGGAGGACTCGAGCGCCGAGGCCATCGTGCTCGACATGAAGTTCGAGGGCGCGCTCGTCACCGACCAGGGCTGGAACCCCAAGAGCCAGATCGAGGACCAGCTGCTCTACACCATCGGCCACCTCAACGGGTCGAAGGCGGTGGGCCGGCTGGACAAGGTCGAGCTGACCGACGTGAAGACCACGCCGGTGGACGGCCGCACCGAGGTCACCTACACCGCCAGCCTGCAGGTGGCGTGGCACAAGGGCCAGGGCGTGCCCACCGAGTACACCTTCACGCTGCCCCGCGACGTCAGCTACGGCGGCCTGAAGACCTTCGCCGACACGTACGGCCACGACTGCGTGGACTACGGGGCCCACGACGTCGACAGCGGCAGCATGTGGTACTACTACCGCCCGGCGCGCGGCGGCTGCGACCTGGCCGACAGCGACGTGGTGGTGACCACCGCGGCCGTCACCGTCAGCCCGGTCAACACCACCGGCAAGTACCCGGAATATCACCGTATCTGGGAAGACGGCGTCCTGAACGTCGTCGCCGTGTTCGGCAAGTACGAGGACGGCGCGACCACCAGCGCCGACGCCGGCATCCGCGCCTACAACACGTTCAACAACAGCATCCGCGACGTCCTGCGCGGCGGTGAGCTGACCATCGAGCCCGCCGACGCGCCCCGCGACCCGGGCGTCGAGGTGCCCGAGGTGCGCTACGAGGCGACGATGCCCAACGGCGACCGCGTGATCGTCACCGCGATCATGGTCGACAACGTCCGCACCGCCGGCCGCGCCTTCGACCAGCGCTACGGCGAGCTGAGCACCGACGCCGACCTGATCGTCTACAACGGCCACGCCGGGCTGGGCGCCAACATCCGCGCGCTGGCGGGCAAGGGCAAGTGGAAGCAGGGCCAGTACGCGATGGTGTTCCTCAACGGCTGCGACACCTACGCCTACGTCGACAACGCCCTGTTCGAGGCCCACGCCGACGTGAACCCGGACGATCCCACCGGCACGAAGCACGTCGACGTGCTCACCAACGCGCTGCCCTCGTTCTTCGCCTCGATGGCAGGCGCGACGATGGCGCTGGTGAAGGCGCTGCTCGATCACGAGCAGCCGCGCAGCTACGAGCAGATGTTCCAGGGCGTCGATCGCTCGCAGATCATCCTGGTGACCGGCGAGGAGGACAACGAGTACGTGCCCGGCTTCGGCGAGGGCGACGGCGACGCGCCCACCGAGGGCTGGGCCGGCTTGAGCACCGACGGCACCCTGGCGCGCGACGAAGCGAAGGCCTTCGAGACGCCGGTGCTGCCCGCCGGCACCTACGACTTCGAGATGAAGGGCACCGGCGACGCCGATCTGTACGTGCGCGTCGGCCAGGCCCCCACGCTCGAGGCCTACGACTGCCGCCCGTACAAGGGCGGCTCGAACGAGGCCTGCCGCATCGAGCTGTCCACCCCGGCCGCCATCCACGGCATGGTGCGCGGCTACTCGGCCGAGTCGACCTTCGAGCTGACCGCCTTCGGCCAGTGACCTGACGCCGCCGGCCGGGACGGAGTATCCTGGCCGGCATGTGTCGCCTCTACGCCTTCCGCAGCAGCCTGCGCAGCGCCGTCCACCGGTCGCTGATCGCCGCCGAGAACGCCCTCGCCCGCCAGAGCGCGGCGCACCCCGACGGGTGGGGCCTCGGCTACTACGTCGACGACTACCCGCACCTGTACCGCAGCCCGGCGCAAGCGATGGCCGACGGCCTCTTCCGCGAGCTGAGCAGCGTCGTCGCCGCCTACACGCTGCTGGGCCACGTGCGCAAGGCCAGCGTCGGCGAGATCAACCTGCTGAACTGCCATCCCTTCCAGTTCGGGAACTGGCTGTTCGCGCACAACGGTGAGATCGCCGGCTACAACGAGTCGCCCGACATCCGCCGGCGCGTGCTCGACCTCGTCGCCCCACGCTTCGAGCGCCACCTGATGGGCAGCACCGACAGCGAGTT
>JAUHXL010000652.1 GCA_030426945.1 bacterium
CCCGCCGCCATCCACGGCCGCGCCTGGTTGTCGGGATCCGGCACGTCCCGCTTGTCCGACCAAGCCAGCAGGTAGCTGCCCTGGGCGTCGACGGCCAAGGCCGGCATGGCGGCCGAGCCGGCGTCGGTCAACCGGATCGGCCCCTCGGCGACCTCGCCCGCCGGGCTCAGCCGGGCCAGGTAGAGCTCGGTGCCCTCGTGGCGGAAGTCCTCCCACACCACCGACACGACGCCCTCGTGCAGCGCCAGGGTCGGGCGCCGCGCGTTCTGGGCCGATTGGGACACGTCCACGGCGTCCCCCAGCGCCCGCAGGCCCGCGTCGAGCTGCCGATAGACCACCTCGTCGGTCAGCTCGCCGCTGCGCTGATACGCCAGCCCGAAGCCGCCGCCGGGCAGCGGCAGCAGCGCCGGCGCGCGACCGCTGTCGATGCGCGCCTCCGGGGCCCGCTTGCCGCCGCGCGCGTCGATCCGCAGCCCGTACACGTGGGGATTGAAGAAGTCGTCCGGGTTGTCCCGCTCGTCCCAGAAGGCGATCGCGAAGCCGTCCCCGTCGGCGACCATGCTGGCGTCCATCGAGCGACCCGGCGCCGCGGTCAGCCGCCGCACCGGGCCGGCCTGCTTGCCCTCGACGTCGAGGGGCGCGAAGTACAGGTCCTCGAGGTTCTGCGACCACAGCAGGCCCGCGCCGACCCCGCCGGCCACGAGGCGCGCGTCGAGCGCGCCGCTCACGTCCGCGATCGCCTGCTCCTCGAGCACGCGGCCGAAGCCCGTGACCCGGCTGATGGTCAGGCGCCCCACCTCGATGGTCACCACCAGGTAGTGCTCGCCCAGCCAGGCGAAGTCCGCCGCGTTGCGCATGGCCAGGACCGTGGGCTCGCCTTGGGGCGCGCCGAGGGCCGACACCCGCGACAGCACCGTCAGCGCCTGGTTGTCGCGGCGCTCGTTCCACAGCACGCCGAACTCGAGCCCCGTCCACCGGGCCCGCGGGAACCACGCCCGCGTCCCCGCCGCCGGCAACGCCTGGGGGGCGGCGCGGTCGAAGCGCGCCGCCGGCGCGCACTCGACCACGCAGGCGCCGTCCACCGGCTGCGGCGCGTCGCAGGCGTCCCAGGCGCCCTCGACGCAGCGCTGCTCGCCGGCACCGCACGTCGAGTCGCAGGCCCTCTGGGCGCCGTCCACGCAGTCGGGGCAGCCCTCGTCGATCTGACCGTCGCAGTCGTCGTCCCCGCCGTCGCCGCAGCGCTCGGTGTCGGCGGGCCGCGGGGCGTCGCAGCCCTGCCAGGCGTCGTCGACGCAGGTCTCGACGCCCTCGCCGCAGGGCGTCTCGCAGCGCCGCTCGGCCCCGAGCGCGCAGCCGACGCAGCCCTCGTCGAGCAGCCCATCGCAGTCGTCGTCGCGGTCGTCGCCGCAGATCTCGTCGGCCAGCGGCTGACGCGCGCTGCAGGCGCGGAAGACGCCGCCCCGGCACACCTGCTGCCCCGTCTCGCAGGCGTTCTCGCAGGGCCGGACCTCGCCCTCCGCGCACTGGGACGCGAAGCAGGCGCCGTCGACGCAGCGGGCCCCCGCGCCGCAGTCCGCGTCCTCGACGCAGGCCGGCGCCTCCACCTGGCAGACGCCGTCGTCGCTGCAGACCAGGTCCGCCGGACAGGGCGCCGCGGCGCTGCAGCGTCGCGGCGCGCACGCGCCGCGGGCGCACACCTCGGCCGGCGCGCAGCCCACGCCGCAGTCCTTCGCCGTCCCGTCGTCCGCGCACCCCACGCCGAGGGCCAGCAGGACCACGGCCCACCCGACCGCGAGGCGGCCACCCACTGTTCGTCTCATGCGCGCATCCTCACCCTTGTGGCGCCTTCGCTTCAACCGGGCGCTGCCGCCGACCCTGGGCTATACTCGCGCCCGGCGGCGCGGGGACGCCCGCCCATGGCGCTGGAGACGACCGATGAAGGGTACGACGATCCTGGCCGCGACCGACCTGTCCGACGCCTCGGGCGCCGCCGCCCGTTGGGCCCAGGCCCTCGGCGCCGCCCTCGGCCGTCCGGTGGTCGCGGCCCACGTCGTCGAGGTCGGGCTGCGCAGCTGGATGACGTCGGCGTACGCCGTCCTCGACGATCCCGACAAGATGGAGGCCGCGCGCCGAACGGTCGACACCTGGTTCCGGGAGCAGACGGGCGCCGGCCCGGACGACGTGGCCATCAAGGTGGACGACTGCTACACGGCCATCCGCGACATGGTGGCCGATCACGGCGCCTCCCTCGTGACCCTCGCCCGCAGCGGCAAGGGGGCGGTCCTGCGCACCCTGCTCGGCTCCCGCGTTCAGCAGCTCGTCAGCCGCCCCGTCTGCCCCATCGCGGTCGTGCATCCCGACGCCCGCCCGGTGACGAAGGGGGCGCGCGTCGGCGTGGCCGTCGACTTCTCGCCCACCTCCGAGGCCGCCCTGCGGGTCGCGAGCGCCCTCGCGAGCGCCCTCGAGGGCAGCTTGCATCTGGTGCACGTCCTGTACATCCCCGAGCTGCCCGCCCTGCCCGATCTGGTCGTCCCGGCCTCGACGCAGTCGATGGTCGACGAGTGCATGGAGAGCCTGAAGCAGCTGGCGCGGGTGCACCTCGGCAGCCCGCAGCGCGCGTCCCTCGAGGTGGTCGTCGGCTCGCCGGTGGGCGCCCTCGAGGGCTACGCCGAGGCCAACGATCTGGATCTGCTGGTGGTCGGCCACAAGGGTGATCGGTCGGCCCTCGGCGACTTCCTCGGCAGCGTCGCGCGCGGCCTCATCACCGGCGCGCCCTGCACGGTGCTGGTCACGCCCGAGGAGCCGCCCGCCGACGCGGACTGACGCTCACGGGCTCAGTCCTTGCGGCCGAAGTCGAGGCCGGCCGGGTTGCCCGGGTTCTCGTTGGGCGGCGGCGGATCGCGGAAGCTCATCCACGCCACCAGGCCCAGCCCCCAGGCGGCCGCCACGATCAGGCCGGGCGCGAGGCCCTTCCACAAGCCCACGCCGAGGGCCACCGCCACCCCCACGCCGAGCGCGACGTAGGGCGCCGAGCCCACCGGGCGCGACGCCTCCTCGAGGCGCTGCGATCCGGGACCGCTGGCCGCGCGATCCGCGTCGAGGTGACAGTGCTTGTACTTCTTGCCGCTGCCGCAGTGGCACGGCGCGTTGCGTCCGAGTGTCGCCATGTCCGGCAGCCTGCCAGCCCAGCCGCGCCACGGCAACCCACGTCACCGCCCGGTGCGGGCCAGCACCTTCAGCGCCGCGATGTTCACCCGGTTGAAGGCGCCGGCGCGGCCGCCGGTGCCGCCGGTGTAGCGGCTGAAGTGGTCGAAGACCGACATGTTGACCGCCCACGCGTCGCCGTGCACGACGACGCGGTAGGTGCGCCCGGCCACCAGGTCGACCTCGACGAACGAGGAGCCGGCCCAGCGATCCCAGGCGCCCAGGTGCGGCATCAGCAGGTAGCCGCCCCCGACGACGCGCCCCCCGTCGACCTCCTCGACGTCGACCCGCTTCACCGCGCAGGTGACGCCCGTGTTCACCGAGCCCGCCCCGTTGCCCGCCTCCACCTGCAGCAGGTGGGGTCCGGTGAAGCGCGCCTCATAGCGCGGCACCACCAGCGCGTGCCCCGGATCGCCCCAGTTCTGGTAGTGCATGCGGCCGTGGTTGAGCACCAGCTCCCCGCCGGTCGCCTCGAAGGCGGTCGCGTCGAAGGTGTCGATGCGCTCGGCCCCCGGCCCCCACCAGCACGCGGGCGCGGCGTGCTGCGAGTGCGTGCCGGTGCGCGCGAAGGTCGCCTCGACGGTGTAGCAAGGCCCGTCCACCGACGG
>JAUHXL010000653.1 GCA_030426945.1 bacterium
ACTCGAGGCGGGGGCGCTTGGTGGCCGGGTCGTCGCCCTCGCCGCTGCCGCCGCCGAGCTCCACCACCCGCGTGTAGCCGGCCTCGAGCGCGCGGGTCATGCAGCCCATCCAGTCGACGGGCTCGAAGACCTGGAAGAAGAGGCTGGACCGCAGGCTGTCGGCGTCTTGGGCGTGAAAGTCGCCGGTGCTGTTGGCCAGCACGGGCACCACCGGCGGGCGGAAGGGGGCGGCGTCGAGGGCGGCGCGGAAGGCCTCGGCGGCGCCGATCATCAGGTGGGTGTGGAAGGCCCCGCTGGTCACCAGGCGCGTGTGGACCGTGCGCTCGACGTCGGTGCAGTGGGCCGACAGGCGATCGAGATCGGCGGCCTCGCCGCCCACGACGGTCTGGCGGTCGGAGTTCAGGACCGCGACGGCGCAGTAGAAGCGGCGGGCGAGGCGGCGCGCGGCGTCGCGATCGGCGCGCAGGGCGATCATGCCGCCGCGGCCGTGCGCCTGCATCGCCGAGGCGCGGGCCTCGACCAGCCGCAGCGCGTCGGCGAAGCCGAGCGCGTCGGCGGCCACCAGGGCGTTGTACTCGCCGATGCTGTGGCCCGCCGCGGCGCCCGGCGTCGCCGCCGCGCCGGCGATGGCGCGCAGCACGGTGAGGCAGGCGTGGCCGTGGACGAAGATGGCTGGCTGGGTGAAGAGGGTCTGGTCGAGCTGCTCGGCCGGCCCGGCGGTGCTGAGCGCGGCCAGGTCGTAGCCCAGGATGTCGGCGGCCTCGGCGTAGACCGCGCGGGCCTCGGCGAAGTCGTTCAGCAGGTCGCGGGCCATGCCCACGTACTGCGTGCCCTGGCCGGGGAAGACGAAGAGCGTGGGGTTCTGCGAGTCGGTCATCGGGCGGCTCCGTGGGCGAAACGGCGCCAGTCTGGCAGAGCGCGCGCCCGCCGCCAACTGCGCGACTTGCCGGCGGGTACGGTGCCACGGTAGGTTTTCATGGGCGCATCAGCGCGCTCGACAGGGGGGGACGGCGTGCACGCACGGATTGCCATGGCGGCGGTAGGCCTGTCGCTCGCGCTCGGGGGCGCGACCCACGCCCAGATGCTGCCGGCCAAGACCTTCAGCAGCGGCGGCGGCAAGAGCACCGGGGGCGGCTACCAGCACATGGGCAACACCGGCCTGGGCGTCGCGGTCGGCGCGACCTCGGGCAACAACCGGGTGGTGCGCCACGGCTTCCTGGTGGGCGCCGCGCGGGTGCGCGACGAGACGCCCCCCACGTTCAACCCGGTCCCCGGCGATCTGGTCGTGCCGACGGCGGCGGATCGCTGTGAGGCCACCGTCGCCCTGCCGGCGGTCAACGTCGTCGACAACCGCGATCCCAACCCGACCGTGACCGTCACGCTGCAGACCAACCCGCCGCAGGACATCGACGTCGGCGGCGAGCAGGTCGATCTGCCCCTCGGCACCTACGACGTGCTGGTGGTGGCGACCGACCGCTACGGCAACGAGGCGCGCACCAGCTATCGGCTGGACGTCGTCGACCGCACCGCCCCGACCTTCGTGCCGGTGCCCGATCCCACCCCCGTCGGGCAGGCCGCCGAGGCCGCCGCGCCCACGGGGACCGTCGTGCAGGGCCTCACCTGGGACTGCGCCGACGCCTGCGACGCCAACCCCGTCGCCAGCCGCGCCCCGGCCATCGTGCGCTACCCGATCGGCGACACGGCGGTCGACATCCGCTGCCGCGACGCGGCCGGCAACGAGGCGTCCGAGACCGTCACCGTCCGCGTGCGCGACACCCAGCCGCCTGGGGTGTCGGGCCAGATGCCCCGGGGCATCGAGACGGAGTGCGAGTCGCCCCAGGGCGCCGACATCGAGGTGCCGGTCATCAGCTGGCAGGACGCCGGCTACGCGGCGGCCGACATCGACGTCCAATTCGTGCTGAACCCCGACGGCGAGAACCGCGCCTTCGACGCCGTGCCCGACACCTTGCTGCTGCCGCGCGGCGACCACGTGTTCCGCTACCGCGCCACCGACGGCTCGGGCAACTCGAGCTCGGTGGATCTGCAGGTCAGCGTCATCGACAACGGCGTGCCCGAGATCACGGTGGTCAACGCGCCGGACAACGGCTGGCACGGCGGCAACGATCCGCTGTCGGTCACCCTCGACGTCACCGACGGCTGCAGCGCCGGGCTGCTCGACGTGCAGGTGATGCCGCCCCCGACCGACATCCAGCGCGACGGCAACCGCATCACGCTGCAGTACCAGGCCGAAGGGGTCTACCAGCTGCGCATCGCCATCGAGGACGCCGACGGCAACGAGACCATCGACCAGTCCATCGCGTTCGGCATCGACCGCAACCCGCCGGAGCCCGTGCTGTTGGTGCCCAGCCAGCAGGGCGTGGCGCCGGCCGACGCCGAGTCCTACCCGATCTTCCCGCGGGCCGAGATGGTGGCGCTCAGCGCCGGCGGCGAGGAGGCCGCCGACGGGGTGGCGTCGGGCATCGCGAACGTCACGGTCGTGCTCGATCCCGACGGCGAGGCGCGGGTGCTGGCGGATCACGACTTCGACGGCAACGGCAACCCCGCGCGCGGCGATCGCGTCGTGGCGAACGTGGCCTGCGAGCTGCGGCGCGGCGGGGCGCTGAACCAGGTCGACGGGGTGTGCGATCCGGACGCCGAGCTCGCGCTGCGCGAGGTGCCGGTGGGCGTGCACGAGCTCGAGATCATCGTGACGGACTTCGCCGGCAACTCGGGCACGGCCAGCGGCTGGCTGATCAACGCGGATCTGCACGCGGGTGCCGCCATCGTGCGGGGGCGGCTGCAGGCCATCCTGGACGCCAACCCCGGCCTGGCGCCCGGCGCCGCGCAGCGGCTGCAGCAGTCGGTGGCGGTGCTCACGCAGGTCGGGCTCATCACCGACGAGCGCGTCGCCGGCACGGCCTACGAGACGCCGCGCTTCCTCGGCAGCGCGGTCATCCAGACCCAGCTCGCGGTGCTGCGCATCGAGCAGGCGCGCGACATCGTGGCCGGCGCCCTGCGTGACGAGCTGGGCGACCTGAGCGATCTGGCGGCGCGGCTGGTGGCCTCGGACATCGAGCTGCTGCAGGCGTACACCCGCCAGCTGGACCGGGCCGACCAGCCCGAGTGGAAGCGCACCGCCCAGCAGGTGGACGACGACATCGTCGACGAGGCGCTCGCGCTGATGCGCACCGCGGTGGGCAACGAGGACTACAACAACGCGATGAGCACCGCGCAGACCGCCTACTTCCACGCGAAGAGCGCCTTCGAGCAGTGGGTGATGGACTGGAACTACAACCCCAACCCGGCCGCCGATCTGCTGATCCAGGCCGAGTACGGCCGGGGGCGCGATCTGCTCGAGGAGATGGCCGGTGAGATCACCGCCTATCTGCAGCTCGGCCAGGTGCCCGGCGCGGTCTTCCTCGGTCGCCTGCGGGACCGGATGCTGCTGGCCGCCACCAACCTGAACGTCGTCGCCGAGAACGGCTTCGACGTGCAGGGCGCGCTGACCGACCGCCAGTACCTCGACGCGCTGATCGATCTGCGCGACGCCGCCAACTTCAGCGGCGCGGCCGGCAACGCGGGCGCGTGGGTGCGCAACTACCAGTGGACCATGATGCAGGTGGTGCGGTTCATGACGCAGGCCTCGATCGAGGACGCCATCTACTGGCAGGGCAACAACCGCCCGGCCTGGCCGCTGTACGTGACCAGCCGGGCGTACATCGAGGAGGGCACGACGCTGCTCGAGGAGCGGCGGGTGCAGGGCCTCATCGAGCTCTACGGCCAGAACGACGACACGATGTGCCTGCT
>JAUHXL010000080.1 GCA_030426945.1 bacterium
GCCCGGCATGGGCGGCGAGCCCGGCCAGGGCGGCGGCGCGGGCGGCGCGCCCGGCATGGGCGGCGAGCCCGGCCAGGGCGGCGGCGCGGGCGGCGCGCCCGGCATGGGCGGTGAGCCCGGTCAGGGCGGCGGCGCGGGCGGTGAGCCCGGCATGGGCGGCGAGCCCGGCATGGGCGGCATGGGCGGCGCGCCCGACCGCTGCGCCGACGTCGACTGCTCGGCCCGTGACACCGACTGCATGGTGGGCGTCTGCGACGCGGCCACCGGTGAGTGCACCGTCGAGGCCCGCGAGGACGACACGCCCTGCGACGACGGCGATCCGTGCACCGGCCTCGGCGCTTGTTTGGCCGGCGCCTGCGAGCCCGGCGACGCGATCGACTGCTCGGCGATGGACGCCACCTGCATGGTCGGCGTGTGCGACGCCCAGTCGGGCGGCTGCGTCGCGCAGGCGGTCGACGACGACGACCCCTGTGACGACGGCGATCTGTGCACCGGCATGGGCGCGTGCCTCGCCGGCGCCTGCCAGCCGGGCACGCCGACGGACTGCAGCGCCTTCGACGGGGTCTGCCGGGTCGGCACCTGCGATCCCGCCACCGGCGCCTGCGGCGTCGCCGACGCCGACGACTGCGCGGCCTGCCCCGACGGCCTGTGCGTGGCGGGCGCGTGCCGGCCGCTGCCACCGGCCGGCATCTACGAGGGCTTCGAGTCGGGCGCGTTCAATGCGCTGTTCGACGCCGGCGAGCCGGCGTGGATCATCGACGGCACCGGACCGATCGAGGGCACCGCCTCGGCGCACGCGCCCGACATCGACGACGACGAGTCGGCGAGCATGAGCGTGGGCCTGCAGGTCGCCGCGCCCAGCCTGCTGCGTTTCCGGTACCGCATCGACAGCGAGGCCGGGTTCGACTTCCTGGTGGTGCGCATCGACGGCGAGGTCGCCGTGACCGCGTCGGGCCAGAGGGGCGAGGACATCGAGCTGGGGCTCGAGCCGGGCCTGCGCACGATCACCTGGAGCTACGAGAAGGACGGGTCGCTGAGCACGGGCCGCGACACCGTGTGGATCGACGCCATCGAGCTGGTGCCCGCCTGCGACACCGGCGAGGCCTGCTCGGTCGGGCTGCCGGCGGGCGACGCCTGCCTCGTGTGTCCGGCCAACGACGGCGCGGCGTGCGGGGACGATCAATGCCTGGCCGGCACCTGCCGCGCGGGCGCCTGCGACGCGCAGCCGGTGGACGACTGCACCGCCTGCGGCGAGGGCGTGCTGGACACCTGCTCGGCGGGCGTCTGCCAGCCCACCGGGCTGGGCAGCGAGTCCTTCGAGTGGCCGACGCTGCCCGAGTTCGTCGCGACGGAGGGCGACGCGCCCTGGTCGATCACAGAGGGCGGCTTCCACAACCGGCGCTCGGCGCGCTCCGGCGACATCGGGAACCGGCAGCGTTCGGATCTATGGGTCATGGTGGACGCCGAGGAGCCCCAGTTCGTGCGCTTCGCCCTGCGGGTGAGCAGCGAGGTGGGCTTCGACTTCCTGGTCTTCAGCGTGGACGGTGAGGAGCGCGACCGGTGGTCGGGCGACGTGGACTGGACCACGGCCGGCTATCTGCTGACCCCCGGTGTTCACGAGCTGCGCTGGTCCTACGTGAAGGACGAGAGCATCAGCAACCTGGAGGACGCCGCCTGGATCGACGCGATCGGGCTCACCCGCGAGCCGGGCTGCGGGGCCTGTGAGGCCCGCGACAGCGGTGACGGGGACGGCGATCAGGTGGCCGACCGGTGCGATCTGTGCCCGGCCGGCCCCAACGACGCCGACGCCGACGGCGACCAGCAGCCGGACGCCTGTGATGCGTGTCCTGGCTTCGATGATTTCGCGCCCTTGCAGTTCGCCTGGCCGATGGCGGGTGACGACGGCGTGGACTGGGTGATCAACAACTACGTCGACCTCGATCCCGGCGAGGGCATCGAGGATTACGCCGGGGGCGCCAAGACCTACGACGGCCACCGGGGGGTCGACATCGACGCGCCGAACTTCCGCGCGATGGACGCCGACGTCCCGGTCTTCGCCGCCGCCGCCGGCGTGGTCGAGGCGACGGCCGATGGCAACTTCGACCGGAACGTCGAGTGCGTGGGTGAGTGGAACTTCGTGACCGTACGCCACGCGAACGGCTTCTCGAGCACCTACGGGCATCTGAAGAACGGCAGCCTGGCGGTGGCGCCCGGCGATCCGGTCGCGGCGGGCGACATCCTCGGGGTGGTGGGCAGCTCGGGCTGCTCGACCACCGCCCACGTCCACTTCGAGGTGCGCGACTGCGCCGACGTGCCGGTGTCGCCCTTCCTCGCCGAGCTGTGGCTGCAGCCGCCGGTCTACGATCCGCCGCTGACCCTGATGGACGCGAACGTGCAGCGCGGCTCGATGCGCGACACGAACGACGTCAAGGATCCGCCGCCGGACATCGACCGCGCCTTCATCGGCGACGTAATCGGCGTGGGCGTGTCCACCGCGGGCGGCGACGCAGGCGACAGCGTGGGGGTCCGCGTGCTGCGCCCCGACGGCGCGGAGCACGGCGCGCGCAGCGCCGGGTTCGACGGCCCGCAGCGGCACGGCTTCTACTCCTGGAACGTACTCATCGAGGGGCCGGGGGGCCGCTGGACCGTCGAGGTGCGCATCAACGGCGAGGTGGTGCGCACCTACCCGATCGACGTCGTCGACGACGCCGCGGACGACTGGCGCATCCGCTACGACGTCGCGCACCGGGACTACGAGACGTTGTTCGACATGATGGCGGTGGCCGGCTTCCGGCCGGACAGCCTGTCGGGCTACGAGGTGAACGGCGAGACCTTCGTGGCCGCCGTGTTCCGGCGTGTAGAGGGCGGCTGGACGGCCGTCCACGGCCTCACCCGCGCTGAGTTCCAGCAGGCGCACGACGGCGTGACGGCCGAGGGCGCTCATCTCGTGGACTTCGACGTCTACCTGGTGAACGGTGAGCGGCGCTTCATGGGCGTCTGGGTGTTCGGCCAGCGCGACCAGATCCTCTTGCTGGACCTGACGACCGCCGAGCACCAGGCGTTGTTCGACGACCTGGTACCGCAGGGCTGGCGCGTGGTGCGCACCACGATCGCCGAGACGGGCGAGGGTCTGCGGTTGTCGGTGCTGCTCGATCGCGTAGGCGTGGGCGTCTGGGAGGCCCGCGGCATCTTCACGTCGGCCGACTACCAGACCTTCTTCGAGGAGCAGCGCGACCTGAACCGCTGGGTCCAGGACGTCGAGGTCTTCACGCCGCCCGGACAGGACGCCGGCCTGTTCTACGGCGTCTTCGTCAGCCAGGTGCCCAACGGTGGGCAGAGCCGCCACGTCCTGACCGGCGCCGCGCTCGAGGCGACGCACGCCGAGGCCTTCGGGCAGAATGGTCACGTCCCGGTCACCCTGCGCGGCTACCAGCGCGACGGGCGGTCGTACTTCGTTGCCACCTGGAACGCGCCCTGACGCCCGCCGGGGCGACGCGCCCGCGTCGGGTGTGATTCGGACCCGTTGGTCCACGGCACGCCTTGCCAGGACGGCCGGGCCATCAGACCTCAGCGGTCAGCTGTCAGCTCCGCTGCGATGATGGCGACGGGCTGCCCGGAGACCCCGCGCGTCGATCTTGCACCGCGCTGCCGAGGTTGGCACTGCGTCCGGGGCCCGGCTGAGAGCGGATAGCTGTTAGCCGGTCGGAGCCGACCACGAACGGCTGATGAGCAGATCCGGCCGCGTCGCCCCCGTTGAGCCCCGGATGCGAGCTACGATAGGATTCCCCGACACGCATCGGGGGGGTCCAGCGTGCGTAGCATCGTGAGCGGGGTGGCCCTGTTGGGGCTGGGGTGGGTGTTGTCCGGCTGCGACGACGCCCCGTCTTCGGGTGGTGATCCCGTCGACATGCGCATGACGGGCGGCGAGGGCGACGGCGACACCGTCGACGGCGCGCCGCCGCCGGACGCCGCGCCGCGCGACGCGCGCGTGGTCGTGGACGCGGCGCCGGACGCGGCGCCGGACGCGGTCGTCGACGCCGCGCCGCCCGAGCCCGACGTGGGCGTGCGCTGCGCCGACGACCTCGACTGCGAAGGCGACACCGTCTGCGCGCCCGAGGGCTTCTGCGTGGCACCCTGCCAGCCTGGGCGCTGCCCCGATGGCTATTGCAGCGCGGCGGGCGACTGCGTGCCCGAGGACTGCCCGGGCGACGAGGTGTGCCCCGACGGGACCTACTGCAGCGGCAGCGGCGCCTGCCTCGGCGGCTGCCGCCAGACCCCCGGCGGCTGCCCCGAGGGCCAGGTGTGCGACGGCAACCGGGTGTGCGTGATCCAGGTCGAGTGCCTCGACCGCGAGATCTGCGGCAACGGGCTCGACGACGACTGCGACGGTGAGATCGACGATCCGGGCGTGTGCAACACGCCGTGCATCGAGGACCAGGCCTGCGAGACCGGGCTTCCCGGCGTCTGCGCGACGGGCCGGACCACCTGCCCGGACGGCGACGTCGGCGCGCCGGTGTGCCTCGGCGGTGAGCCCGCCGACGCCGAGGCCTGCAACGGCCTGGACGACGACTGCGACGGCGCCGCCGACGAGGGCCTGGGCGTGGGCGACCCCTGCGCGGGCGGCGAGGGCGTGTGCCTGGGCCGCGGGCGCGTCGTCTGCGGCGACGACGGCCAGCCGACGTGCGGCTTCGGCCCGGTGGACGACGAGGTCTGCGACGGCCTCGACAACGACTGCGATGGCGTGACCGACGAGGCCTTCGCCGACCTGGACGCCGCGTGCACCGCGGGGCAGGGCGCCTGCGCGGTCGAGGGGCGCCTGCGCTGCGGGCCCGACGGCGCGACGTTGGTGTGCGACGGCGCGGTGGGCGAGCCCGGGGTCGAGGCGTGCAACACCCAGGATGACGACTGCGACGGGCGCACCGACGAGGGCTTCCCCGGCGTGGGCGACGCGTGCAGCGTCGGCGAGGGGGCGTGCCGGGCCGAGGGCACGGTCATCTGCACCGACGACGGGGCCGACACGCGCTGCGACGCGCAGCCCGGCGTGCCGGGCCGCGAGCTGTGCAACGGGCTGGACGACGACTGCGACGGGCGCGTGGACGAGGGCGCCGGCGGCGACCCGCTGGCCGAGCCTTGCTACGACGGGCCCGCCGGCAGCGATCAGCGCGGTGTGTGCGCGGCGGGCACGCGCACCTGTGTCGAGGGCGCCTTCACGGCCTGCGAGGGCCAGGTGCTGCCCGGGGCCGAGGTGTGCAACGGGCTGGACGACGACTGCGACGGGCAGATCGACGACGGCGAGGACGGCGGGCCGCTGGTGCTGACCTGCTACGGCGCCGACGAGGCGACCGCCGACGTCGGAGCCTGCGCGCGGGGCACCAGCGTCTGCCGGTTCGGCGCGCCGGGGCCGTGCGTGGGCCAGGTGCTGCCCGGCGTCGAGATCTGCGACGGCGCCGACAACGACTGCAACGGCGAGACGGACGAGGTGGCCGGCGGCTGCGTGTGCAACGGGGGCGAGCAGCGCGACTGCTACAGCGGCCCCAACGGCACGGCCGGCGTCGGCGCGTGCGTCGCCGGCACGCAGACCTGCGCCGAGGACGGCAGCGCGTGGGGCCCCTGCGTGGGTCAGGTGGTGCCCGCCGAGGAGACCTGCAACGGGGCCGACGACAACTGCAACGGCGAGGTGGACGAGGGCGTCGCCGGCGTGGGCCGCGCCTGCACCGCGGGCGTCGGCGCCTGCGCCAACGCGGGCACGGCCTTCTGCGACGTGGACGCCGCCGAGGTGCGCTGCGACGTCGAGCCGCTCGAGGGCCGCGACGAGGTGTGCAACGACGTCGACGACGACTGCGACGGCACCACCGACGAGGGCTACGCCATCCGCCAGCCCTGCTTCCGCGGCGCCGGCGCGTGCCGGCAGTTCGGCTTCACGCTGTGCAATGCCTTCGAGCAGATCAGCTGCGACGCGGTGCCGGGCGTCCCGCGCGACGAGACCTGCAACAGCCAGGACGACGACTGCGACGGGCAGACCGACGAGGACTACCGGGTGGGGCGGGACTGCGTGGCGGGGCAGGGCATCTGCGCGGCCGAGGGCGCCTTCATCTGCAACGGGCCCGACGCGGCCACCTGCGACGGCGACCTGCAGCCGGCCGAGATCGAGCGCTGCAACGGCGACGACGACGACTGCGACGGGACCGTCGACGAGGGCTTCCGGCTCGGGGCGGACTGCACCGTCGGCGTCGGCGAGTGCGTGAACAGCGGCGTCGTGGTGTGCGGGCGCGGCGGCGGCACGACCTGCGGCGCGGCGCCGCTGGCCCCGCTGCCCGAGCTGTGCAACGGGCTGGACGACGACTGCGACGGCAGCGCCGACGAGGGGCTCGAGGATCAGGGCGCGTGCGGCACGGGCGATCCCGGCGTGTGCCGCCAGGGCCGGGTGCGCTGCGTCGAGGGCCGCAACCTGTGCGATCCGGTGACGCCCGCCGCCGACGAGGTGTGCGACGGGCTGGACAACGACTGCGACGGCGGCGTCGACGAGGGCCTGGGCACGGTGATGTGCGGCCAGGGTCAGTGCGCGCGTGAGCTGCCCGCGTGCAGCGACGGCACGCCGGTGCGATGCGATCCCTTCGCCGACGCCGCCGACTTCGAGCTGTGCAACGGCGTCGACGACGACTGCGACGGCGCGGTGGACGAGGGCGCCATCGGCGACGACACGCCCTGCGACGCGGGGGTGGGGGCGTGCAACCAGCTCGGCCGGCGCTTCTGCGTCGAGGGCGCGCTGGTGTGCGACGCGGTGCCGGGCGATCCGACCGCCGAGCTGTGCGACTTCCTCGACAACGACTGCGACGGGACGATCGACGAAGAGGCCGCCGGCGTGGGCAACCCCTGCGGCGACGGCGTGGGGGCGTGCCGCGTCGAGGCCACGCTGGTGTGCGAGCGGGGCGATCTGATCTGCCCGGTCGAGGCGCAGCAGCCGAGCGACGAGATCTGCGACGGGGCCGACAACGACTGCGACGGCGAGCCCGACGAGGGCTTCGGCAGCACGGTGTGCGGCCTGGGTGAGTGCCGGCACGCGGTGCCCAACTGCGACGGGCAGGGGGCGGGCGCGTGCGATCCGCTCGAGGGCGCGGCCGAGGAGGTCTGCGACGGGCTGGACAACGACTGTGACGGCACGACGGACGAGTCGCCGACCGACGTGGGCGTGGCCTGCCGCAGCGGGCTGGGCGTGTGCCAGCGCGACGGCAACAGCGTGTGCCGGCGCGGGCGCATCGTGTGCGACGCGGTGCCCGGCGTGGGCGAGGCCGAGCGCTGCGACCTGCTGGACAACGACTGCGACGGCGCCACCGACGAGCAGACGCTCGAGGCGGGCGGGGCCTGCCAGGCGGGCGTGGGCGAGTGCCTGCGGCGCGGCGCCGAGGTGTGCCGCCAGGGGCTGATCGTCTGTGGGGTGACCGCGGGCGCGCCGGTGGCCGAGCTGTGCAACGACCTGGACGACGACTGCGATGGCAGCGTCGACGAGGCCTTCGCCACGGTGGAGTGCGGCGTCGGCGCGTGCTTCCACGGCCAGCGCCAGTGCGTCGACGGCGTGCCGGCCGAGGTCGAGTGCGATCCCTTCGAGGGGACCAGCGCCGAGACCTGCAACGGCGTCGACGACGACTGCGACGGCACGACGGACGAGGAGCCGAGCGACGTGGGCATGCGCTGCCTCAGCGGGCGCGGCGCGTGCGCCGTGGCCGGCGTGCGGGTGTGCAACGCGGGCAGCGTCGTCTGCGACGCACAGCCCGGCGTCGGTGGCGCCGAGATCTGCAACGGGATCGACGACGACTGCGACGGGCGCACCGACGAGGACGACGTCTGCGGCGACGCCACCGGCCCCGACGTGACGCTGTACGTGAGCGACACGCTGGTGGTGGCGGGGCAGGCGGTGACGCTGCTGGTGCTGGCGGAGGATCCCTCGGGCATCGCGAGCATCGAGGTGACCGCCAACAGCGAGGACGTGCCGGTGGACGCCGGCGGCCTGGCGCAGTTCCGGCCGCGGGACAGCGGCGTGCTGGTGTTCGAGGCCACCGTCACCGACACCCTGGGCAACGCCACCGTCGAGACGATCGAGGTGCAGGTCGAGGCCGGCGCGCCCGAGGCGCTGGCGCAGGTGAGCCCGAGTCGACTGCGCAGCGGCGACGCCTACGCGACGGTCTTCACCTTCGACGCCTCGGAGGCCATCGGCGGTGACCTGACCTATCGCTGGCTGATCCCGGGCGGCACGGTTGTGGGCGGCGCGCTCGACCAGCCGGTGGTGCAGGTCAGCTTCTCGGGCAGCCGCGACGAGCCTTGGTTCCTGACCGTCGAGAACGCCATCGGGCGCGACACGCGCGGCGGCACGCTGCGGCTGGATCGCCCGCCGATGGCGCGCATCGACGCGCCGGGGCGCGTCCAGCGCGGCGACCCCGTGGTCTTCGACGGCAGCACCAGCAGCGATCCCGACGGCGATCCGCTGTTCTATCGCTGGACGCTCCTGGCGGCGCCGGCGGGCAGCGAGGCCGAGCTGGACGACCTGCGCGGCGCGAGCTCGACGCTGGTGCCCGACTTCGCGGGCGTCTACGAGGTGCAGCTGGTGGTGGGCGACGGCGATCAGGCCAGTCGGCCAGTGACGCGCACCGTCTACGTCGACGACGACGCCGATCTCACGCCGCCGCGCGTGGCCGTCTTCGCCGAGCCCGCGCAGCCGGCGCTGGGCGACGACGTGACGATCACCATCGACGTGGCCGACGCCTCGGGCGTGGCCGGCGTCGAGGCGACGCTGGACGGCGAGCCGCTGGCGGTCGATGCGGACGGCTTCGCGACCTTCACCCCGCTGTTCACCGGGCGCTACGAAGTCGAGGTGGTGGCCACCGACCGCGCGGGCAACCGCGGCTTCGGATCGCTCGACGTGTTCGTGCACGACGGCGAGGCGGGCGCCGGGCCCGAGGTCGAGCTGCGCAGCCCGGTCGAGGGCGACCTGCTGAGCGAGGCGTTCGAGCCCGACGGCCGGGTGGCCGACGAGGATCTCGCTTACTGGGCGGTCGAGCTGGCGCCGCGCGGCACTGGCCGCTGGGTGCGGCTGCTCGAGGGCTTCGAGCCCATCGACGGGCCGCTGGGCCGGGTCGATCTCACCGTGCTGAAGTCGGGCATGTACGACCTGCGGCTGATCGCCGGCGACGACTGGGGCGTCGAGACGCAGGCGCGCACCATCGTCGAGATCGCCCCGGGCATGCAGGTGGGTAGCCAGCGGCTCGAGTTCATCGACGCGGGCGTCGTCGTGGGCGGCCTGCCGCTGACCATCAAGCGCATCTACGACTCGGGCGACAAGGTGCAGGGCGCGTTCGGCGTGGGCTGGACGATGGACGTCGGCGCGGGCGAGGTGCACTTCAGCAACCCGCCGGGCGAGGGCTGGGACTGGAACGGGCGGTGCGTCGGCATCTTCGGTCCGCCGCCGCGCCTGGATCCCTCGCAGAGCCACGTGGTGACGTTCCACATCGGCGGCGAGGCCTACCGCTTCTACTTCGCGCCCGAGTTCATCGCCTGCGGCTTCGGGTGGCAGCAAGCGAACGCGCAGTTCCTGCCCTATCCCGGCACCGACGCCGAGCTGGACTACATCGGCGAGAACCCGATCCAGCTCGTGAACGACCAGTTCGTCGAGGGTGACTTCTTCACGCCCTGGGATCCGCAGGAGTACATCCTGCGCCTGCCCGACGGGCGCGAGTTCCTGTTCGACAAGGATCGCGGGGCCCGGCAGATCGACGACGGGCAGGGCAGCACGCTGCAGATCAACGAGCAGGGTGTGTTCCACTCGAGCGGCGAGGCCATCCGGTTCGAGCGGGATCGCTTCGGGCGCGTCACCTCGATGGCGCTGCCCAACGGCGCGCGGCGCACCTACACCTACGACGGCAACGGCGATCTGCGGAAGACGACCGACTTCGCGGACGCCGAGACGACGTACCTGTACGACGACGATCACAACCTGACCGAGATCGTCGACGCGCGCGGCAACGTGCCCGGGACGTCGGTCTACGACTCGACCGGGCGGCTGATCGCGGTGGTGGACGCGCTGGGCAACCGGCTGGAGATCGGCCACGACGGCGTGGAGCGGCAGGAGGTCGTGGTCGACCGCCTGGGCAACCGCTCCATCCATCGCTACGACGCGGCGGGCAACGTCATCGAGCAGGTCGACGCGCTCGGCGGGCGCTGGCGCAACGCGCACGACGCCGACGGGCGGCTGACGCGCACCGAGGATCCCGAAGGCAACGTGCGGCTGTACGAGTACGACGCCGACGGCAACCGCACCGCCTACGTCGATCCCAACGGTCAGCGCTGGACGATGGGCTACGACGCCCAGGGCCGCATGACCCGCAAGACCGATCCGCTGGGCAACACGACGGCCTTCGAGTACGACGCCAGCGGGCGCAAGACCCGCGAGGTGGACGCCAACGGCAACGAGACGACCTGGGACTACGACGCCAACGGCAACCTGACGCGCGCCGAGTACCCCGGCGGCAACGTGCGCACCTTCGCCTACGACGCGAACGGTCACGTCGACACCGTCACCGATCCCATGGGCACGGTCTTCGCCATGGACACCGACGGCGAGGGCAAGGTGGTCGGCGACAGCCACATGCTGGACACGCACGACGGACCCATCCCCGTCGAGTACGGCTACACCTGGGGCGACGGCGGCAACATCGACGCGGTCACCTACCCGGGCGGCCGCGAGGCGTTCGTCGACCGCGATCGCGCCGGGCAGCCGATGCGCAGCACCGATCCGCACGGGCGGGTGTTCGAGTACGAGGTCGACAGCCTCGGCCGCATGCGCGCGCGGCGCACCGAGGACGGGCGCGAGTTGGTCACCGAGTACGACGCCGAGGGCCAGATCACGACCATCGTGATGCAGGACGGCAGCCGCTACCGGCGCAGCTACGACGCGAACGGGCGCATCGCCAGCGAGCAGTTCCCGCACGGCGGCGCGACGGTGAACCGCTACGACGGCGCCGGCCGCTTGATCGCGCGCGGCGACGGCCTGGGCAACGAGGTCACGTACACCTACGACGCCGCGGGCAACCGGCTGACGCGCACCATCGGCGGCGCGACGGTCAACTACAGCTACGACGAGGCCAACCGCCTGGTCGGCATCACCGACGCCATGGGGCGCGCGCTGACCTTCGAGCGCGACGCGAAGGGCAACGTCACCGAGCGCACCTGGCAGGGCATGGTGACCGAGGCGCTGACCTACGACGCCGCCGACCGCCTCGTCGAGCGCACCGACATGAACGGCGGCGCCTGGAGCTACACCTACGCCAACAACGGACGCATCGAGACGGCCACCGATCCCGAGGGCAACGTCGCGCGCTTCGAGCACGACACGCACGCCAACTTCGAGACGCTGATCGACCCGAACGGCCACGCGACGCGCTACGTGCACGACGCCGAAGGCAACGTCGTGGCGCGAACGCTCCCCCTGGGGCAGCGGGAGAGCTACGACTACGACGACCTGGGGCGCCTGTCGGGCTGGAACCGCTTCGACGGCACGGCGATGACCTACGTGCTCGACGTGGCCGGGCGGCCCATCGAGCGCACCGGGCCCAGCGGTGAGACGGAGCGTTTCACCTACGACGCCAACGACAAGGTCACCGCGCACACCGACGCCGACGGCGCGTCGACGCTGGCCTGGACGGCGGACCGCCTGAACACCTGGCGCGACAAGCTGGGCGCCACGTTCGTGGCCGGCTACAGCTTCGGCGGCACGCCGCTGAGCGTCGGCACCGACCTGGGCACGACGCTGCTGGAGTACGACGCGCGCGGCGGCATCGCGGCGGTGACCGATCCGCAGGGCAACCGCACGCAGTACCAGCGCGACATGACCAGCCGCCCGCTGGCGGCGACGCTGCCCGACGGCGCCAACCTGACCTGGACCTACGACCAGGCGGCGCGCGTGAGCACGCTGGGCCTGAGCGACGACCAGGGCGCGGCGCGCTTCGGCCTGGCCTACACCTACACCGACGGTCGGATGACCCAGGCCACCGAGCTCGACGGCCGCGTGTCGGCCTTCGACTACGACCGCGCCGGGCGGCTGGTGAGCGAGGTGATCACCGAGGGCGGCGTCGACGCCGACATCGCCTACACCTACGATCCCAACGGGAACATCACGCAGCGCACCGAGGACGGCGCCGGCGAGGCGTTCACCTACGACGACAACGATCGACTGCTGACGCGCGGCTCGGTCAGCTATGACTGGGACGCCAACGGCAACCTGGTGCGGCGCCTCGAGGGCGGCCTCGAGACGCGCTACGCCTACGACGACAACCTGCGGCTGGCCCGGGTGGAGATCGACCGCGTGGGCCAGGCGCCGCGGGTCGTCACCTACACCTACGAGCACGACGGCCTGATGCGCAGCCGCGACGACGACGGCGAGGTGACGCACTTCGTCTGGGATCGCAGCCGCGACGTCGCCCGCCTGCTCGAGGAGCGCAGCGGGGCCGGCACGCTCCTGCGGCGCTACGCCTGGGGCGATCAGCTGCTGGGCTACACCGACGCCGACGGCGCGTGGCACCACGTCGTGACCGATCACGTCGGCACCGTGCGGCTGGACGTCGGGCCCGCCGGCGAGCAGGCCTTCGCGTACGACGCCTACGGCCGGCTGCGGCAGGGCGAGGCGCGCGACGGCCTGGGCTACGCCACCGGCTGGAACGACAGCGCGACGGGCCTGGTGTACCTGCAGCAGCGCTGGTACGCGCCCGAGATGCTGCGGTTCACGCAGATGGACCGTCACCCGCCCGTGGACAGCGATCCGCGGACGCTCAACCGCTACGCCTACGCGGTGGGCGATCCGGTGCACCACAACGATCCGACGGGTGAGTTCTCGATCGTGTCGGTCACCATCACCGTGGCCATCGTCGCGGTGCTGGCGCAGGTGGCCATCGCCAGCTTCCTGGGCATCGACACGCCCAGCCCGTTCAAGGCCCTGCTGTTCTTGGGCCACGGCGACATCCTGCAGGACCTGACCAACACGATCCTGCCGCTGTTCTCGCTGGGCGTCTCATTGCCCGCGTTCTGGAAGATCATCGGGCTCGATCTGGGCTTCGCGCTCGAGCTGTGGAGCTTCTTCGGGAGTGATCCCGAGTGGCTTGGCGGCTTCGCCTTGATGGGGACGCTGGGGGTGGGGCTCAACCTGGGGGCCGCCGGCAGCGTCGACATCGGCGCGGGGGTCAGCGCGCCGAGCGGCGTCGGCTGGAACATGGACACACCCTTCCAGGCCGAGGGCTGGGGACTGTCGATCAGCGCGTCGTGGGCCAAGGCCGAGGACCTGGCCAAACGCTTCGGCGGGACGCTCGCGGTCAGCGGCGGCGCCGGCGTGACGGTGGGCCTGGGCCTGAACCCGACGGGCAAGGGGTCCAACGGGCGGGATCGCTTCGGCGTGACCTTCGTGCCGATCATCTCGGGCCTGAGCTTCGGCACCGGCAGCGCCGGCGGGTGGAGCTTCTCGCTGATGTGGAACCTGACGTTCTACTTCGGCAAGCACCCGTCGGCGGGCGGGCCGGGCGGACCCGGTGGGCCGGGCGGTCCCGGTGGGCCGGGTGGTCCCGGTGGGCCGGGCGGTCCCGGTGGGCCGGGTGGTCCGGGTGGTCCCGGGGGTCCGGGTGGACCGGGTGGTCCTGGCGGGCCGGGTGGACCCGGTGGGCCGGGTGGTCCCGGTGGGCCGGGTGGTCCCGGCGGGCCGGGTGGTCCCGGCGGCCCGGGCGGCCCCGGCGGGCCGGGCGGTCCCGGCGGGCCGGGCGGCCCCGGCGGCCCCGGCGGGCCGGGCGGTCCGGGCGGCCCCGGTGGTCCCGGTGGCCCCGGCGGTGGTCCGGGCGGTGGGCCCGGCGGTGGGCCGGGTGGTCCCGGTGGCCCCGGCGGCGGCCCGGGCGGTGGTCCCGGCGGCGGCCCGGGCGGCGGCCCGGGCGGCGGCCCGGGCGGCGGCCCGGGCGGCGGCCCCGGCGGCGGCGTGGTCTGCGGCCCCGATCCGCTGTGCCCGCAGCCCTTCCTGCTGAACGCGTACCAGACGCCGACGCCGGGCAGCTTCGTGTTCCTCGACGGCACCTTCTCGTCGCCCGACGTCGTGCAGTGGCACTTCGTCATCGAGCAGGCGCCGGCGGGCAGCGCCGCGATGATCCTCGAGTCGTTCTTCGACATCGCGCAGCCGGCCGGCGGCGGCTTCCCCGACGACGTCACCACGTCGCGCGCGGTGATGCACGTGGACCTGCCCGGGCGCTACCTGATCAAGATGGTGGTGCTCGACAACGACGGTCTGTGGGCGCCCTCGCCCGCCTGTCCGGCCCACACGTACATGGTGCTCGACGCCGGCCCGGTGGGCCCGCTCGTCCCGCAGGGCGATCCCTGCGATCGCGCGCGCGCCGCGGACCGCTGCGACCTGGGCCTGACCTGCGCGCAGACCTTCACCGACGGCGCCGGCATCTGCGACCGGCCGTGGCAGCCGGTGGTCGAGGTCGAGCCGAACCACACGACCCTGACCGCGACGCCGCTGTCGGTCGGTCCGGCCGGCGCCGTCGCCGCCACGCTGGACGAGTGCCGAAACGATCCCTACGACGCATTCCGCCTGTCGCTCGCGGCGCCCACCGCGGTGGCCGTCGAGACGACCAACGCCGCCGGCACCTGCGGCGCCGACACGCGGCTGTTCCAGGTGGACGGCGCCATCCTCGACGGGCGGGGCTACGAGGCGGCCATCGACCCCGCGAACGCGCTGGCCTTCAACAACGACCTGGGCCTCGGCCGCTGCTCGCACCTCGAGGGCCTGCTGCCCGCGGGCGATCACTACTTCGTCGTCGACAACGGCGACGAGCCGGCCACCTACGCCGTGCGGGTGTACCCGCTCCGGAGCGTGGGCCAGCGCTGCGACGTCTGGGGCGTCGAGGATCGCTGCGCCGCCGGCACCACCTGCGTCGACGCCAACAGCGACGGCGACGGCGTCTGCCAGTAAGCGTCGCAGGGAGGAGATGAGTCGCGCGGGTGGCTCCGTCCGTCGCCCTGCCACAGCGGCCGGGCTATCAGCTTTCAGCGGTCAGCGGTCAGCTCCGCCGCGGCGATTGCGGCGCTGCCGGCTGGCCCGACCCCGAGCATCGCGCACAGCGCACGATGCCCAGGCGGTGGGCTCGATCCGAGCATCGACCACGGCGCACGATGCCGAGCACCCAACGCACGGGTCGGCTGCGGGCCCGGCTGACCGCTGACCGCTGACCGCTGACAGCCGGTCGGATCCACCGTCGACGCACGTGCCCTCCACTGCCGGCGCGCAAGCCTCGTCGCGGGGCCCGCCGTCGTGCTACCACCGTCGCCGTGATGCACCGACGCTGGGCGCACCCGTGACGCTGCCCGCTCCTCTCCGCAACGCTCTCGCCCTCGACCTGCGGGGCCTGGCGCTGTTCCGCATCGTGCTGGGCACGGTGCTGCTCGGCGACCTGATCGATCGGTCGCGCGATCTCACGGCCTTCTACACCGACGCGGGCGTGCTGCCCCGCGTGGCGGTGGTGGCCAACCCCTTCGACCCCTATCACTTCTCGTTGCACCTGGCGCACGGCGGGCTGTGGTTCCAGGTGCTGCTGTTCGTGCTCGCGGGCGCGGCGCACCTGGCGTTGGCGCTCGGCTGGCGCACCCGCACGGCGGCGTTCGTCTCGTTCGTGCTGCACGCCTCGCTGGTGGCGCGCAACGAGCTGACGCTGCAGGGCAGCGAGACCGTGCTGCGCGCCATGGGCTTCTGGGCGCTGTGGCTGCCCATCGCCCGGCGCTGGTCGATCGACGCGCTGCGCCAGCCGCCCGCCGAGCCGCCGCCGCAGACGGTCTGCCTGCCGGCGACGGCCGCCTTGATCCTGCAGATCGCCTACATCTTCTTCTTCTCGGCGCTGCTGAAGACCAGCCCGGATTGGTGGCAGGACGGCACCGCGGTCTACTACGCGCTGCACTGGGACGAGCTGGCCACGCCCTTCGCCGAGTGGATGGTGCACGCCGTGCCCGAGGGCGTGCTGCGGCTGCTGACGCGCGCCGTGTGGGTGTTCGAGCTGGTCGGCCCGCTGCTGTTCGTCGTGCCCTGGCGCACGGGCTGGTTCCGCGGCCTGGGCGTCGCGCTCTTCGGCTTCATGGTCGCCAACTTCGCGCTGTCGTTCCGCCTGGGCGTCTGGCCCTTCGCGGCGCTGGTGACGCTGGCGCCGCTGTGCCCCAGCCGTTGGTACGACGCGCTGGAGCGCCTCGCGCCCGGCGGTCGCCTGCGGACGCTCCTCGAGCGCCTGCCCGCCACGGCGCGCCCGCGCGCGCTCGACGGTCGCTTCGCCCGCTGGGGCGCCGTCGTGGCGTTGCTCTGGCTCACCTGGCACAACGTCGGCACCGTCTGGCCCCAGCACGATCCACCCGACGCGATGCAGGCCGTCACCCGCGCCGCCCACCTCGACCAGCGGTGGAACATGTTCGCCCCCGGCCCCCGCCACTACGGCGGCTGGTGGCAGGTGCGCGGCAAGCTGGCCGACGGCAGCGAGGTCTTCCTGCACCCCGACGGCGCCGTCCAAGACGACGCGCGCCCCGCCGTACCCGCCGACGTCTTCAGCAGCCACCGCTGGCGCCTGTACATGTGGCAGTACTGGTTCCGCGCCCGCCGCCCCTACCGCCGCTACCTCGTCCGGTGGCTGTGCAACACCTGGGACGGCCGCGGTGATCGCAGCCTGAAGCACGTCGAGGTGCGCTACATGAAGGAGTGGAGCCTGCCCGGCAACGAACGCCCCACGGCGGAGCCGGTGGTGGTCGAGAAGGGGCGCTGCTGGGGGCTGTGAGGGCCGGTCAGCGGCGGCGGCGGCGCAATCCGAGCAGCAGCAGCGCGAGGTAGAAGGGCGCGCCGGCGGGTGGGGTGGCGGCGCAGCCGTCGCCGCTGTTCTGGGCGCCGAGGGGCGTCGGATCGTCGTCGCGGCCGGGGCCGATGGCGGGGCCGAGGGTGCCGTCGAGGCGGACGCTGGGGGGCGCGAGGGGATCGGCGTCGGCGGGCGTGGCGTCGCGGCGCGCGGTGGGCGGCGTGGCGTCGCGCGGATCGGGTGTCGAGCCGGCGTCCCGTGCCGGCGGGGGCGGCGCGGCGTCCCTGGGCGGCGGGGGCGGCGCGGCGTCCCTGGGCGGCGGGGGCGGCGCGGCGTCCACGGGCGGCGGGGGCGGCGCGGCGTCCCTCGGCGGCGGCGGCGCGGCGCAGGCGCCGCCTTCGCAGCGCTGGCCGGCGGGGCAGGCGGCCTCGCTGAAGGCGCCGTCGGCGCACGCGGCCCGGCGCGCCCCGTCGAGGCAGAACGCGTCGTCGGGGCCGGCCTGGCAGCGCCGGTCCATGCAGCGCGCGCGGCCCGCGGCGTCCTCGCCGCAGACCAGCCCGAAGGCGCCGCAGTCTCCGTCCTGCTCGTCGAGCCGGCCGTCGTTGCACGACCGGAACGTCGTCTCGCCGGTGCAGTCGGCGCCCTGCCCGTGACCGTCGGGGCAGAAGGGGTGGACGCAGTAGGCGTAGGCGCCGTCCGCTTCGCACGTGGCCCCGAAGAAGGCGCAGTCGCCCTCGCCGAGGAATCGCCCCCCCTGGCAAGTGGCGATGATGTTCCCGCGGCAGAAGCGCGTGTCGGGCGCGGGGCAGCGACCGTCGGGGCCGTCGGTCCAGGTGATGCCGAGGTGGTTCGCCACCACCCGCGGGCTGCCGTCGGACGGGCGGTTCTGCACCTGCCCCTCGACCACCAGCGTCGAGCTGCCGCCGCCGTCGAGCATGGCGGCGTCGTGGCAGCCGAAGCCGAGCATCAGGTCGCGCGTCTCGTCGCAGGTCATGCCCGCCGCGCCGGCGCGCCGGCCGTCGACCACCACCATCCAGAGGTGCTGCCCGTCGGCCTCGAGGCACACCGCGCTGCGGGGGTTGCGCGCGCCGTCGTAGCACCCCTGCAGGCGCTGCCCGCCCTGCAGCAGCAGCAGGCCGTTGGTGCCCACCGCCTGGAAGAAGCGGCTCGGCGGCAGCGTGGGATCGCCGAACCACCAGGCCTCGTCGAGGGGCGGCGCCTGGTCGATGACGCACTGCCCGTCGACGGTGCACCCGAGGTAGCCCCAGCCGTGGGGCGACTGGATGTGCCGGTGCCACAGGTTGCCGTCCGAGATGGCCAGCCCCACCGGCGTCCGGCCGTCGGACCAGTCGCCGTTGATCGCCGCCAGCACGCCGGTGTTGCGCGCGAAGGTCAGCGTGTTCACCCCGCGCTCGCCCGCGACGTCCGCGGTGACCCGCAGCCCGATGTTCGGCGAGGCCAGGTTCACCCGCAGCGCCCAGATGTCCTGCCCGCCGTCCGTGCGGTGCAGCCGGTCGACGCCGGGGCGGATGGCGGTCCAGCTGTCGGCGGCCCGCGCCTGGGCGCCGACGAGCAACAGCAGACCCCCGACGAACACTGCGCGCGCCATCGCTCCTCCTCGTGGCCGGCTCACCACACGAACGGTACCAGCGCCCGACGCTCCGCCGGGTAGTCCGGGAACTTCTCGTGATACCACCGGTGGTTGTCCGCCGCCCGCGGGCCCAGGTTCGCCAGCGTGTAGACCGCGAAGGCCAGTCCGGGCAGCGACCAGGTCATCACCGCCCAGCCGGTCCAGGTGATCAGCTCGCCCAGGTAGTTGGGGCAGGTCACGTAGCGATACAGCCCGCCGCGCGGGATGCGATAGCCCGTCTCGCCGGGCGGGCGCAGGTTGATCAGCACGTGATCGGCGTGCTGGTTGATCACCCAGCCGCCCACGAACAGGAGCGCGCCGATCACGAAGCGCGGATCGCTCAGCCAGTCGGCCCCGTAGCTGCCCAGCTCGCTGATCCAGCGCGCGTTGAGCCAGGCGTTGAACACGTTGAAGGTGAAGCCGGACATGGCCACCAGCAGCGGCATGCGCTTGCCGGTCGTGCGCAGGCGGAAGGGGAAGACGAACGCGCGCGGCACGTAGTGGAGCAGCCAGAAGCCGAGGAACAG
>JAUHXL010000654.1 GCA_030426945.1 bacterium
GCTGCTGGGCGAGGCCACCTCGCACAACGTCATCGCCGAGATCCCCGGGCGCGAGCTGCCCGACGAGATCGTGGTCGTCGGCGGCCACATCGACTCGTGGGACGTCGGGCAGGGGGCCCACGACGACGCCGGCGGCGTGGTGATGGCGATGCAGACGCTGCGCACGCTGAAGCGGCTGAACCTGACGCCGCGGCGCACGGTGCGTGCGGTGCTGTTCACCAACGAGGAGAACGGCTTGAAGGGTGCGCTGGCCTACGCCGAGGCCGAAGCCAAGACGCGGCACGTCGCGGCCATCGAGGCGGACATCGGCGCCTTCGCGCCCACCGGCTACACCGTCGAGCACGCGGATCCGCAGCGCGCCGGCCTGGCGTTGGTGCGGCTGCACGGCCTGAAGCCCCTGTTCGCGCCCTTCGACGCCACGCGGATGGAGGCCGGCTTCAGCGGCGCCGACGTGCGCCCCCTGCAGCCCGCCGGCGCGCTGCTGCTGGGCCACCGCACCGACATGGCGCGCTACTTCGACATCCACCACACGGCGGCCGACACGCTCGACAAGGTCGATCCGCTGCACATGCGCCAGAACGTGGCGGTGATGGCCACGATGGCCTGGGTGCTGGCCGAGGCGCCGGTGAGGCTGGACCGGGCCGCGCCGTGACCGCGCGCCACGCGAAGGTCACGCCCGCGCCTCGGTGGTGTGGCCGGCGCCCGTCAGGTTTCGCCCGAGGAGGTTCGCGATGCGCACCACGCTGATCGCCGCGACGCTGCTGCTCGCTTCTACGGCCACGGCGGCGCCGCCCCCCCGCTTCGACCAGCCGCCGCCCCGGCTGGTGGTGCTGATCGTCGTCGACCAGTTCGGCTCGGACTACCTGCCGCGCTTCCGGGATCGCCTGGGCCCCGATGGCTTGCGGGCCTTCATGGAGCAGGGCGCGTGGTGGCCGCTGGCGTCCTACGATCTGGCGCAGGCGATGACCGGGCCGGGGCACGCCACCATCGCGACCGGCGCGTGGCCCGCCCAGCACGGCATCGCGCTCAACGTCTGGTACGACCGCGCCCGGGATCTCGACTTCTACTGCGTGCGCGACGACGACCACCGCTGGGTGGGCGTGCCCACGCCGGACAGCCCCGGCACCAGCCCGCGCACCTTGCGCGCCGACACGATCGGGGACGCCCTGCGGCTGCGCGGCGGCGACTCGAAGGTGGTGGCCGTCGCCCTCAAGGATCGCTCCGCCATCCTGCTGGGCGGGTTCGCGGCGACGGCGGCCACCTGGTTCTCCAAGGACGACTTCCGCTGGACCACGAGCACCTTCTACGTGCCCGACGGCGAGGTGCCGCCCTGGCTGGCGGCGCTGAACGAGCCGGTGAAGGCGCGCGCGGGGCAGGCCTACACCTGGACCGTCGAGGGCCCGGGCAACGGGCGGTCGGCGCCCGGCGAGCGCTTCTCGAAGACCTGGACGCTGGGCGAGGATCGCGGCGCCATCGAGTCGCCGCTGGGCGGCGAGCTGACCGTCGACGCGGCGCTGGCAGCGCGCGAGCGCTTCGCGCTGGGCGCCGACGCCGAGCCGGACATCCTGGCGGTCAGCTTCTCGCACTTCGACATGGTGGGGCACGACGTCGGCCCGCACGACCGGCGCATGGAGTCGCTGCTGGTCGCGCTCGACGCGCAGATCGCGCGGCTACGCCGCGGCGTGCTCGAGGCGGTGCCGGCCAACGACGTGCTCTTCGTCCTGACCGCCGATCACGGCGTCGCGCCCCGCCCGGAGTGGGCGGCGACGTATCGCCTGCCGGGCGTGCGGGTCGATCGCGCCAAGCTGACCGAGGGGCTGGAGAAGCACCTGCGCGGTCGCTTCGGCCGCCCGCCCCGCGGCGCGAAGGCCTGGGTGCGGCGCTTCAAGGAGCTGCACCTGTACCTGGCCGGCGATCGCCCGGAGGTCCGCGCCGCGGCGTCCGCGTGGGTGGCGCGCCAGCCGGGCGTCTCCGCGGCCGTGACCTCCGACGACGTCGCCGCCGGCCGCCTGCCGCCCGATCCCGTCGGCCGCCGCGTGCGCAACCAGTACCAGGCGGATCGGGGGGGCGACGTGGTGGTGCTGCTCGCGCCCTTCGCCATCTACGACAAGGACGTCGCCGCGCACCTGACCGGGTACACCTACGACCGCACCGTGCCGCTGGCCTTCCTCGGCGCGCGCACGCCCGCCGGCGTCCACGCCGGCCCGGCCGAGGTGGTCGACCTGGTCAGCACCCTCGCGTGGCGCCTGGGCGTCGTGCCGCCGGCCGCCGCGCAGGGCAGGGTGCTGGTCGAGGCGCTGCCGGCGCGCTGAGTCAGTCCTCGGCACCGGTGCGGGCGTCGCGCACGTGGGACGCGGCGGCGCCGACGACGCCGCCGACCGGCGCGAGGAAGGGTACGAAGGTCGCCGCCAAGGTCGAGCCCGCGGCGGCGGTCCACGCCCAGCCCCGCGTCGAGGGCGCCGTGGCGTCGTCCCGTTGCAGCGCCACCGCCTTCATCAGATCACGCGCGGCCAGGTACAGGTTCAGGCCGGGCACGTAGCGCTTCACCAGGCGCCGCACCAGGAAGCGACCCACCAACGAGGCGCCGCTGCGCTCGGGCTCGGCCTTCGGCGAAGACCGCTCGGGCTCGGCGGCGCGGCGCTGCGCGCGGGCGGGCCCGGGCGTCGCCATCGGCGGCTCGCGCTGCGCCTCGGGATCGATCGGCGGCACCGTCGACTTGCCCTCCGGGTAGACCGCCACGCGTCGGTAGCCCTTGCGCTCGGCCAGCATGGCCGCCTCCGCCGGCCCGGGATCCTCGGGCCCCTGTCCGTAGAACAGAAGGGGCGTGTCGGGATCGGGGGCGACGTCGGCCAGCCGATCGGCGAAGTCGCGCCCCAGAGGTACGTTGATCGCGTAGGGCAGGTGGTGGGCGTCGAAGGCCGCCTCGCCCAGGACTTCGACCAGCAAGTAGGGGTCGGGGGCGTCGAGGCAGTCGTTCAGTCCGTCGCGCGGGATCGTCTTCATCTCTTCTCCTCGTCCGCGGCTCGGGCCGCGATGTTCGACGGACGCCGCGGTGCGAGGTGCGTGCCACCGGGCCCCGGCGCCGATCATCGCGCGCGACGTGGCAGCCTGCCCCGCCGCGGACCCGGCCAGCACCAGCCTGCACCGCGGCGGCGCCGTGAAGGTGCCGCGAAGGTGCCGCCGGTGCGCTGGAACGGGCGCTGCACCGGCGGCGCCCCGACCCCACGTCGAGGAGAGACAGGCCATGGAATGGATCGACCGCATCATCGCATACGTGAAGGCGCACGCCGGCCCCTGGACCCTGCGGATACTCGTCGGCGTGCTGATCGTCGCCGCCGCGTGGCTGGTCGGCCGGACGCTGTCCGGCTGGGTGAAGCGCGCCTTCGCCGGGACGCACCGCGAGAGCCTCGGCGGCATCGTCGGCTCGACGGTCTTCGTCGTGGCCATCGCCTTCGGTGTCGTCACCGCGCTCGATCACATCGGCCTCGACGTCGCGACGCTGCTCGCCGGCGCCGGCGTGGCGGGCCTGGCCATCGGCTTCGGCGCGCAGCAGCTGGTGAAAGACGTGATCTCGGGCTTCTTCCTCATCTTCGACGACGTGGTGCGCATCGGCGACGTGGCCGAGATCCAAGGGGTCGGCACCGGCACCATCGAGAAGATCGGCCTGCGCACCAGCGAGATGCGCAGCTTCAGCGGCCAGCTGTTCTACGTCCGCAACGGCGAGATCAACGTCGTCGGCAACTACAACCGCGGCTGGATGCGCGCGGTCGTCGAGGTGGGCCTGTCCTACGA
>JAUHXL010000081.1 GCA_030426945.1 bacterium
GCGGTGAAGCGCCGGGCCTTCGGGCGTGCCTTCGGGTGTGCGGTGCAGCCGGTCGAGCTCGAACCTTTCGTGGCCGAGGTCGTCGCGGCGATCGAGCATCGAATCGCCGACGGGCTGGCGCTGGGTCGCCGGGCCGGCCGGACCGTCTCGGGGCTGGACTCGATCGGGCGCGCTCGTGGCCGGGTGCGCTTGCTGGTGGTGGCGGGGGACGCGTCCGACACCACGGCCGCTGCGCTGCGGCGGCAGGCGGAGGCCGCCGACTGCCCCGTCTGGGTGTTCGGTGACCGCGAGCTCCTCGGCGGGGGACAAGGAAAGCCTGCGCGCGTGGCCGTCGGGGTGCTGGACCCCGCGCTGGCCGCGCGCCTGAACCTGGAATTCGAGCGCCGGGCCCGCGTACGCGGGGACACCCCGGCCGACTGACCGCCGCGACGTTGCCCCCTGGCACAATCACGCGCGGTCGTGTAGAACACCGCACGGCTGAGCCGGAGCCGGCTGGCCGGAGGTGGGAGAACGCATGGGCAAGAGAGTCTTCGAAGTCGCCAAGGACCTCGGTGTCGACCACCGCGATCTGCTCAAGCGATGCGACGATCTTCGGATCGAGGTGCGCAACTACATGTCGCAGTTGACGACCGCCCAGGAGGCGAAGTTGCGGGCCGCGTTCGAAGCCGAGCGCGGGCAGTCACAGGTGGAGGAGAAGGTCCAGGCGCCCGGCGTCCGGCGGCGTCGCCGACCGGGGAGCCGGGGCGACGAGAAGCCGGCCGTGCGCCCCGCCACGCTGGCCCCGCCGCAGCCGACCGCGGCGGCGAGTCCGCCCGCGGAGGCGGACGAGGTGCCGCCCGTCCGGCGCAAGCCCGTGGAGGCCGTGGCCGAGCCTGCGGTCGAGCCGACGGCGCCCGCCGTGGAAGCGGCGGCGCCGGCCGCGCCCGCCGCCGTCGAGGCGCCCGCGCCCGCGCCGGTCGAGGCGCCCGTCGCCGACGTGACGCCGGCCGTCGAACCGACGCCGGCGGCGCCCGCCGAGGCCCCCGCGGCCGAGGCGGCGCCCGTCGAGGCCCCTGCGCCCGCCGCGGTGGAGGCGCCGCGGGCCGAGGCGCCCGCCGCGCCGGTCGCCGAGGAGAAGCCGGCCGAGGCGCCGGCCGCCGAGGAGAAGCCGGCCGCCCGCCCCGCGCCCGCCGCCCGCCCCGCTGGGGGCGAGGCGCCGCGGACCGAGCCGGCGCGGGCCGAGACCCGCCCGGACGCGGGCCGCCCGGAGGCCAACAAGGGGACGGAGCCGACCCGGCGCCGCGCCGATCCGGTCGCGCCGCGGACGCGCGACGCCCGCGTGAGCGACAAGCGCGAGGCGGGCACGCCCACCGTGCGCAAGCCGCAGCCCCGCGAGGGCGCGCAGACCGCGAAGGTGCTCGGGCGCATCCCGCTCGAGCAGCTGCAGAGCCGCACGCGGCGTCCGCCGCCCCGCAGCCGCCCCGGCTCGCGGGCCGGTGGTCCGCCGGGCGCCGGTGCGCCGCCGCGGCGCGTGGGTGGTCCGCCGCAGGCCCGCGGGCCGGCCGGGCCTTCGGTGCCGACGCCGGGCGCGGTGCCGTTGCCCGGGCGCGATCCGGGCCGCCGGCGCAAGGGCGCGCCGGGTCGCCCCGGCAGCGACGCGGATCGGCAGCGCACGCAGCGCACGCAGCGCAGCAAGCGCCAGGTCTTCAACCGCGAGGACATCTACCAGGGGGCGGCCCGCGCGGGCCGCGGCCGCAAGCGGAAGATGTCGTCCCGCCGGGGCTCGAAGACCCAGCTGACCACGCCGGCCGCGCACAAGCGCGTGGTGCGCGTGGACGGCACCATCAGCGTCGGGCAGCTCGGCCAGGAGATGGGCGTCAAGACCAACGAGCTCATCCGGAAGCTGATGGGCATGGGGGTCATGGCCACCATGAACCAGCAGATCGACATCGACACCGCGTCGCTGTTGGCCACCGAGTACGAGTACGAGGTCCAGAACGTCGAGTTCGACGAGGACGCCGTGCTCAGCGGGCCGGCGGACGCGCAGAAGGTCGAGTCCGATCCGGACGCGGTGCTGCGCGCGCCGGTGGTCACGGTCATGGGCCACGTCGACCACGGCAAGACCACGCTGCTCGACCGCATCCGCAAGGCCAACGTGGCCCAGGGCGAGGCGGGCGGCATCACCCAGCACATCGGCGCCTACAAGGTGCAGGTGGGCGACGGCAAGTCGGTGGTGTTCCTCGACACGCCGGGTCACGCGGCCTTCACGGCCATGCGCGCCCGCGGCGCCTCGGTGACCGATCTGGTGGTGCTCATCGTCGCCGCCGACGACGGCGTGATGCCGCAGACGATCGAGTCGATCAACCACGCGAAGGCGGCCGGCGTGCCGCTGGTGGTGGCCATCAACAAGATGGACAAGCCGGGCGTGGATCCGGAGCGCATCAAGCAGGAGCTGACGAAGTACGAGGTCGTGCCCGAGGAGTGGGGCGGCGAGACCATGTGCGTGCCGGTCAGCGCGCTCAGCGGCCAGGGCATCGACGATCTGCTCGAGAACCTGGCGCTGCAGGCCGAGATCCTCGAGCTGAAGGCCAACCCCAAGAAGGAGGCCTACGGTCGCGTCGTCGAGGCGCGGGTCGAGAAGGGGCGGGGTCCGGTCTGCACCGTGCTGGTGCAGGAGGGGACGCTGAAGCAGGGTGACTACATCGTCAGCGGCGACCACTACGGGCGCGTCCGGGCGATGCTGGATCACACCGGCCAGCGGCTCGACGCGGCCGGCCCGGCCACGCCGGTCGAGGTGCAGGGCCTCAACGGCGTGCCCTCGGCGGGGGATGGCTTCCACGTCGTCAAGAACGAGAAGGACGCCAAGCGGGTCGTGTCCAGCCGGACCGACCGAGCGCGCGCCCAGCGGTCGAGCACGCAGGGGGCCAACGCGGCCGATCTGCTGGCCAACATGGGCAAGGTCGACAAGGAGGTGCAGCACCTCATCTTGAAGACCGACGTGGCGGGCTCGTACGAGGCCATCCGCCACTCGCTCGAGGAGCTCGGCAACGACGAGGTCGAGGTGAAGATCGTCCACGGCGGCGTGGGCGTGATCAGCGAGTCGGACGTCACGCTGGCGCAGGCGTCGGAGGCGAAGATCATCGGCTTCAACGTCGGCCCCGACACCAACGCGAAGCGGGCCGCGGACCAAGGGGGGGTCGACATCCTCCGGTTCTCGGTCATCTACGATGTGCTCGACACCGTGCGCGACATGCTCAGCGGCCTGCTGACCCCCGAGACCGTCGAGGAGCACCTCGGCAAGGTCGACGTGCGGGCGGTGTTCCACATCCAGAAGGTGGGCGCGGTCGCCGGCTCGTTCGTCACCGAGGGCAAGGTGGTGCGCGGCGCTCACGCCCGCGTCTACCGCGGCGGCAAGCTGATGGGCCACGGTCGGATCAGCACGCTGAAGCGCTTCAAGGACGACGTCCGCGAGGTCGCGACCGGCTACGAGTGTGGTCTGTCGGTGGACGGCTACAAGGACGTGCAGGAAGGCGACACCATCGAGGTCTTCGATCTGAAGCTGGTCAAGCGGAAGATCGACGGCTGAGTGGCGCCCCAGGGCGCGCCGGTGACCGCCGGCGCGCCGCGCCCGTTCCCTCCGGAGGCCCCAGGCCATGGCCCGCACCCCCTTTGATCGCACCGCGCGCGTCAACTCATTGCTGCGTCAGGTGCTCGCCGAGCTCCTCGAGTTCGAGGTCAAGGATCCGCGCACCCGCGGGCTCACGCTGACCGAGGTCGAGGTCACCGGCGACCTGCGCGAGGCCAAGGTGTACGTCTGCGGCCCGCCGGCGCTCGATCGCGAGGCGGCGCTCGCCGGGTTGCGCCGGGCCAGCGGCTTCCTTCGCCGCGAGGTGGGGCACCGCATCCGGCTGCGGGCGACGCCCCAGCTGCACTTCTTCTACGACGACTCGCTCGACTACGGCGCGCGCATCGAGGCCCGCTTGCGGGATCTCGGCCTCGGCGACGCGGCGGCGGACGAGCCCGACGAACCCGACGAGACCGGCGAAGCAGACGACGATGGGCCGGCGGGGACGTAAGGACAGCCCCGGCGGCCCCTGCGGTCTGCTGCTGGTCGACAAGCCCCGTGGCCCCACCAGCTTCGACGTGGTGGCGCGCGTGCGGCGCGCGCTGCAGACGCGCCGCGTCGGGCACACCGGCACGCTGGATCCCATGGCCACCGGGCTGCTGCCGGTGCTCGTCGGGCCAGCGACGCGCCTCGTGCCCTTCTTGACCGAAGGCGACAAGGCCTACGAGGCGGTCGTGCGGCTGGGCGTCGGCACGGACAGCCTCGACGCCGACGGTGAGGTGGTGGCCGTGGATCCGGCCGAGGCCGTCGCCGCGGTGGACGGGGCGGCCTTCGAGGCGGCGCTCGCGTCGCAGCGGGGCCCCATCGCCCAGCGCGCGCCCATCTTCTCGGCGATCAAGGTCGACGGCGAGCGCCTGTACGCGAAGGCGCGGCGGGGCGAGGCGGTGGAGGCGCCAGTGCGATCGGTCGAGGTGCACCGGCTGGCCCTGCTCGACGCATCGCCGCCCGACTACACCGTCGCCGTCGAGTGCAGCAAGGGCACCTACGTGCGGGCGCTGGCGCGCGACGTGGCCGCGCACCTCGGCCTGCACGCCCACCTGGTGGCCCTGCGCCGCACGGGCGTCGGCGCCCTGTCGGTCGAGGACGCGGTGCCCCTCGCCGCCATCGAGCAGGACGCCGCCGCCGCGCACGCCGCGCTGCGCCCGATGATCGAGGCGCTGGGGCATCTGCCGCAGGTGGTCGCCGACGCGGACACGGTGCGCGCGTTGGGCATGGGCCAGCGGCGGGCCTTCCCAGGGGCCCGCCCCGGCCGCTGCGTCGTCGTGGATCACGAGGGGCGGCTGGCGGCGATCGTCACGGCCGACGGCGACGCGCCGGCGGTGATCGAACGTGGCTTCCCGGCCGGTTCTGCTTGACCTGCTCCGGCCGACAGGCTAAAACGCGCCGCGTTCGATGTGCTCGCCCCGGCTGGACGACGGCCCGGCCGAGGGTTTGACGCCGGAAACGGCGGGAGGAAACATGCCGCTCGACAGTGACGTCAAGATCGAGATCATCGCCGACCACAAGCGCGGCGACAACGACACCGGGTCGCCGGAGGTGCAGGTGGCCCTGCTGACGCAGCGGGTGCGCGACCTCACCGAGCACGTGAAGATCCACAAGCACGACCACGCGTCGCGCCGTGGCCTGAAGAAGCTGGTCGGCCAGCGTCGGCGTCTGCTCCGCTACCTCGAGAGTCGGGACGTCAACCGCTACCGCGAGCTGATTCAAAAGCTCGGTCTGCGCCGCTGATCGGATGAAAAGGGAGCCTGAGGGCTCCCTTTTCTGTTTTGGGCGCCGCCCGCGCGAGATGGCGGGGCGCGGCGACGCGGGGCAGGGCTCCGCGCGGTTTGCGGGGCGGTGGGCAGGGCCCGCCGCCCGTCGGCTGAGAGACGGGAAGAAGAACCACGACGGCGCGGCCAGCCCGCGCCTCGGCTCGACGTTCGGACGGGCTCTGCAGGGTAGGTCTCTGCGGGGGGTTCCTGCGGTGGGCGATCCGGGGATGGGCCCCGGCGTCGGACGCACGCGCGGGGGCCACGCCTCAGTATCTGACCCGCGCCGGCCACCGCTGTGGCCGGCGCGGGTCAGGGACCGAGGCGCGCGGCGTTCGGGGGAAGGGCCCCAAGAGTCGGGGCGCCAGGGGCGCCCCAGAAGGACGTGCGAATGCGTGCACACAAGTTCACCGCTCCGTTCGGGAACACCGAGATCACCATCGAGACCGGGCGCCTCGCCAAGCAGGCGGGCGGCTCGGTGCTGGTGACGATGGGCGAGACCGTGGTGCTGGTCACCTGCACCGGCAGCAGCTCGGCCCGCCCGGGCGTCAGCTTCCTGCCGCTGACCTGCGACTACGTCGAGAAGGGCTACGCGGCGGGCAAGATCCCCGGCGGCTACTTCAAGCGCGAGGGTCGCCTGGCCACCTGGGAGGTGCTGACCTCGCGCCTGATGGACCGGCCGATGCGGCCGCTGTTCCCGAAGACCTGGCGCAAGGAGATCCAGCTCATCGCGACGGTGGTGTCGTTCGACAAGAAGAACGACCCGGCCATCTGCGCGATGGTCGGCGCCTCGGCCGCGACCGCCCTGAGCGACATCCCCTTCGCCGGCCCGATCGCCGGCTGCAAGGTGGCGATGATCGACGGCGAGTACGTGATCAACCCCACCTTCGCCCAGCTGGCGCAGGCCGACCTCGAGCTGATCGTGGCCGCCACCGCCGACGCGGTGACGATGGTCGAGGGTGAGGCGAAGGAGGTCTCGGAGGAGGACGTGATCGACGGGATCATCGCCGCCCACGAGGCCATCAAGCCGATCATCGAGCTGCAGAACAAGATGGTCGCGCGCTTCGGCAAGGAGAAGCAGACCGTCGAGGAGCCCAAGACCGACATCGACCTGTTCCACCGGGTGATCGACGTCGCGCTCGACGATCTGGCCGACGCCCTCGCCGTCGCCGACAAGAAGGCGCGCGGCAAGGCGGTCAAGGCGGCCAGCAAGGCGGCGACCGCCGCGCTGATCGCCGAGGACGAGGGCCTCGCCGACCGCGCCGACGAGATCGGCGAGTACCTGTACCGCATCCAGAAGGACATCGTGCGGACCCAGGTGGTCGAGGAGGGCGTGCGCATCGACGGCCGCGGTCCGGCCGACATCCGCCAGATCACCTGCGACGTCGGCGTGCTGCCCCGCACCCACGGCTCGGCCGTCTTCACCCGCGGCGAGACGCAGGCCCTGGGGACGATCACCCTCGGCACGCGCCGCGACGAGCAGCGCATCGACAACCTGCACGGCGACTTCTTCGTCCCGTACATGCTGCACTACAACTTCCCGCCCTTCTGCACGGGCGAGACGAAGTTCCTGCGCGGCTCCAGCCGCCGCGAGATCGGCCACGGCAACCTCGCCCAGCGCGGCGTCGCCCCGATCCTGCCGGCGCACGACGACTTCAGCTACACGCTGCGCATCGTCAGCGAGGTGCTCGAGTCGAACGGATCGTCGTCGATGGCGACGGTCTGCGCGGCCTCGTTGGCGCTGATGGACGCCGGTGTCCCGGTGAAGAAGCCCGTGGCGGGCATCGCCATGGGTCTGATCCAGGAGGACGACAAGGTCGCCATCCTGTCGGACATCCTCGGCGACGAGGATCACCTCGGTGACATGGACTTCAAGGTGATCGGCACCGAGGAGGGCATCACCGCCATCCAGATGGACATCAAGATCAAGGGGCTGAGCCGCAAGATCCTGCGCGACGCCCTGGCCCAGGCCCGCGACGGCCGCCTGCACATCATCAAGGAGATGAACAAGGCGATCGCGAAGCCGCGCAAGGAGATGTCGGCCCACGCGCCGCGCATCGAGACCATCTACGTCAAGCCGGACAAGATCCGCGACATCATCGGCCCCGGGGGCAAGACCATCCGCGGCATCACCGAGCAGACCGGCTGCTCGATCGACGTCGACGACACCGGCAAGGTGACCATCGCGAGCCCGGACGGCGACGCGCTCGACGCCGCGCGCAAGATCATCGAGAGCCTCACCGAGGAGCCCGAGGTCGGCCGCATCTACTTCGGCACGGTGCGCAAGGTGCTCGACTTCGGCGCCTTCGTCGAGATCCTGCCCGGCACCGACGGCCTGGTGCACATCTCGGAGCTGGCCGATCACCGCGTCGCGAAGGTCGAGGACATCCTGCACGAGGGTGACGAGGTGTACGTGAAGTGCATCGGCGTCGACCGCCAGGGCAAGATTCGGTTGTCGCGCCGCGAGGCGCTGGCCGAGCAGAACGAGGAGCAGTAAGCGCCGTGGGGGTCGAGCTGCGGATTCGGCGCCTCCCGGCGGCGGACGCACCCGACCCCCTGCCGCTGCCCACCTATGCGACGGCGGGCGCCGCGGGCCTCGACCTGTGCGCCGCCGTCCGCGAGCCCCTCACGTTGTCGCCGGGCGCGCGCGCCCTGGTGCCGACCGGCTTCGCCCTGGCGCTGCCGGCTGGGCACGAGGGTCAGGTGCGCCCGCGCTCCGGGCGCGCGTGGCGGGAGGGCCTGACCGTGCTCAACACGCCGGGCACCGTCGACGAGGACTACCGCGGCGAGGTGTCGGTCGTCCTGGTCAACCTCGGCGAGGCGCCCGTGGTGCTGCGCCGGGGTGATCGGATCGCGCAGCTGGTGGTGGTTCCGGTGCCCCGCGTCGCCGTGCGCGAGGTGCCGGCGCTCGAGGCCACGGATCGGGACGCCGGTGGCTTCGGTCACACCGGTCGCTGACAGTCCGCGCGGGGCGGTCTCGCGCGGGCAGGTAAGCCGCTTGATGGGGGCCGGGGGCTCTGCTAAAAGGGCCGCTCATTTTCCCGGACCACGGGAGGGACGCGGGTGATCTGTTTCCGCTGTGGCAGCGACGTCGCCGATGGGTCGCCTCAGTGCCCCAACTGCGGCCAGCGCTTCGCGGGCGCCCGCAAGACCTTCACCGCCACCACGACCTCGTTCCGCGCGCTCGAGAAGCGGCGCCTGCGCGCGGCCAAGGCCGCCGAGACGCTGCCCTTCGCCATCGGCGACGTGGTGCGGGGGCGCTACGAGGTGCGCGACCTGATCGGCCGGGGCCCGCTGGGCGTGGTCTACCGGGCGCACGATCAGGAGATCGAGGTCGACGTCGCCCTGAAGGTGATCGACGCGGCGCTGCTGCCCGACGACGGCGCCGCCGAGGGCTTCGTGCGCACCGTGCGCAAGGTGCGCAAGCTGTCGCAGCAGAACATCGTGCGGCTGTACGAGGAGGACGTCGACGGCGAGCATCGGTTCTACACGATGCAGCTGCTCGAGGGCCTCACGCTGCGCAAGGTGATCGGGCTGCGTCAGGAGAAGGAGCAGCGCTTCACGGTGTTGGAGATCGAGCCGATCTTCAACCAGCTGACGATGGCGCTGGGCCACGCGCACCGCCACACGGTGCACGGGAATCTGAAGCCCGAGAACGTCATCATCCTGCCCGATGTGCTCAAGCTGACCGACTTCACCGCCCACGAGGCGCTGCCCCAGGCGGCCTTCGTCGAGGCGCAGCAGAAGGCGGGCAAGGGCCACTATCTGGCGCCGGAGATGGTGGCTGGCGAGGCGGTCGACGCGCGCGCGGACATCTACAGCCTGGGCGCCATCCTCTACGAGCTGCTGACCGGCCGGCCCTACGCCGCCGACGCGCCGCCGGTGAGCGCGGTGCTCGAGCGGCCGGTGGAGGCCGAGGCCGGCGGCATCGACGCGGTGGTCGTGCAGGCGACGGCGGTGGATCCGGCCGACCGGTTCCCCACCATCGAGGCCTTCTCGGAGGCGCTCGGTACGTACATCGACTCGCGGGAGCTGGCGTCGGTCGACATCCGGTCCGGCGCCGTCCTGCTGCCCGAGGACGTCACCCGCAAGGTGATGGCGCCCGCCGGCCTGCAGGACGACGACGACGAGGACGAGGCGGAGGGCAGCAGCGAGATCACCGGGGAGCACCCGGCGGCGCGGCCCGCGGGGATCGTGCCCCTCGCCGAGGCCGAGGAGTCCTTCATCGAGGAGCTGTCGGGCGACGAGCTCGACGATCTGCTCGAGGACTCCGAGTCGGTCGACCTGCCGGCGGGAGCGCTGGCGCCGGGCGCGGCGGTCGGCGCCGCGGCGGCCATGGGGGGTGCGCGGGGGATGACCATGCCCCCGGAGCTGACCCCGCCGCCGGAGGTGGACTTCGGCTCGAACGCGCCGCCGACCGAGACGGTGGCGGCGGTCAAGGCGCCGGCGACGGACGAGGCCCCGTGGTTCCTCCGTTCGAACCTGGGCTACGTGCTGACGATCGCGCTCATCGTGGGCGGCGTCTTCTTCGCCGTGACGCACTACATCGGCAAGGAGCGTGACACCCCGACGGTGTCGAAGCCGACGGTCGTGGGCGCCGCCGATCTGGGCAGCGCGGCCCCGCCGCCGGACGCGGAGCCGGTCAAGGTAGCGGTCGTGACGCCCCAGGTGGTGCTGCCCGACGCGGCGCCGCCGCCCGACGCCGGCGCCCCCGTGGACGCCGCGGCACCGGTGGTGGACGCCGCCCAGGCTCCGAAGCCGGAGCCGAAGCCTGACGTGGTGTCGCCGCCGGTGGCCACCACCCGCGTTCAGCCGAAGCCTGAGCCCAAGCCGGAGCCGAAGCCCGAACCGAAGCCCGAGCCCAAGCCGGAGCCGAAGCCCGAGCCCAAGCCGGAGCCGAAGCCCGAGCCCAAGCCGGAGCCGAAGCCCGAGCCCAAGCCCGAGCCGAAGCCCGAGCCCAAGCCGGAGCCGAAGCCCGCCAGCACCGACGGCGAGGTCGCGTGCCCGCGCGGCATGGTCGTGGTGACGCTCTCGAAGTTCCCGAAGGGCTCGATCAAGGGCAACAAGGTCGTCGGCGCTGCGGCCGTGGCGGACGCCAAGGCGGGCAAGGCCTTCTGCGTCGATGCCTACGAGTATCCCGGCGCGGGCAGCCGCCCGCGCACGTCGGTGACGCACACGGCCGCGGCTGGCCTGTGCCGGGCGGCCGGCAAGCGCCTGTGCAGCGACAGCGAGTGGCGTCGGGCCTGCGGCGGCACCTTCCCCTACGGCAAGTCCTTCGACCCTGATCGGTGCAACACCGAGGACGACGAGGGCGAGGAGCGCTCGGTCACCACCGGGGGCAAGTTCCGCAAGTGCCGGTCGTCGTGGGGGGCCTACGACATGTCCGGCAACGTCGCCGAGTGGACGGCCGACCAGACCGTGCGCGGCGGCGACTTCGCCTCGGCGGACGAGGACGCGGCCTGCAGCGCCGGGGGCAAACGGTCGGCCGGCAGTAGCCGCGCCTCGATCGGCTTCCGCTGCTGCGCGGACTTCGAGTAGGGCCGTCGTGGCGCCCCCACCCCCGGTACCGGAGCGAGATCGCGGCCGCCGGGTGGTGGTCACCGGCGGCGCCCCGGCGGAGCGCGCCCACCTCATCGGACACCTCGACGGCCTGGACCACGACGTGCTGGACGCGGCGTCCGACGAGGCGCTGTGGACGATCCTGGCGGACGGCCCGCCCGACCTCTTGCTGCTCGACGGGGGCGCCGCGCCGGCCGAGGCGGTGGTGGCGCTGCGGGCCATGCTGCCGGCCGAGGTGCCCATCTTGGTGGTCGTCGACGAGGGCGCCGAGGGCGTGATCGCGGAGGCGCTGCGCTGCGGCGCCGACGACTTCGTTCAGCGGCCGCTGACCGCGGGCACCCTGCCGATGCGGCTCGAGGTCGTCGGTCGGCTGGCGCGCGTGCAGGACGCGCTGCGACAGACCCAGCACCGGCTGCACGCGCTCGCCACCACCGACGAGCTGACCGGCCTGCCCAACCCCCGCACGTTCCGCCGGCGGCTGCGCGGCGCGCTCGCGCAGATGCGGCGGTTCGGGATCCCCGTGGTCTGCGCCGCCGTCGTCTGCGATGACCACGACGCGATCATCGCGCAGCACGGGCACGCGGTCGGCAACCACGTCGTGCGCGAGCTGGGGCGCCTGCTGGTGGCCAACCTGCGGGACACCGATCTGCTGTGTCGCGAGGGGGGCGGTCGCTTCCTGCTGGGGCTGCCGGGGGCGACGGCCGAGGGCGCCGGCGTCGTGGCGGATCGTCTGCAGCAGCTGGCGCGCATCACGGTGTTTCGCTTGGGGGACGCCGAGGTGATGGTCACGCTCAGCGTGGGGGCCGCGGTGGCGGGCGCGCGGGCGGACGCGGAGTCGCTGAGGGCGGCCGCCGAGGAGGCCTTGCACCGCGCGCGCGGCGCGGGCCCCGATGGACTGGTGGTGCTGGACGCCGAGGGAGGCGAGCGGTGATCGAGCGATACGCCCGACCGGAGCTGCTGGCGCTGTGGTCGCCCGCGGCGCGCTACCGCGCGTGGCTGGACGTCGAGCTCGCGGCCTGCGCGGCGATGGAGGACGAGGGCGACGTGCCGCCCGGCACCGCCGCGGACATCCGGGCGCGCGTGAACCTCGATCCCGGGCGCATCGCCGAGATCGAGGCGACCGTGAAGCACGACGTCATCGCGTTCCTCACGCAGGTCGAGGAGTCGGTGGGGGAGCCCGCCCGCTGGCTGCACTTGGGGCTGACCAGCAGCGACGTGCTCGACACCAGCTTCGCGGTGCTGCTGACGCGCGCGCTGGATCTGATCACCCGCGCGCTCGATGGGCTGATGCAGGCGGTGAAGCGGCGCGCGTTCGAGCACCGGCACACGGTGATGGTGGGGCGCAGCCACGGCATGCACGCCGAGCCCACCACCTTCGGGCTGGTGCTGGCCATCTTCTACGACGAGCTGCGCCGCCACCAGCGGCGGCTGGCCGGCGCGCGCGCGCACATCGCGGTGGGCAAGGTGAGCGGCGCGGTGGGCACCTTCGCCAACGTGTCGCCGGCGGTCGAGGCCGCGGTCTGCGACGCGCTGGGCCTGAGCCCGGCGCCGGCGAGCAGCCAGATCGTGCAGCGGGATCGCCACGCCGAGTACTTCGGCGCGTTGGCCCTGCTGGGGGCGAGCATCGAGCGGTTCGCGGTGCAGGTGCGCCACTGGCAGCGCAGCGAGGTGGGTGAGGCCGAGGAGCGCTTCACCAAGGGGCAGAAGGGCAGCTCGGCCATGCCCCACAAGCGCAACCCCATCCTGAGCGAGAACCTGACCGGGCTGGCCCGGCTGCTGCGCGGCTACGCGGACGCGGCCATCGAGAACGTGGCGCTGTGGCACGAGCGCGACATCTCGCATTCGAGCGTCGAGCGCGTGATCGGGCCGGACGCCACGACCCTGACGCACTTCATGCTGCACCGGGCGACCGGCCTCGTGGCCGATCTCGTGGTGTACCCCGAGCGGATGCGCGCGAACCTCGAGGCGGGCGGGGGGCTGGTGTACAGCCAGCGCCTGTTGCTCGATCTGGCGCGCGCGGGCGTGGCCCGCCAGACGGCCTACGCGTGGGTGCAGCGCAACGCGATGAGGGCGGTGGAGCAGGGGGCCGACTTCCAGGCGTCGGTGCTGGCGGATCCGGACATCGGCGCCCACCTCGACCGCGCCACGGTGGAGCGCGCCTTCGACACCGCGCACCACCTGCGGCACGTGGACACGATCTTCGAGCGGGTCTTCGGATCGGAGGCGGCGTGACGCGCGGCGAGCTGCTCTACACCGGCTCGGTGAAGAAGGTGTGGTCGGTGGCGGGCGACGCCGACCGCGTGCTCTTCGAGTTCACCGATCGCATCAGCGTCTTCGACAAGTGGATCCCGAACACGGTGCCGCACAAGGGCGAGGTGCTGTGCCGGACGGCGTCGTTCTGGTTCCGGCTGCTGGCCGACGCCGGCCTGCGCACGCACTTCGTCGAGCAGGTGGGGCCCACCGAGATGCTGGTCGAGCGCATCGAGGTCGAGCACGACTACGCGCGCATCTCGCGGTCCCGGCGGCGCTTGCTGGTGCCCTGCGAGTTCATCGTGCGGCATTACGCCGCGGGGTCGTTCTTCGACCGGATGGCGAAGGGCGCGCTGCCCGACGTGCCCCCGGGCACGTACCGCTACGGCGCGCGGCTGAGCGAGCCCTACTGCGAGACGAGCACCAAGGTGGAGCCTACGGACCGGCTGATCGACCGGGCCGAGGCCCTGCGCATCAGCGATCTGACCGAGGCCGAGCTGGACGCCATCTGGGCGACGTGCCTGCAGGTGGACGCGCTGATCGATCGGCAGGTCGAGGCCGGCGGCCTGGTGCACGCGGACGGCAAGAAGGAGTTCGCGCGCGCGGTCGACGGCGGGCTGATGCTGGTCGACGTGTTCGGCACGCCCGACGAGGATCGCTGGTGGGACGCCGCCGCGCTGGCGCGGGGCGAGGTGCAGCAGTACAGCAAGGAGCACGTGCGCCAGCACTACCGCGCGACCGGCTACAAGGACGCGCTCTACGCGGCGCGCGCGACCGGGGAGGCGGAGCCGGACATCCCTCCCATGCCGGAGGCGCTCGTCGAGCAGACCACCGCGCTGTACGTGTCGTTGTTCGAGCGCATCACCGGGGAGGCCTTTCGATGAGTGAGGGGGCGATCAAAGGGAAGGTCACCGTGCGGCTGCGGCCGGGCGTGCTGGACGTGCAGGGCAAGGCCATCGCGAACGCCCTCGCCGATCTGGGCTTCGGCGACACGGAGGTCCGCGTGGGCAAGGTGTTCGAGGTGTCGCTCGACGCGGCCGACGCCGACGCGGCGCGGGCGCGGCTGGCCGAGATGGCCACCGGCCTGCTGGCCAACCCGGTGATGGAGACCTTCGAGATCGAGGTCGACTGATGCGCTTCACCGTCGTGTCGTTCCCCGGCAGCAACTGCGATCACGACTGCGTGCGGGTGGTCGAGGAGGTGCTGGGTGAGCAGGCGGCCCTCGTGCGCCACACCGCCGACGACCTGGACCGGCCCGACGTGGTGCTGCTGCCCGGCGGCTTCAGCTATGGCGACTACCTGCGCTGCGGCGCCATCGCGGCGCGCGCGCCGGTGATGGCGGCGGTGCGGCGCTTCGCCGAGGGCGGCGGCCCGGTGCTGGGCATCTGCAACGGCTTCCAGGTGCTGACCGAGTGCGGCCTGCTGCCGGGCGCGCTGGGGCGCAACGCCGGGCTCGACTTCGTCTGCGACGACGTGTGGCTGACCGTCGAGGGGCGCGCGACGCCCTTCACCCGCGGCGTGCGCCGCGACGCGCCCCTGCGGGTACCGGTGGCGCACCACGACGGCTGCTACTTCGCCGACGACGCGACGCTCGCGCGCCTCGAGGGCGAGGGGCAGGTGGTCTTTCGCTACGTCGACGCCGCCGGTCGGTCGGACGCGACGGCCAACCCCAACGGCAGCCGGGCGAACATCGCGGGCATCTGCAACGCGGCGGGCAACGTCGTCGGCATGATGCCGCACCCGGAGCGCTGCGCCGAGCCGCTGCTGGGCGGCGTCGACGGGCGCCTGCTGTTCGACGCCGTGCGCGGAGTGTTGTCGTGACGCCGACGCCCCCCTACACGCCCGAGGTCATCCGCCAGCACGGCCTGACGCCCGATGAGTACGCCCGGCTCGAGGCCCTGCTCGGCCGCGCGCCCACCTGGCCGGAGCTGGGCGTGTTCAGCGTGATGTGGAGCGAGCACTGCGCCTACAAGTCGAGCCGCGTGCACCTGCGCCGGCTGCCGACCACGGGCCCGCGGGTCATCCAGGGGCCGGGTGAGAACGCGGGCGTCGTCGACGCGGGCGACGGCTGGGCGGTCGTCTTCAAGATGGAGAGCCACAACCACCCCTCGTTCATCGAGCCCCTTCAGGGCGCGGCGACCGGCGTGGGTGGCATCCTGCGGGACGTCTTCACCATGGGCGCGCGCCCCATCGCGCTGCTGAACGCCCTGCGGTTCGGTCGGCCGGACCACCCGCGTACGCCCTACCTGGTGAAGGGCGTGGTGGGCGGCATCGGCGGCTACGGCAACTGCGTCGGCGTGCCCACCGTGGGCGGCGACGCCAGCTTCGACGCCTGCTACGACGGCAACATCCTGGTCAACGCCTTCGCGCTCGGCGTGGCGCGGGCGGATCGCATCTTCCTCGGGCGCGCCGAGGGCGTCGGCAACCCGGTCTTCTACGTGGGCAGCAAGACCGGGCGTGACGGCATCCACGGCGCGACGATGGCCAGCGAGGAGTTCGGTGAGGGCAGCGAAGCGAAGCGGCCCACGGTGCAGGTGGGCGATCCCTTCACCGAGAAGCTGCTCATCGAGGCGAGCCTCGAGGTGATGGGGGCCGATCTGTTGGCCGGCGTGCAGGACATGGGCGCCGCCGGGCTGACCTCGTCGTCCTGCGAGATGGCGTCGCGCGCGGGCAGCGGCTTGGTGCTCGAGCTCGATCGGGTGCCGATGCGCGAGACGGGCATGACGCCCTACGAGCTGCTCCTGAGCGAGAGCCAGGAGCGCATGCTGATGGTGTGCAAGCGCGGCCGCGAGGACGAGCTGCTGGCCATCGTGCGCCGCTGGGGTCTGGACGTCTGCGAGGTGGGGCGGGTGACCGACTCCGGCCGCTTCGTCTGCCGCTGGCACGGCGACGTGGTGGTGGACGTGCCGGTGGGCGCGCTGGTGGACGAGGCGCCCTGCTACGACCGCCCGCGGATCGAGCCGCCCTCGCCGACGCCCCTGGCCGACGCCGACCTGCCGCCGATGGCCGACGCGGGTGCCGATCTGCGCGCCCTGCTGGCGACGCCCACCATCGGCAGCAAGCGCTGGATCTACCGCCAGTACGACCACATGGTGCAGACCGGCACGGTCATCCGCCCGGGCGCGGGCGACGCGGCCGTCGTGCGGCTGCCCGAGACGCAGCGCGGCGTCGCGATGAGCGTCGACTGCAACGCGCGCTACTGCGCGCTGGATCCCTACGCCGGCGCGGGCCTGGCGGTCGTCGAGTCGGCCCTGAACGTGGCCTGCGTCGGCGCGCGCCCGGTGGCGGTGACCGACTGCCTGAACTTCGCCAGCCCGGAGCGGCCCGAGGTGATGGGCACCTTCGCGGCGGCCATCGACGGCATCGCGGCGGCCTGCGCGGCCCTCGAGACGCCGGTGGTGAGCGGCAACGTCAGCCTCTACAACGAGACCGAGGGGCGGGGCATCCACCCGACGCCGATGATCGGCATGGTGGCCCTGATGGAGGACGCCGCGGCGGCGGTCGGCAGCGGCTTCCCCACGGACGGGCTGGCGGTGGTCGTGCTCGGTGAGGCGCCGCCGGCGCTGGGCGGCAGCGTCTGGCTGGGCCTGCGCGGCGATCCGCTGCGCGGCCTGCCGCCGCGCCTGGATCCCGCGGCCGCCCGCAAGGTGATCGACGCGCTGCTGGCCGCCCACGCGGCCGGTCTGGTGGCCAGCGCCCACGACGTCAGCGAGGGCGGGCTGGCCGTGGCCCTGGCGGAGTGCACCTTCGCGCACGGCGTCGGCGTGGCCGCGGATCTGTCGGCGGGGGAGGGGCCTCTGCCCGCGCGCCTGTTCGGCGAGGCCATCGGCACCGTCGTGGTGGCCACGGCCGACCGGGACGCGCTGCTGGCCCTGGCCCAGCGCCTCGGCGTGACGGCCTGGTTCGTGGGGCCCACCGGGGGCGACCGCGTCGTGATCACCGTCGACGAGAGGCGGGTCGTCGACGCCGGCGTCGCCGACCTGCGCGCCGCCTGGGAGGCCGCGCTGCCCGCGGTGGTCGCGGCGCGGGGCCCTCTTTGAGCGACGACGACGACCACCTGCGCGACGCCTGCGGCGTCTTCGGCGTCTTCGACCACGCCGAGGCCGCCCACATCGCCTACCTGGGCCTGCACGCGCTGCAGCACCGGGGGCAGGAGTCGGCGGGCATCGTCACCAGCGACGGCGCCACCCAGCACCGTCACCTGGGCGAGGGCCTGGTGGCCGACGTCTTCGGCGAGCGCGAGCTCGACCGTCTGCCCGGCCGGCTGGCCATCGGGCACGTGCGCTACAGCACCACCGGCGGCACCGGCCTGCGCAACGCCCAGCCCATCGCCGTGCGCTACGGCGGCGGGCAGGTGGCCATCGCCCACAACGGCAACCTGACCAACGCGGCCGCCCTGCGCGCGCGCCTCGAGGACGAAGGCAGCATCTTCGCCAGCAGCGGCGACACCGAGTGCATCGTCCACCTGTTCGCGAAGAGCCGGCAGGGCACCGCCCCCGAGCGCCTCGTCGACGCCCTCCGCCAGGTCGAGGGCGCCTACGCGCTGACCGTGATGACCCGCGATCAGCTCATCGGCGTGCGCGATCCCCACGGCGTGCGCCCGCTGGTCATCGGCCGCCTGGGCGACGCCTGGGTGCTGGCCTCGGAGACCTGCGCGCTGCACCTGATCCAGGCCCGCTACGTGCGCGAGGTGGAGCCGGGCGAGATGGTGATCATCGACGCCGACGGGCTGCGCTCCACGCGCCCCTTCGCGCCGGTCGGGCGCCGCGCCTGCGTCTTCGAGCACGTCTACTTCGCCCGCCCGGACTCCCGCATCTTCGGCGAGAGCGTCTACGCCGTCCGCCGCAACCTGGGGCGCCAGCTCGCCCGCGAGGCGCCGGTGCCGGCCGACGTGGTCATCCCGGTGCCCGACTCGGGCATCGCCGCGGCCATCGGCTACAGCGCCGAATCGGGCGTCACCTACGGCATGGGGCTGGTGCGATCCCACTACGTCGGGCGCACCTTCATCGAGCCCGCGCAGTCCATCCGGCACTTCGGCGTGAAGCTGAAGCTGTCGCCGGTGTTCGAGGTCATCGAGGGCCAGCGCGTGGTCGTGATCGACGACTCGCTGGTGCGCGGCACCACCAGCCACAAGATCATCAGCCTGCTGCGCGAGGCGGGGGCGCGCGAGGTGCACCTGCGCATCTCGTCGCCGGCCATCACCAACCCCTGCTTCTACGGCATCGACACGCCGGATCGCGCCCAGCTGATCGCCGCCCAGCACGACGTCGAGGCCATCCGCGCCTTCCTCGGCTGCGACTCGCTGGCCTTCCTCAGCCGGGACGGGCTGCTGCGCGCCGCGGGGGGGCCGGACAAGGGCTTCTGCGACGCCTGCTTCACCGGCGAGTACCCCATCGCCGTGGCGGACGACGGGCGGCCGCCCGCGCGGTGAGCGCCTGGCTGCTGGCACCGCTGCTGCTGGCGCAGGGCCTGTTCGGGCCGCTCTGCGCGCCCTGCCACGGCGAGGGTGGGCGGGGCGACGGGCCCGCCGCCGATCTCTACTGGCCGCCGCCCCGAGATCTGGCCGCCGGCGTCTTCCGCCTCGGCGACGACCGCGCCTCGATCCGGCGCACGCTGGAGCGGGGCATCGCGCTCAGCGGCATGCCGTCGTTCGCGTCGCTGCCGTCGGCCGAGCTCGACGCGCTGGTCGAGGCGGTCGTCGCGCTGCGGGGGCGCGCGGGGCCCGCGCGGTCGCCGGCGCCGCCCATGCCCGACCCGCCGGTCGGGATGGACCGCG
>JAUHXL010000082.1 GCA_030426945.1 bacterium
CGTCGGTCGGATCCACCTCGACCGCCGCGTCCTCGGCCCCGCCGAAGCCGGTCAGCGTGTACACCAGGTCCGGCTCGTCGAAGGTCAGGACGTCGAAGTCCCCCTCGAGCGGCGGCGGCGGCTCCTCGCCGCACGCCCCGCACTGGCCGTAGGTCGCCTCGATGACGGTGTCCGCGGCCAGGTTCGCCTGGCGGTTCGCGTAGGTGGCGCCGTCGGTCAGGGGCGCGCAGGCCCCATCGCCCGCCTGCACGTCGTCGAGCAGATCCTCCTGCGAGGCGAAGTTGTCGACCATGAACTTGTACTCGAGGGGCGCGGCCGGGAAGCGATAGGTCCCCGTCCAGACGCCGTCGCCGTCGGCGTCGCTCAGCGGGAAGCCGTCGGCGCACCACTCGCAGAAGGGCCCGGTCACGTAGACGGTCGTGAAGCCCGCCGGCGCGCAGCCCATGTCCACCTCGAAGGTCACCTCGACGTCGGCCGGCGGCTCGACCACCACGCCGCCGCCGCCGATGAACGTGATGTCGTCGACGTAGTAGGTCTTCGCCGCCCCCGCCTGCGCCCCGGTCACCCCGAAGTTGGGGAACACCGACAGCTTGTCGTAGCGCGCGCCCAGGTTCAGCGCCGCCGTGCCCGGCGCCGGCTGCGCGAAGTCGAAGGTCAGCACCTCCCACGCCTCGGCCACCGTCGTCGTCGCCTCGGTCTCGACCGTCACCGTCTGATCCGTCGCGTCTTCGAGCTTCACCCGCACCTGGATGCCCGCGTCCGGCGACCACACCCGCACCGTCATCCGCGTGTTGTCCGCGTCGATCGGCACGCGCTTGACCGACTCGTTCGGCCCCACCGACACCGTCACGCCCGCCCACAGCTCGGCGGCGTCGGCCTTGGTGACGCGCATCACCTGGTTCGCGGCGTCGGTCGGATCCACCTCGACCGCCGCGTCCTCGGCCCCGCCGAAGCCGGTCAGCGTGTACACCAGGTCCGGCTCGTCGAAGGTCAGGACGTCGAAGTCCCCCTCGAGCGGCGGCGGCGGCTCCTCTCCGCACGCCCCGCACTGGCCGTAGGTCTCGTCGAGCGACACCGGCCCGGCCACGACCACCTGGCGGTTCGCGAACGTGGCGCCGTCGGTCACCGGCGCGCACGCGCCCGCGCCGGCCTGCACGTCGTCGATCAGGTCCTCCTGTCCCGCGAAGGCGTCGACGATGTACTTGTACTCCAGCATGCCGGCCGGGAACGCGTAGGTGGCCGTCCAGATCCCATCCCCGTCGTCGTCGGCCAGCGCGAAGCCCTCGGCGCACCACGCACAGAAGGGGCCGCTGATCAGCACCTCGGCGAAGGGCGCGTCGGCGCAGCCCATGTCGACCCGGAAGGTGACCGGGAAGACGCACGAGCCGTCGTCCTGCGCCGCGGCGGCGTCATAGTTGTCGGCGGTGGGATCGGTGCACCCGGCCGCGCCCCCCGGCGGCGCGTCGTCGCGCCACTGCACGTCGTCGAGGTAGAACGTCACCGAGGCGGCGCCTTCGGGGTTCTCGAGGTACCAGGCGAAGCCCCCCACGACCTCGGTCGTGCCGGCGGGCACGGTGAGGAAGCCCTCGACGGGCTCGGTCGGAAGCACCTGGAAGGACGACTCGTTCTGGAAGCCGTCCGCGTCGTTGATGCCCACCCCGAACTTCGCCCGCTCGGTGCCGGTGGCACCCCAGACGCGGTAGCGCACGTGCGTCGCGCCCTCGGCGATCTTCAGGCCGGGCAGGTCGCCCCAGTTGTTCTCGGGGAACTGGAAGTAGAAGCCCGCCCAGGCCGCCTCGCCCGGCGTCCAGGTGATCGCGCGGCAGGCGCCGCCCCCTGCGTCGGCCGGGCAGTCGCCGACGGTCACCTCGCCGCCGCCCATCATGCCGCTCATCACGAAGTGGTCTTCGATGTAGAAGGGCAGCGGCGCGGCCTGCTCCCCCTCGCAGGCGGTCAGCGCCTCCGCCGCCGCGGCGCAGTCGTTGGCCGGCGTGGGCGCGTCGTCCGCGCAGCGCCAGCCGGCGTCGCCGACGCACCCGAGGTAGGCGTCGGCCTGCATCGCGCAGTCGCCCGCCTGCCGCGTCGCGCACTGCGCGGTGCAGGCCCCATAGCCGGGCACCCCCGCGCACTCACCCAGCCCACGCAGCGTGGCGCAGCTGACCGTGCAGGGATCGACCGTGTCGCTCGGATCGGTCAGGTACTGGATGTCGTCGACGTAGAAGTCCACGCCGCCGCCGGCGCCCTGGTTGATCCAGACGAAGCCGCCGGCGATGTCGGCGTAGGGCACACCGGCCAGATCGAGCGTGTAGGTCGTGGGCGTGTCGGTCAGCGTCACGACCTGCTCGACCGCGAAGCCGTCGGCGGGGCCGTAGCCGGCGCCGAAGGTCAGCACCTCACCGCCGGCGGCACCCCAGGCCACGAACTGCACGCGCGTCGCCCCGGCGGGCATGGCGTAGCCCGGCCCGTCACCCCAGTTGCCCGCGGGGCTCTGCCACCAGACGCCGCCCCAGCCGGCCTCGCCGGGCGTGTGGACGAAGTGGTGGCAGGTGCCGGCCGCGTCGCCGGCGCGCGCCGGGCAGTCGTTCGACTCGACGATGCCGCCGGTCTCCCCGTCGCCCATGTAGCCCGCCGGCGCGAACACCTCGTCGACCGCGACCGGCAGCGCGCCGGGTCCCGGCCCACCGTCCCGCGGCGGCGCCGCGTCGCGCGCGCCCCCGTCGTCGCCGCCGCCGTCCGCCGACCCGCCGGTGTCCGGCCGGGGTACGCCGGCGTCCGAGGCGACGCACGCGCCGCCGCTGCGGACCGTGCCCGGAGGGCACGACGCGTCGCCCGTGTTCTCGTCGTCGCAGCCGATCAACGGCGCGGCGATCAGCAGCGCGGACACGATCCGCAGGAGGGTCTTCGTGTCGTCCATGGCGTCCTCGCTTCCTGGGGGGTCGCTCGTGGCCCACCGGTTGTTCGCTCAAACAACAAAGCGCAACCAACGAACGCTGTCAAACAAGAAAGCCCCCCCGATTCGAGCTTGACGAGCGGCAACGCCGACGTTTTACTTTGTTTTCAGGAAGGACAAACCTTGACGACCTCGCCCCCTCCCCCCCGCTCCATCGCCCCCGCCGAGGGCAGCGCGCGCTCGCCGCGGCGCCTGGCCGACCCCGAGTTCCATCGCCTGGACAGCACCAGCATGCGCGACCGGAACCGCGGCATGCTGCTGCGCCGCGTGTGGGCCGCGGGCGAGACATCGCGCGCCGAGCTCGCCCGCGAGACCGGTCTCAGCCGCTCGGCGGTCTCGGCCCTGGTCGAGCCGTTGCTCGCGGTGGGCCTGGTGCGCGAGGCGGGCGAGGGCACCTCGCGCGGCGGCCGCCGCCCGGTGGTGCTGGCCTTCCAGGATGATCGCTTCGGCATCCTCGGCGTCGACCTGGGCGCCACCCACGTCAGCGTCGCCGCCACCGATCTGCGCGGGCGGGTCACCGCCTGGCGCACCACGGCCTGCGCCGCGCGCGAGCGGCCGGCGGAGGCCCTGGAGGCGGTGCGGCGGCTGGTGGCCGAGGTGCGGGCCGAGGCCAACCTCGGCGCGGCCGATCTGCTGGGCGTGGGCGTCGCGGTGGCGGCCCCGGTGGATCCGGCGCACCCCGGGCGCTTCCCGCCCCTTTTCCTGCCCGCCTGGCGCGAGACCGATCTCCTGCGCGATCTGGCGCTGCCCGACGATCCACCGCTCTTGATCGACAACGACGCCAACCTGGGCGCGCTGTCCGAGAGCTGGTGGGGAGCCGGCCGCGACGGCGCCGATCTGGCCTTCATCAAGCTGGGCACCGGCGTCGGGGCGGGCTTCGTGCTCGATGGCCACGTCCACCGCGGACACGGCGGCGCGGCGGGCGAGCTGGGCCACCTGGTGATCGACCCCCACGGTCCGCGCTGCGTCTGCGGCCTGCAGGGCTGCCTGACCACGCTGATCGGCACCGAGGCGCTGCTCGCGCGGGCCCGCGTGCTGCGGGCCGCCGCCCCCTCGAGCCTGCTGCCCGACGGGGCCATCAGCCTCGACGCTCTGATCGAGGCGGTCGAGCAGGGCGATCCCGTGGCCCGCGCGGTCATCGCCGAGGCGGCCGAGCACCTCGGCCAGGCCACCGCCGGCCTGCTGAACCTGCTGAACCCGAAGACGGTGGTCCTGGGCGGGCGGCTGGCGACGGTCGGCGACGCCCTGGTCCTGCCCCTGCGCACGCACATCGTGCAGCGCAGCCCGTGGACCGCCATCGCCAACAGCCGGATCGTGGTCAGCCAGCTCGGCGACCGCGACGTCGCCCTCGGCGCCGCGACGCAGGTGCTGCAGGCCGCGCTGGTGGATCCGGCGCGCTTCCCGGTCGAGTGGGAGGTCTGAAGTGCTGCGCCGCTGCCTGCTGCTGGGGCTCGTGGCCGTCGTCGCGTGCGACGACGAGGTCGGCCCCCCCCGCCAGCCGACGCTGCCCGACGTGGCCCCCCCGGCGGACGCGCGGTCGAGCGACGGGGCGGTGGACGACCGCGGTCCGCCCCCGCCGGACGCGGCGCGCCCGGACGCGGCGCGCCCGCCCCCCGCCGCGGACGCCGCGGCCGGATCCGACGCGACGTTCGACGCCGCGCCGCCCCCCGCCCCCGACGCGACGGTCCCGCCCCCCCTGCCGGGCTGGCGCCTCACCTGGCACGACGAGTTCGACGCACCGGCGGGCACCGCGCCCGATCCGCAGAAGTGGACGCACGACGTCGGCGGGGACGGCTGGGGCAACGCTCAGCTCGAGTACGACACCGATCGCGTCAGCAACGTCAGCCACGACGGCGAAGGCAACCTGGTGATCACCGCCCGCCGCGAGGCCTACCGCGGCAGCGAGTACACCTCGGCGCGCATCAAGACGCAGGGCCGCTTCGCCCAACGCTACGGGCGCTTCGAGGCGCGCATCCGGCTGCCCATCGGCCAGGGCATGTGGCCCGCGTTCTGGTTGCTCGGCGACGACCTGCCCACCGTCGGCTGGCCCCAGTGCGGCGAGATCGACGTCATGGAGTTCCGCGGGCAGCGACCGCGCGAGTCCACCGGCGCCCTGCACGGGCCGGGCTACTCGGCGGGTCAGTCGATCTACGGCGCCTACGCTTCGCCCACCCCGCTGCCCGACGACTTCCACGTCTTCGCCGCCGAGTGGGACGCCGACGGCATCACGTTCCTCGTCGACGACGCCGTCTTCCTCAGCGTCGCCCGGGGCGATCAGCCCGCGGGCGCGCCCTGGGTTTATGACCACCCCTTCTTCGTGATCCTGAACCTGGCCGTGGGCGGCACCTTCGTGGGCCCGCCCGACGCCCGGACCACGTTCCCCCAACGCATGCTGATCGACTACGTGCGCGTCTACGAGGCCGCGCCGTGATCCACCAGCAGGGAGTTGCCTGATGGCCGACCCGTCCGAGCGCTTTCCGTCCGACTTCGTCTGGGGTGCCGCGACCTCGTCCTACCAGATCGAGGGGGCCGTGGACGCCGACGGCCGGGGGCCGTCCATCTGGGACGACTTCTGCAAGGTGCCCGGCGCGATCAGCGATGGCTCCGACGGCGCGGTCGCCTGCGATCACTACCACCGCATGCCCGAGGACGTCGGGCTGATGGCCGAGCTGGGCCTGCAGGCCTACCGCTTCTCGGTGGCGTGGCCGCGCGTGCTGCCCCAGGGGCGCGGTCCGGTCAACGGACCGGGCCTGGACTTCTACGACCGCCTGGTCGACCGCTTGCTGGCGGCCGACATCGCGCCCTGGATCACGCTGTATCACTGGGACCTGCCGTCGGCGCTGCAGGCCGAGGGGGGCTGGGTCAGCCGCTCGACCGCCGAAGCGTTCGCCGACTACGCGCGGGTGGTGGCCGAGCGTCTGGGGGACCGCGTCCGGCACTGGACCACCCACAACGAGCCGTGGTGCGCGTCGGCGCTGGGCCACCTCGAGGGCGTCCACGCGCCGGGCATCAAGAGCCAGCACGCGCACGTCGCGTCGGGCCACCACCTGCTGCTCAGCCACGGCCTGGCGGTGCCGGTCATCCGCGCCGCCGTGCCCGACGCGCGGGTCGGCATCACGCTGAACCTGGTGCCGGCCGAGCCGGCCTCGTCGAGCGAGGCCGATCGCGACGCCACCGAGCGCTTCGATGGCTGGTTCAACCGCTGGTACCTCGATCCGCTGCGCGGCCGCGGCTACCCGAACGACATGCTGGCCCGCTACCGCGCCGAGCGTTACATCGACGACTGGAGCTTCATCCGCCCCGGCGACATGGAGACGATCGCGGCGCCCACCGACTTCCTCGGCGTCAACTACTACACGCGGGCCATCATCCGCAGCCACACCGTGCCCGAGGCCCTCAACGGCGCCCCCACGGTCGTCGCCGAGGGCACCCCCACCGACATGGGGTGGGAGGTCTATCCCGACGGCCTGCGGCAGCTGCTCGAGCGAGTTCACCGCGACTACGGCCCCTGGCCCCTGTACGTCACCGAGAACGGCGCCGCCTACGCCACCGGGCCCGACGCCGACGGGCGCATCGCCGATCACGCGCGCACCGCCTATCTCGAGGGGCACATCGCCGCCTGCCAGGCCGCGCTCCGCGCGGGGGTGCCCCTGAAGGGCTACTTCGCCTGGTCCTTGATGGACAACTTCGAGTGGGCCCACGGCTACGAGAAGCGCTTCGGTCTGGTGTGGGTGGACTACGCCACCCAGCAACGGACGCCCAAGGACAGCGCGCTGTGGTACCGCGACGTGATCGCTCGGGGAGGGCTGCCATGATGCGCCACGCGTTGATCCTGATGGCTGTCCTCGGGCTCGCGCCGCCCGCGCTGGCCGACGCGGGGCCCCACGTCGTGCGCACCGTGAAGGACGACGGGGGCTGGCGGCTGCTGGTCGACGGGCAGCCGACGATGGTGTTCGGGATGAACTGGGACTACATCCCCATCGGCCAGAACTACAGCTGGGTGCTGTGGCAGCAGCCCGAGGACGTCATCGAGGCCGCGCTGACCCGCGAGATGGCGCTGCTGAAGGCGATGGGCGTCAACGCCATCCGCCAGTACCCGGACATCCCCCCGAAGTGGGTGACCTGGATCTACGAACGCTACGGCATCTTCACCGTCGTCAACCACACCGCCGGGCGCTATGGGTTCGAGGTGGACGGCGCCTGGATCGGCAACACCGACTACGCCGATCCCGCCACTCGGCGCGCCATCGCCGCCGACGTCGACCGCATGGTCGAGCGTTACAAGGGCACGCGCGGCGTGCTGATGTACCTGCTGGGCAACGAGAACAACTACGGCCTCACCTGGACCTCGTTCGAGGCCGAGAACCTGCCCACCGGGGAGTCGGCCAACGGCGTGCCGTTGTACACGCTGTTCGGCGAGCTCGCGACGCGCATCAAGGCCCAGGACAAGGACCACCCCATCGCCCTGGCCAACGGCGATCTGGGCTACCTGCAGTTGATCGCCGAGCACTGCCAGGACATCGACATCATGGGATCGAACGTGTACCGCGGCGCGTCGTCGCGGGATCTCTTCGACCGGGTGCGGACCGAGCTCGACCGACCCTTCCTCTACAGCGAGTTCGGCGCCGACGCGTACGACGCCAAGCGCAAGCGCGAGGCGCCGAACATCCAGGCCGAGTATCTGCGGGCGCAGTGGCAGGAGATCTACGCTCAGAGCCACGGCAAGGGGCAGAGCGGCGTCGCCATCGGCGGGCTGATCTTCCAGTGGAGCGATGGCTGGTGGAAGCACGAGCAGACCGTGCGGCTCGACGTGCACGACACCACCGCCACCTGGGCCACCGCCGCCTACCCTCACGACTTCGTCGAGGGGCAGAACAACATGAACGAGGAGTGGTTCGGCATCGCGGCGAAGGATCCGCCCGACGATCGCGGGATCCACACCGTACGCCCGCGCACGGCCTATTACCTGCTGCAGGCGGCCTTCCGGCTGGATCCCTACGCGCCGGACACGACGCCGGCGCGCATCCGCGAACACTTCGCGGCCCTCGATCCGATCCGCTTCGAGGGCCCCTACACCGCCGACCGCGCCGCTGCGCTGGCCGCGCAGGTGGCCAAGGTGCGGATCAGCCGCCTCGAGCTGCGCCTCTCGAGCAACTTCGCGGGGAGCGACGCGCGCAGCGATCGGCCCGACGACGTCAGCGCCGACAGCACCCAGAGCGTCTTCTTCGACGTGACGGCCCAGCCGACCTCGAACATCGCGGCGCGGGTCAGCTTCAACGTGCTGGGCAACGTGGCCCGCAACCGGCTGAACCCGACCTTCTACGAGAGCCGCGGCCGGGCGTCCCAGGTGGACGACGGCGCCAGCGGCGATCCCGATCTGAGCGCGCTCGAGCGCGTGGCCATCTACCAGGCCGAGTTCGAGGTCGACGAAGACTGGTTCCGGCTCGAGGGCTTCTATCGCACCGGCCACTACCACTGGGGCGACGAGGGCGACTTCTTCGGCCTCTACCACGAGGCCAACTACGGACCGAACCTCGACATCTACAACGGCAAGGCGCCGCTCGGCGTGGTGCTCGAGGGGCGCAAGGGCTTCGAGGGGCTGAAGGTGGCGGCCGGGCCCGAGCTGTGGTGGGGGGCCAACGCGGCGGTGATCGCCAAGTATCACCGCAGCCTGGGCCCCCTCGAGTTCGCGCTGATCCACCAGGAGGATCTGGGGCGCAACCCCGACGCGGTGAGCAGCATCGCGGTGCCTCAGCGGCGCACCCGCAAGACCGCGCTCAGCTTCGGCTTCGAGACCGGCGGGCTGCGGGTGGACGTCGGCGGTCTGATGGCCGGCTCGGATCGGGTGGGTGAGTCCTTCCGCTGGACCGAAGACATCGACGGGCGGGGCTACCGCGACACCGGCAAGGCGCTCTACGCGGACGAGGTGCGCTGGCTCGACACGCTGGGCGCCAAGGCGCGGGTGACCTACAAGGCCGGCGCGGTGATGGGCTACGTCCACGGCGTGGTGAAGGGCCTCGTCGCGGACGCGGGGCCCGACCGCCGGCTGCGCTTCACCGGCTGGCAGCTCAACGAGAGCGGCCAGGGCAACCAGATCGGCGGGCTGGCGGGCGTCGCGTTCAACGTCGGCCCCTTCCAGATCGCGCCCCACCTGCTGTATCAGAAGCCCCTCGTCGAGCCGATCGAGCCCACCGAGGACTTCTTCAGCCCCGCGACGGGCATCTACTACCCCGGCCTGCGCGCGCGGAACTGGATCGACGATCCCTTCGCGGTGCTCGACAACCGCGAGACGCTGGGCCTCGAGCTGCTGCTGGTGTACGACCCGACGCCGGGCACCTGGTTCTGGCAGTGGGACAACAGCGAGCGCGAGGACGCGCCCTTCGCCGCCAGCCTCGATCTCGTGTACCGCCACCAGCCCACCACGCGGGACGCGCTGTTCGGCGTCACCGAGGACGGCCTCTTCTTCGCCTTCGCCGCCGCGCCCCCGGCCGAGGACGTGTGGGACGTGACGCTGCGCTGGGTGGCCAACCCGGTGCCGCGGCTGCGCCTGGTGGGCCACCTGTTCGGCGGCCGCGGCCAGGCGCGAGGCGACGACGACCGGCTGGTGGATCGCTACGGCGGCGATCTGGTCGCGCTGATCCTGCCCCTGCGCTTCGAGACGCAGATCGCCTTCGACGACTGGGGGCCCTATGACTACCACCGCGACTTCAACCTGACCTATCCGTTCCAGGGCAGCTTCGACTTCAGCTACGTCATCGGCGTGCGCGGCCTGACCGACGCGACCGTTCGCCTGGGCCTGCGCTCGCTCGTGCGCACGCTCGACCAATACTCCGAAGGCTTCGTGCCCGACCCCACCGACCCCGACGCGACGGGGCTCGAGTGGGAGATCGGCTCGTACGTCTGGATGAACCTGTGAGGGCGCCCATGCGAGCGATGAACCTCCCTGTCGCGGTGCTCGCCCTGGCCCTGGCGGGCGTGCTCGCCGGCTGCGTGGACGGCCCGCCCTACGTCTACGCCGAGCGCATCACCGGGCGCACCTTCACGCCCCTCGGCGCGGCCGAGGGCGTGCACCCGGATCAGACCGTGCTGCTGGATCCCGACAACCCCTTCGCGGGCGAGCCCATCGGCGCCGACACCCGCTGGGACATCGAAGGCTCGGGCGATCCGGTGGCCGCGTTCTACTGCTGGGCGACGCTGCTGGCCACGCAGCCCAACGGCGAGCACCAGTACTACGCGGCGCTGAACCTGCAGCGCATCTTCGATCAGGGCGCCGCCGACGAGGCCGACCAGCCCGCCGTGCGCGCGATGGCCATCGCCGCCTACCAGAGCGTGCTGGATCACTTCCCCGAGTCGGTCACGTTCAGCGCCGACGGGGTCATCGCCTTCGGCCTGGCGACGCCCGCCTATCAGGGCATCGTGGCGCTGGGCGGCACGCCGCGCGGGGGCTGGACGCTGGTGACGACGGCCGACGGCGGATTGGTGGCGGTCAAGACGAGCGATCCCCCACCCCCGCTCGACGAGGAGGCGAACTGATGCGCGCGCTGTTGCTGTGCAGCCTGGTGCTGGCGATCGGTGGGTGCCGCGCGGACAGCGGACCGGACGACTACGCCAGCCAGGAGCGATTGAGGCTGGACGCCGAACCCCCACCCATCGACGCCGACATCGAGCCGGGCGAGCGGCGCTTCGCGCTGGGCATCTTCTACGAGGGCCCCGCCGACGAGAGCGTCACCATCGACGGCGTCTCGGCCCACTTCTACATCTACGAGGACACCTTCGCGGCCAGCACCGAGGAGGCGGATCGCGTCGAAGGCGCGGTCAGTGATCGGCTGGTGCTGCGCGGCGGCCCGTGGTGGGGCGGCGGGGTGCACTGGGACACGCCGCGCGATCTGAGCGGCTGGGCGACGATGAACCTGAGCCTGAAGACCAGCGCGGCCAGCCAGGCCACGCTGAAGATCGCGCTGAACACGCCGGGCGACGTGCAGACGGTGATCGATCCGGCCGACTACGGCTTCGCGGCCGACGGCGAGTGGCACGACCTGGTGATCCCGCTGGCCGACTACGCTGCGGCCGGGGCCGATCTGACGCAGGTCGCCGCGCCCCTCGTCTTCGTCGGCCCGGCGGGCGCGGCCGGCGACAGCGTGCTGATCGACGGCGTCTTCCTGAGCTCGTTGTAGCCGTGGGCCGCCGCACCGCCCTCACCGTCGCCGCGATCGTGCTCGCCTGGGGCTGCGGCGCGGCGCCCGCCCCGGCCCCCCACGACCGCCGCCCCTTCGCGCCCACGCGGGACGGCCAGCCGATCATCGAGGGCATCTCGTACGGCCCCCACCGCCAAGGCCAGCACCCCGCCGGGCCCCAGCCCTCGGCGGACCAGATGCTCGAGGATCTGCGGCTGATGGCGCCGCGCTGGGGCATGATCCGCGTCTACAGCAGCCGCGGCGCGACGCCCCTGATGCTCGAGACGCTCCGGGCGAGCGGTCTGCCCATCGTCGTGCTGCTCGGCGCCTGGATCGGCCCCGACGATGCCGCGGCCAACGCCGCCGAGGTGGCCGCCGCCATCGAGCTGGCCAACGCCTACCCCGATCTCGTGGTCGCGGTGAGCGTCGGCAACGAGACCCAGGTGGACTGGTCGGCCCACCGTTCGCCCCAGGACGCGCTCATCACGCACCTGCGCGCGGTCCGGCGCGCGGTGCGGCAGCCGGTGACGACGGCCGACGACTACAACTTCTGGAACAAGCCGCGCAGCGCGGCGGTGGCCGCCGAGGTCGACTTCCTGCTGCTGCACGCCTACGCGATGTGGAACGGCAAGACGCTCGACGAGGCGGTGCCGTGGACCGAGCAGGTGGTGGCGTCCATCGCGCGCCACCACCCGGGGCTGCCCATCGTCATCGGCGAGACGGGCTGGGCGACGGCGCTGAACCCCGAGGGCAGCGAGACGCAGCACATCAAGGCGCCCGCCGGCGAGGCCGAGCAGGCGCGCTTCTACCGAGCGTTCACCGCGTGGGCCCGCGCGCGGCGGCAGCCGCACTTCTACTTCGAGGCCTTCGACGAGCCCTGGAAGGGCAGCGCCGATCCGCGCGAGGTCGAGAAACACTGGGGACTGTTCACCGTCGAGCGCGTCCCCAAAGCCGCCCTTCGAGAGGACTCGCCATGAAGACCCAGGGGGGCCGCGAGGGCGCGACCGGGCTGTGGGCCCGCGCGCTGGCCGCGTGGCACAACCGCCTCGAGGCCGTCTACGGCGACACGCCGCCGCGGGACCGCGTCGGCTTCCTGCGCATGGTCGTCTACGGCATCGGCGCCTTCGTCAACAACACGATGGCGGCGGCGATCGGCGGCATGCTGATCGTGCTGAACCTGGGCCTGGGCATGGATCCGGCCATCGTCGGCCTGCTGGGATCGCTCCCGCGGCTGACCGACGCGCTGACCGATCCGCTCATGGGCTACGTGAGCGATCACACGCGATCGCGCTGGGGCCGCCGCCGGCCGTACATCTTCGCCGGCGCGATCGCCGCGGGGCTGATCTACATGGTGCTGTGGTGGCTGCCGACGGGGCAGAGCCACACCTTCTACTTCTGGTGGTTCCTGGTCGGGTCGATCATCTTCTACCTGGCCTACACCATGTTCGCGACGCCCTGGGTGGCCCTCGGCTACGAGCTGACGCCGGACTATCACGAACGCACCCGGCTGATGGGCGTGCAGAACTTCATCGGCCAGCTGGCCTACGTCGTGTCGCCCTGGTTCCTGTGGATCATGACCAACCGCGACTGGTTCCCCGATCAGGTCGAGGGGGCGCGCTGGCTGGCGGTCATCATCGGGGTGGTGGTCATCGGGCTGGGCGTGCTGCCGGCGCTGCTGCTGCGGGAGCGTTTCCGCGACACGCCCGAGGTGGCGGCGGCGGCCGAGGCGGTGCCCGCGCGCACGCTGCGGGAGAACCTGGTCGACTTCGGGCGCGGGCTGAAGATCACGCTGTCTTCGGGCCCCTTCCTCAAGCTGGGCGCCGCCACCTTCCTGGTGTTCAACGGGTTCATCCTCATCAGCTCGTTTCAGTACTACGTGATCATCTACTACGTGTTCGGAGGTGATCAGGAGCTGGGCTCGAAGTGGGCCGGGTATTCGGGCACGGTGGGCGCCATCTCGACCTTCCTGGTCATCGCGCTGGTGACCTGGCTGGGCACGCGGTGGGGCAAGCGGCATGCGTTCTTCTTCGCCATCGGCGTGTCGATGGTGGGCTACGTGCTCAAGTGGTTCTGCTACGTGCCCGGCGTGCCGTGGCTGCTGCTGCTGCCCGCGCCGCTGATGGCCTTCGGGCTGGGTGGGTTGTTCACGCTGATGGGTTCGATGATCGCCGACGTGGTGGACGTGGACGAGCTCGAGACGCACGAGCGGCGCGAGGGCATGTTCGGATCGATCTTCTGGTGGGTGGTGAAGCTGGGCATGGCGGTGGCGCTGGCCGGCGGCGGCGTGCTGCTCGAGGCGACCGGGTTCGACGTGAAGCTGGAGGGCATGCAGAGCGCGCAGACCATCACGCTGATGCGGCTGTTCGATGCGTTCGTGCCGGTGGTCACCTCGGCGCTGGCCATCTGGGCCGTGTGGGCCTACCCGATCACCGAGAAGAGCGCCCACGCGGTGCGCGAGGCGCTCGAGCGCCGGCGCGGCGAGGTGGCGGCGGCGCCCGAGAAGGGGTAGGCCAGCGGGGCAGCGCGGGCCGGTGAGCGACTCGGCGAACGGGGCGACGGCGTCGACAGGATGCGGGCGAGCGCGCACTCTGGGGCGGACTGGAGGGTGCGCATGACCTGTCGACGGCTCGCCGGCGTGGCGGTGATGATCCTGGGGACGCTCGTGGGCTGCGACGACGGGGGCGGCGATCCGCCGCCCGACGGCGCGGCGAGGGCGGACGGCGGCCGGGCCGACGCGCGAGTGGAGGCGGACGCCGCGCCGCCGGGCACGGACGGCGGCCGAGCGGACGCCGCGCCGACGGACCCGGACGCGGCGGTCGCCGCCGACGCCGGGCGCGATGCCGACGCTCGGCGCGATGGAGCGACGCCGACGCCCGACGCGGGGGTGGGCGACGCCGCGCCCGATCCCGACGCCGCAGCCTCCGCGGACGCCGCGCCGCTGACCGACGCCGCGGCCTCGGCGGACGCCGCGCCCGACCCCGACGCGGCCGACGCCGCGCCCATCCCCGACGCCGCGCCCGACCCCGACGCCGCGCCCGACCCCGACGCCGCGCCCGATCCTGACGCCGCGCCCGACCCCGACGCCGCGCCCGACCCCGACGCCGCGCCCACCCCCGACGCCGCGCCCGATCCCGACGCCGGCTGCCCGGCCGGCGCCGAGCGCGCCTGCGCCGACGCCCCCCCCTGCCCCACCGCGCGCGAGACCTGCGTGGCCGGCGCGTGGCAGCCCTGCGCGATTCCCGCCGAGGCGTGCAGCGGCGTCGACGACGACTGCGACGGCCTCGTGGACGAGGGCTTCCCGCAGCGCGCCTGGTACCCCGACCGCGACGGCGACGGCCAGGGCGCCAGCGCCGGCAGCAGCTGCGCCAGCCTGTTCGCTGGCGGCGACGTCGCGGACGGCGTCTACACCGTCTGGCCCGACGGCGCCGACGGTCCGCCGCTGGACGTCTACTGCGACATGACCACCGACGGCGGCGGCTGGACCCGCGTGTTCTTCCACGACGTCGCGGCGGGCTACTTCGCCTCGGACGCCGACGCCCGTGCGCGCGACGCCGCCGACCCGCTGAGCCCGCGCTACTCGATCCTCGATCACCTGCCCGCGTTCCGGTCGTCCGACGGCACCTACACGCTGCGCATCGACTGGCCCGACACGGCCATCGAGGGGCGCAACATCTGGCGCCAGGCGAGCGATCCGACCACCGCGCCGGTCGTCGGCTACGAGGCCGTGGACGTCGACTACACCGCGCAGTTCTGGGGTGGACTCGAGCTGTCCGACCGCGATCAGACCTACCTCGACGGGTCGGTCGGCCACCCCAACTGGTTCTACTCGATCGGCTCGCAGGTCGGCTGGAACGACCCGCCCGGCATCCCGGCGCACACCCCGCAAGCCCAGCGCGTGGCGCTGTGGGTGCGCCCCGACGACGCCATCGCCGGCGGCACCCCGGTCAACGCCTGCGCGGCGCCCGCGGGCTACGTCGACACCCGCGGCGACTGCGACGACACCGACGGAGACGTCTCGCCCGCCGCCGCGGAGCGATGCGACGGCCGTGACGACGACTGCGACGGCGAAGCGGACGAGGGCTGCCCCTTCGGCGACGTGACGCTCACCGCGACCCCGCAGCCGCTGCACTTCTACGCCCGCGACCGCGAGACCGATCGGTGCACGGTGACGCTGGAGGGCGAGGCGCTGGGCGCGGCGACCCAGGTGCGCGTCGAGGTGCTGCGCGCCGGCGAGCCGGTGGACGCGGTGATCAGCGAGGACGCCGCCTTCACGATCGAGGTCGAGCTGGAGGCCGCGCGCAGCCCCTTCGAGCTGCGCGTGGCCTGGAAGGACGGCGGCGAGTTCTGGCGGCCGGTCGCCGCCTTCCCGAACCTGCTGTGCGGTGACGTCTTCCTGGTCGACGGCCAGTCCAACGCGGTGGCGCTCGACTACCACGATGAGCGCCTCGGCGACCTGGACCGCAGCCCCTTCGTCCGCAGCTTCGGCAGCCAGGTGCGCGACGCCAGCGTCGCCGACGACGCCCGCTTCGTCGAGGCCGTCGCCGACGCCGGCTACACCCACGGCAGCGTCGGCCAGTGGGCGCTGCGCCTGGCCAACGTGATCAGCGAGGCCGAGCAGATCCCCATCCTGGTCATCAACGGCGCCTCCGGCGGCACGCGCGTCGCCGAGCACCAGCGCAACGACGCCGCCCCCGAAGACCTGACCACCATCTACGGCCGCCTGCTGTGGCGCGCGCGCCGGGCCGGCGTGGCCGACGACGTGCGGGCCATCTTCTGGCACCAGGGCGAGAGCGACGGCAACCAGGCCTACGCCGATCACCTGGCGCTGTGGACCGCGATGTACGACGACTGGCTGGCGGACTATCCGAACACCGAGGGTGTCTTCGTCTTCCAGGTGCGCGCCGGCTGCGGCGGCCCCACCTGGAACCGCAACGTGCACCGCGACCTGCCCGGCCTGCTGCCCCGCGTGCTGGCCGCGATGAGCACCACGGGCGTCGACGGCCACGACAACTGCCACTTCTTCAACGCCGTCTACCGCGAGTGGGGCCAGCGCATGGCGCGCGTGGTGCTGCGCGACCTGTACGGCGCCGCAACCCCCGGCAACATCGACGCGCCCAGCCCCCAGCGGGCCTTCTGGCGAAGCGACACCGAGCTGGTCATCGACTTCGGCGCCACCGGCGGCGGCCTGATCCTGCAGCCCGGCGCCGAGCGCTTCTTCAGCCTCTCCAGCGGGCTGATCATCGGGGTCGAGGTCGACGGCCCGACCGTCGTGCTGACGACGGCGGCGCCCAGCACCGCGGCCTGGGTGTCGTTCGTCGAGACGTTGGGCGACGTGCCTTGGCTGGTCAACGACCTGGGGGTGGGGGCGTTCGCGTGGCATCAGTTGGAGATTGGGGAGTAGCGCCCGGCGCGCGCCCCCTCACTCCGGGCCGTCGACGTCCCACTGCACGGTGACCGCGGTGCCTTCGACGGTGGTGACGGACGCCTCACCGACGAAGTGCAGCGTGTCGAAGTCGAAGGTGGTGACGGTGGCCGTGCCGCTCGCTGAGCGCTCGGTGATGTCGTCGTGGTAGTAGTTGATGGTCATCGTCTGGGTGGCGTCCGCCGCGATGACCCGATCACCCTCGAACATGTCGCCCACGGCGAGGTTGCGGTGCACGACGTCGATCGCGAACTCGGGCCAACACTGTCCACGCGCGCAGCCGGCGGGCGGACCGCAGGCGTGCAGCGAGAAGTTGGTGGCCGCCGCACCCACGCCCCACACGCTGAACGGACCGATGGGCGCCCCATCGATGGTCACCGCCATCGTGCCCATGTACTCCGGCCCGCCGCCCCCGATGCAAGGGCCCTCGCCGGCGAAGGGCACCACGGTCGCGACCTCGCCCGCGGGCGGGGGCGCCGCGTCGCCCGGCCCAGGGTCGACCGCGCCGTCGTCGGCTGGCCCCACCGCCGCGTCGCCGCCGCCCATCACCGATCCGTCGGCGCCACCCCCGGGCTGCCCACCGGATCCGTCGTCCCCGTCCCCGTCCTCGCTGTCACAGCCCGCCGCGCACAGCGCAGCCACACACAGCCAACCCACCAGGTACCTCGGCATCGGAACCTCCTGTCCTCGGTCCATTCGCCGAGGTAGCAGGTCGGGGCGCCGCGCCGCCCCCCATGTTCATGGGGGCAGACGCGCGCTGGCCGATCCATCGAGCCGCACGGTCAGCCGGGTGCCGCCCCCCTCGCGCGGCGCCCACGCCGCGGCGCCGCCGAGCGCCCGTGCCCGATCCACGATGTGCCCGGTGCCCCCGCGCCCGAGGCGGTCGTGGGGGCAGCCGACGCCGTCATCCTCGATCACCAGCAGCAGGTCGTCACCCACCGTCAACGTGCCCTCGACGTGGCGCGCGTGACCGTGCCGGAGGGCGTTGATCACCCCCTCCTGCACCACGCGCACGAGGTGCTCGCCGACGCCCGGCGCGAGCTGAGACGAGGCACGACCAAGCTCGGCATCGAAGCGCCACGCCGCGCCGCCGTGGGCGTCCACGATGGCCTGTCCGGCCCGCGCGCAGTCACGCGCCAACGCCTGCACCGACACCGGCGCGGCCGGCGCGCCCCGAATGACGTGGCGCAGTTCGGCGAGCGTCGCGCGCAGCGCCGCGACCAGGCCGTGAATCTCGGTCGCGTCGTCGCCCTCGAGGGCCTGCGCCTGCCACAACGCGGCGGTAAGCTCCGCGGCGACCCCGTCGTGCAGCTCGCGACCGATGCGGGCGCGCTCCTGATCGCGCAGGCGCTCGGCCAGCAGCTCCGCGCGCGCTCGCTCGCGCGCCGCCGTCCACCCGGTGGCGGTCGACAGGCGCTGAAACCACACCAGCGCCGCGCCGAGCACCGCCGCCAAGACGGCGTCGGCCGTGCGACCCTCGGCCACGAACCAACCCACCAGCCCCACCAGCGACGCGGCCAGCGCACGCAGCAGCACCGGGTGGCGATGCACGGTCGTCGCCGTGACCACCACGAGCGCGCCGAGCGACATCCAGTAGACGCTGCGCGCCGATCCCGACCAGCCGATGAGGGCCGCGTTCGCCGCACACCAGCCCGCCGACTCCATCGTGGTGAGCACCTTGTAGGGCGTCGACCACAGGCCCGCCGCCGCGTGCGCCACGGCGGCGCCGATCGCGACCAGCGCCACCAGGCCGAAGGCCACGAGGGAGACGCGCGCCGGCACGCCGGTGAGGGCCTGACCGCCGGGCAGCGCCGGCAACGCGGCCATGAGCCCGATCAGCCCCACGTTCACGATCGTCGCGCGCGGCGTCCGCCACCGACGCGTCCCATCGGCGTACCGCTGGATCACGTTCGCGATGGCGCGCGCCTCGACCTCGGCCGGCTCGACCTGCCCCATGCACCCCCCCGCGGCCGGCGAGATGATATCCTCCACGTCGTTGCGCGTCCTGATCATCGAAGACCACGCCCCGACCCGGACGGCCGTCGCCACGGCGCTCGCGCGCGCCGGCTTCGTGCCGGCGACCGTCGAGACGCTGGCCGCCGCCCTGGCGACGCGCGCCGACGCCCACGACGTCGCCCTCGTCGACCTGCACCTCGGCCCCGACTCGGGCATCGACGCCATCCGCGGCCTGACCTCGCGCGGCCTGCCCTGCGTCGCGTTCACCGTCGCCGACGACGCGCCCACCGTGCTCGAGGCGCTGGCCGCCGGCGCGGTCGGCTACCTGCTGAAGGACGATCCGCCCGCGCAGGTGGCCCGCGCGCTCGAGGAGGTCGCGCAGGG
>JAUHXL010000655.1 GCA_030426945.1 bacterium
GGCGAGCCCGGCGTGGGCGGCGAGCCCGGCGTGGGCGGCCAGCCCGGCGTGGGCGGTGAGCCCGGCATGGGCGGCCAGCCCGGCATGGGCGGCGAGCCCGGCGTGGGCGGCCAGCCCGGCATGGGCGGTGAGCCCGGCATGGGCGGTGAGCCCGGCGTGGGCGGTGAGCCCGGCATGGGCGGCGCGCCCCCGGCCTTCGTGTGCGACGGCGCCGAGATCCCGCTGCTGATGGGCGACGACGACGTCTTCGACGACGAGCGCCGCTTCGCCCGCCCGGTCGACGGACCGGCCACCCTGCGCTTCGCCGCGCCCTGCGGCGAGAACACCCGGTCGGCGCTGTACGCCTTCCGCGCCCGCGACGCTGGCCTGTACCTGTTCAGCACCACCAGCCCGACGACCGACTTCGACGCCGTCCTGTACGCCGCGACGGGCTGCCCCGGCGTCTCGGACGCCCTCGGCTGCGACGACGACAGCGTGGGGCTCGGGCCCGAGCTGGCCCTCCACCTCGAGGCCGGCGAGCAGATCGTCGTGGGCCTGGCGGCTTACGGCGCCGGGGCGGGCATCGGTCAGGCCGAGCTGGGCGTCCGGTACTTCGACTACGCCGGGATCGGCCAGCCCTGCGGCGGCTTCGACGACGCGGCCTGCGCCCCCGACCAGCGATGCATCTTCGTGGCCCCCGACGGCGACGACGCCACCTGCGCCGTCGACGCCCCGCCGGTGCTCACCCGCGGCCGTGCCTTCCGCGACGGCGACGACGTCCTCGCCCTGCGCATCGAGGGCACCGACGCGACGCGCGACGCCCTGAACCTGGCCATGGAGCTGCTCGCCGACGGCGAGCCCATCGTCGTCGACGCCGAGACCGGCCAGACCGACCTGTTCGGCGAGTTCTTCGAGCCCATCGGCCGGATGACCGTCTTCGTCGCGCACACGCGGCTGTCCGGTCTGGCGTCCTTCCCCGAGGCCAACGGCGTGCGCGTGCGCGTCGTCGACGAGCTGGGGAACGAGAGCGCCCCCCTCGACCTGCCCATCGCGCCCATCCCGGAGGTCGGCGTCGGCGCGCCGTGCGATCGCTTCGGCGTCAGCAACCTCTGCCCCGGCGACCAGGGCTGCTTCGGCCGCCGCGGCTTCGAGCGCTGCATGGAGCTGGAGGCCCCGGTCGTCGACCAGGCGCGGTGGACGATCAACCCGGACGCCCGCACCATCGGCTTCGAGATCAGCGGCCAGCACGCCAACGCCTCGATCATCCAGGTGGCCTTCGCTCTCACCGACGCCAACGGCAACCCGGTGCCGATCTTCGGCAACGACGCGGTCGGCGTCGATCCGGGCGAGACGGTCTACGCGGCGGACGGCGGCTTCGAGGTGCGCGCCTCGTACGGGCTGCCCGAAGGCGTCGCCGAGCGCGCGGTCGAGGTCCGCTACGTCCTGGTCGGCGTCGGCGAGACCGAGTCGGCGCTCGGGGAGGCCACCGTCGACGCGCCGCTGCCCGTCGGGGCCGGCGCGACCTGCGACGTCAACGCCGCCCTCGAGACGTGCCCCGAGGACTTCCGCTGCGATCCCGAGCAGGCCCGCTGCGCGCCGCAGGTGCTGACCTGCTCGCCCTCGACCCCGGTGACCGCCATCGACACGCTCCGCGCCGGCGTCGGGCGCTGGCGGGCGGCGGGCAACGCCTTCACCACGCAGCCGCGCGCCGGCGGCACCTGCGGCGGCGGCTGGGGCGGCGTCGTGCTGTCCTTCACCGCCCCCGCGGCCGGGGCCTACCGCGCCACCATCGCGCTGGGCTACGAGGGCGTCGTCATCGTGCGCCACGGGTGCACGCTGTCCCTGGCCTCGGACGAGATCGCGTGCGTGATCGGCGCCGATCACACGCTGGATCTCGACTTCGCCGCCGGCGAGACGCAGTGGATCATCCTCGAGGCGCAGCAGCCCGCCGAGGGCGCCAAGCTCGATCTCGGCACCTACGACGTGACGGTCGAACGCCTGCCGTGACGCTCCACTCCGAACGGAGTACAGTCCCCGCGATGCGCCCCCCCCTTCCTCCGCCGATCTGGTCACCGTCCCCCTGACGCTCGGCCGGGTCGGCGCGCCCCACGACCGTCGACCCGCCGGGTGCCCTCGCACTGGAGTTCGACGTGTCCGAGCCCAGCCCCCCCGCCGACCCGCCCGCGCCGCGCTTCCTGCCGCGCCGCGCCGTGCTGCCCGTCGCCCTGGCCTTCCCCGCCGCGTTCCTCGGGCTGATCGCCGTCCCGCGCATCCACGGCAACCCGGTGCTGTGGATCACCTTCCTGGTCATCGGCCTGGGTCTCGCCGGCTGGATGCTGCTGCAGGCCCGCGCCAGCGACCGCCCGCTCGAGATCGTCTGGCGCCCCCGCGCCCCCCACTACGTGCAGATGGTGGTGCAGAGCGCCATCTACACCTACTGGGCGCTGCACTGGGACGCCGTCGCCGCGCAGGTGCCGCTGATCATCGCGCAGGTGCTCTTCGGCTACATGATGGACATCGGGCTGTCCTGGCGCCGGTACAAGCGCTACCGCTTGGGCTTCGGCCCCTGGCCCATCACCTTCAGCACCAACTTCTTCCTCTGGTTCCACGACGATCTCTTCTATCTGCAGTTCGCGATGATGGCCCTCGCCTACCTGTCGCGGGAGCTCCTGCAGTGGAAGCGCGAGGGCAAGACCTCGCACATCTTCAACCCCTCGGGCTTCGGCCTCAGCATCGCCTCGATCGCCCTGATCGCCGGCGGCTGGTCGGATCACACCTGGGGCAACGAGGTGTCGATCGCGCTCGGCAACCCACCTCATTGCTACGAGGTCGTCTTCTTCGCCGGCGTCATCGTGCAGCTGTTCTTCCCGGTGGTGCTGGTGACGAGCACGGCGGTGGTCACCTGCGTGCTCGCCGGCATGGTCTACACGGCCGCCACCGGCGACTTCATGTTCGTCGACACGGCCATCCCCATCGCGCCCTTCCTGGGCATGACCCTGCTGGTGACGGATCCGGTCAGCTCGCCGCGCTCGAACGTCGGCCGGGTGCTGTTCGGCGTCCTCTACGGGCTGAGCATCTTCGTGCTCTACGACCTGCTGAAGGACGCCAGCCTGGGCGGCCCCAACCTCACCTTCTTCGACAAGCTGCTCTTCCTGCCGGTGCTGAACCTGCTGGCGAAGCCCATCGACGCGCTGACGAAGGATCTCTCCTTCCAGCTGGGGGCCCGGCGGCTGGGACAGCGCAAGGCCAACCTGATCCACGTGGCCGTGTGGATCGTGGCCTTCTTCGCGGTGCGCCCGCGCCTGGTGGATCACCCGGGGCGCCAGCCCTCGCACTGGCAGCCCCTGTGCGCCGCCGGCGACGGGGTGGCCTGTGACAACCTGGCGTGGATGTACCGGCGGGCGTGCGAGGGGGGCGTCGCGGAGGCCTGCCACAACCTCGGCGCCATGGCCGAGGCGGGCGAGGGGCGCGCGCCGGACGCCGCCACCGCGGCGGTCGGGTACGAGCGCGCCTGCCGGGGCGGCGCGGCGCGCGGCTGCACCGCGCTGGGCGTGCTGTTCACCCACGGGCGCGGGGTCGAGCAGGACGACACGAAGGCGGCGGCCCTGTTCGCGCGGGCCTGCGACGAGGGCGATCCCCACGGCTGCACGCTGCTGGGCGTGGCGACGGCGCAGGGCCTCGGCCGGCCCCAGGACGCGGCCGCCGCGGCGGCGCTGTTCGAGCGGGCCTGCGCCGCCGGCGACGCCGACGGCTGTCGCGAGCACGCCGTGCTGCTGCTGGCCAC
>JAUHXL010000083.1 GCA_030426945.1 bacterium
CGACGCGCAGGTGGGGATCCAGCTCGGCGACCAGCTCCGCCCGGGCGTCGTCGTCGGGCATCAGCTCGAAGACGCGCGCGATCTGCTTCTCGTCGAGGAAGCGCATCACGACGGCCACGTCGGCGGGGCGCGCGCGGGTCATCAGCCGCTCGACGTGGGTGTACGACTTGCGCCGCAGGAGCTTCTGCAGGCTCTCGAACAGCAGTTGAAGCCGGGGGCTCAAGCGGCCCTCCCCAGTCGTGCCAGTCGAGCCCGCGGCGGCCGCGGGCGAAGATCAGTCGCGCGCGCCGCCCGGCGTGCGCGCGGCCGCGTCGGGCCGCCCGTCGTTGGCCTCGATGGGCTGCGGGGCCAGCGCCAGCAGCGCGGTCAGCACCGCGACGATCAGCGCGCCGAAGGCCAGCGTGTAGGCCGCCCGCACCCGCAGCCGAGACCACCGGGCCGACTCGGCGCTGCGGTGCGCCTCGATGGCCTTCTGCTCCGCGCGCTGCTGAACACCGTCCAGCAGGTGGATCGGCGCCTCGGGGTCGAGCCCCACCTCGCGCGCATAGAGGCGCAGGAAGCCCCGCACGTAGACCGGCGCGGGCAGGCGGTCGAAGTCGTCCGCCTCGAGCGCCTCGAGGTGCTCGCGCCCCACCTTCGAGCGGCGCGCGACGTCGTCGAGGGACAGACCCGCGCGCACCCGGGCCGCGGCCAGCAGGGCGCCGGGGGTGGTGGCCGCGCCTTCGCGCTCGCGACGCTGGGGGCTCATTGCCGTCCTCCGAGGGCGGGACCGGGCGGCAGCGCGCGGAGCTGGCGCTCGCACCGGTCGGCCAGATCCGTCTCGCCCGCCAGCTCCATGCAGCGCACCAAGGCCGCTCGCGCCGCCGCCACGTCGCCCTGCCGCCCGTAGACGCGCGCGAGGTGGAAGTGCGGCTCGGCGTAGCGGGGACAGCGCTTCAGGCCCCGCTCGAGATAGCGCACGGCCTTCTCGAGGAGCCCGTCCTCCATGTAGGCCAGGCCGAGGTTGTTGTACGGCGGACACAGATCCGGCGCGATCGAGATGGCGGTCTTGAAGTGCTGGATGGCCGCCGTCCGGTCACCCTTCTTGTAGTGCGCCCAGCCCAGGTTGTTCTGGCCGATGCCGGGCGTGGTGTAGCGCTGCTGGCGCACCAGCGGCGCGAACACCCCGATGGCGTCGTCCCAGCGCTCCATGGCCAGGTAGGTGGCGCCCAGGTTGTTGTGCGCCTTGAAGTGGTCGGGCTCGAGCTCGATGGCGCGCCGGAAGTGCCGCTCGGCGTCGAGGTAGCCCTGGCGCCCGAGGTACACCAGCCCGGCCAACATGTGCGCCTCGGGATCGGTGTCGTCCAGCTGCAGGCTGGCGAGCACCTCCTGCAGCGCGGCGTCGGCGTTCGGGTTCTTCGTGTCGAAGTAGTGTCCGTACGCGAGGTTGTAGTGGTACTTCGCCTGCTCCTTCTGCGCCTTGACCTCGCCGCGCGAAGGACCACAGGCCAGGGCCGCGATCCCGAGCAGCGTCGACGCGAGCAGGGCGCCCGTTCGGGGGCGGCGGCGGCGGGCTTCGAGCGGCGATGCGGCGGGGCTCGGCATGGCGCCGGAAGTAGCACAGGGCCCCCCGGCAGTCAACGCGGCGCCGGGGTCAGCCGTGGGTCTCGCGCAGGCCGTCGACCGGGCGGAAGTGCGCCCCCCGCAGCGCGGGGAACAGGGTCGCGACGAAGGTGATGATCAGGGCGCCGCTGGCGGCCATCGCGTAGTCGAGCGGGTCGAAGACCACCGGCAGGCGGGCGATGCCGTAGACCTTCGGATCGAGGGCGATGCCGTTGGCCAGCAGGCCCTCGCACAGGGCGTAGGCGGCGATGACCCCGACCACCGTGCCCATGGCGCCGATGGCCATGCCCTCGGCCACGAACACCCGCAGGATGCTGCGATCACGCGCGCCCATGGCCTTGAGGATGGCGATGTCGCGCGTGCGCTCGAGCACCAGCATGATCAGCATGCAGGCCACGTTGCACGACGCCAGCACCACCATCACCGACAGCACCACCAGGATGGCGACGCGCTGATACTCGAGGCTGGCGAACAGGTTGCGGTTCTGGCGGCGCCAGTCGAGCACCGAGTAGGCCTCGGCGCCCAGGGCCGCCCGGATCTTCGCCGCCACGTCGCCCGCCGCGAGCGCGTCGTCGACCGCGACCTCGATGCCGAGCACCGCGTCGCCGCTGCCGAAGAAGCGCTGGGCCACGCTCATCTCGAAGTAGGCCAGGCGCGCGTCGTATTCGTGGAAGCCCGCGCTGAAGACGCCGACGACGCGGAAGGGGCGCGTGGTCGGCGTGTCCGCCTGGCCCTTCCACTGATCGGGATCCAGGCTGCGCAGGGGCGACACGACGGTGAGCAGATCCCCGGCCCCGACCTGGAGCTTGCGCGCCAGCTCGGCCCCCAGGACGATGCCCTCGAGACCGTCGTCCGGGCGATCGCCGAGGGCCTCGAGGCTGCCCTCGACCATATAGTCGGTGATGGCCAGCACCTGCACCGCCTGCTCGGGCCGGATGCCCTTGATGACCGCGCCGGTGGTGCCGCCCTTCCCGCTCAGCATCGCCTCGTTGTAGGTCATCGGCGAGGTGGCGCGGACGCCGCCCACCGCGCGCACCTTCTGCTCGACCTCCCGGTACTCGGTGAAGCGCAGGCCGTAGTCGCGTACGAAGACGTGCGCCGTGACGCCCAGCACCTTCTCGCGGAAGGCCTGCTCGAAGCCGGTGGTGATCGAGAAGCCGCCGACCAGCGCGGTCACGCCGAGCGCCACGCCGAGCACCGCCAGCCAGGTCACCACCGACAGCGAGCGGGACTTGCGCGCCTTCAGGTGGCGCAGGGCGATCAGGTACTCGAAGCGCAAGGCCGTTTCCGCTGGCCGTGGGGACGGCCGGCAGGCTGCCTCAGGTGGGGCCGGGCGCGCAAGGCGCGCGTCGGGGCGGGGTCTCCTGACGAGCCGTGGGTGGTCGCTCCAACCGGCTGTCAGCTCTCAGCTTTCAGCTTTCAGCCGGGCCCCGGCCGCCGTGCCGCACTCGACTCGAGGTGCCGAGATCGGAGGTCGGCGATCCGGGGCGGGGCGATCCAATCGCCCCGGCGGAGCTGACCGCTGACCGCTGAGAGCTGATAGCCCGCCCGCGCCGCGCGGCGGGTGGTCGAGACGCGCTCGGCCTTCAGGGGTCGATCTCGGGGATGCGGTCGCGGTGCTCGGGGTGCTCGTTGCAGTAGGCCACCTGGCTCTCGCGGGTGATCTTCACCACCAGGTCGACCTCGGTGACCTCGGCCTGGCAGCCCAGGCGGCTGACGGCCTGCACGTCGTCGGCCTTGCCGAGGATGTCGTCCTCTTCGTCCTCCATCTCGTCGAGCGCGTCGAAGCCCTCGATGACGTGGACGTGGCAGGTGCTGCAGGCGCAGTTGCCGCCGCAGGCGTCGCCGATGGGCACCTTGGCGGCGTAGGCGGCCTCCTGGATCGTCGTGCCGGGGGGCACCTCGACCTCGACCGGATCGGTGTTCAGGAAAGTGGGCAGGAAACGGATGCGCGGCATGGTCCACGTGCTCGGTGCGACGTTTTGGGGGCTAGAGCGATGCGGCAGCGCGCTCGGACGTTGCGGCGGTCCTGCGCAGGCTCACTCGGCGGTGAAGGTCTCGAGCACACCCCGGGTGTCGGCGTCGCCGCTGCTGTTGAAGATGCCCGACACGCAGTAGGTCTCCGGGTAGTCCAGCGGATCCGGACGCCCGGTGTACTTGGTGCACAGCGAGTCGCGCGGCAGATCCGACATCCGGTGCCACGCGGCCCACTCGACGTTCACCCCGCTGAGCGCCGTCTTCAGCGTCTCGAGGTAAGCGCCGTTCTTGGCCCCCGCCCCCAGCTCCGCCCAGTCGATCACCGGCAGCACCACCGGCAGATCCCCGGCGACCAGGCCCACCGGGCGGTACCACTCGAGGATGGCCGCCCGCGCCTCGGGATCGTCTTCGCCGCCCGGGCTGCCCCGGAAGGGCTCCAGCGACACCTGGGGTCGCATCGAGATGCCCAGGTAGTCGGCCGCACGGGGGCCGCCCCGGCCGTCGGTCAGCAGCGGCTGGATGGTCAGCCGATGCGCCAGCACCAGCGCCTCGAGGCTGTCCGCCTCGAGGCCGTGATCGCGCGCGACCTCGGGCACCGTGAGGGTGCGGAACACCGACCAGCTGATGCCGGGACCCACCTTGACGTCCGCGTTCACCGCCTTGATGGCCGCGTAGACCTCGCGGTACAGCGTGACGTAGTTGGTGTAGTCGTCCACCCGCTGGGCGTCGGCGACCCGCGTGTGGAAGTACTGGTTCATGTCGAGGCCGACGGTGATGTAGGCCACGTCCGGCAGGCCGGCCAGCGCCTCGAAGGCGGCGATGACCGACCGGCGGTGCTCGACGATGTCGAAGCGCGGGTTGACGTTGTCGCCGCCCTCCTCGAAGCACACGTTCAACAGCGCGCTGCGATCGGGCGTCAGCAGATCCACGTTCACCGCCACCCGATCCCAGGTGAGCGCGGTGTCCTTGGCCCGGAACGCCGCCAACAGCGCCTCCGCGGTCTGGCGCGGCTGCGTGGCGAGGGCCATCGCCGGCGACAGGCAGCGCGTCGCGAGGGAGTCGACGTAGGGCCGGTTGAGCACGACCACACCGAAGGCCGCCCGCAGATCGGCGGCCGAGATGCCGGTCGGCGGCGTGTTGACGATCTGCAGGTCGTCGCCGTCGAGGGCGACGCCGCGCTGCGCGGCCGCCCAGTGGCCCGGCGCCGCGCCCACCGGCGGCAGCGCGGGCAGCGGCTCGACCGGCGCCTCTTCGGGGACGGTCTCTTCGCTGCAGGCGACCAGCGCCGCCGCGGCGGCCAGCAACAGCAGGGTCAGCGGGGCGCGGCGGCGACGGCCGGAGAAGACGAGCATGGGGGCACCCTCGGGGTCGGGCGGCGCAGGGGCGCGCCGCGGGCAGCAGCAGGCCAGCGGCCTCAGTAGATGATGAAGGGCTCGGCCGGCTTGGCCGGCGCGGCCTTGGGCGCGCGCTTGGTGGCCTTGGGCTTCTTCTTCTGCGCAGGCGCGGCCTCGCCCACGTCCTCGGGCACGGGCGTCAGCGTCTCGTACTCGGGCCGGCCGGAGCGCAGATCGACCTGGTGGTCGACCCCCGTGAGCTGGTCCACCACGTCGCTGCCGGTCTCGCCGCCGTCGCCCATGATGTCGGCGACGAGGCCCTCGGTGTTGGCGCTGGCCCGCGGCGCCGTCGCCCGCTCCTTCCCCTCCCGCGCCTGCTCGAGCGCCAGCCCCTCGCCCTTGTCGAGGAACTTCATGACGAAGGTGCCGAAGAACCCGGTGCGATCCTCGACCACGAGGTGCGTCAGATCGTCCGCCCAGTGGCCGGCCACGATCGTCTTCTTGCCCCCGGCGTCGTCGTGATCGACCGACAGCGGTTTGCCGTACTTCGACTGCACCTGATCGAGGAACTGGGGGAACGGCACCGCGCTGCTGATCGCCGCGTTGTAGGCGACCAGCACCTTCCACAGGCGGTCGTTCTTGAAGAAGTAGTAGCGCTGGGCATCGCGATCATCGATGCGCAGGACGGCCTCGTCGTTGTTGGTCTGGAAGTCGTCGGCGATCAGCGAGGCCTCGTAGCCGGTGCGCTGCCCGGTGAAGCGGATGTAGGTCTTCTCGATGGCCGCGAAGGCCGCGGCCTTCTCCTTGAGGATGCGGTCGACGCTGAGGGTGTCGACGGTCTTGGCGAGGCGATCCCGGTACTTCTCGTCCAGATCCGCCTTGATGCGGGCGAGGACCTCGCTGTGATGAGCGCCCCAGTCGAGCGTGCCGAGGATGGCGCTGATGCCCTCCTTGGGCTTCGGGCCCTCGTCCTTGCCGGCCGCCTTGCCGGCCGCGGCCGCCGGCGCCTCGGGTGCGGCGAGGGTGGCCGCCGGGGCCAGCGCGCCGAGCGTGCAGGCGGCCAGGGCCGCCAGGGTCAGGGAGCGGGTCATGGCATCCTCCACCCGGGCCCCGCGCCGGTCGGCGCAGGGCGCGGAAAATTCACGGCAATATAGACCACAGCGCCCCAGCGGGCGCAAGTCGCGGTGGGCGGTTCCGGTTGACAGCCGGAGGGGTCGACACTAGCGTTCCGACCCGCTTTGAGACCGGCCCTTCGATGGGTGGTGGGCCTTTGCCTGGCGGCGGGGGGGCCAGCCGCCGCGCAGACGACGACGCGCTCGACGCTGTGGCGCGAGTGGTCGACCCTGCACCGGCAGTGGATCGAGGAGCAGCAGGTGCTCGAGGCCGACCGCGCCCGCTTCGAGGCGCGTCGACGTGCGAGGCAGGCGGGCGCGACGGCCGATCCGGCCGAGCGTCCGAAGGAGTCCGATCGGTGAGAGCAGCCGTGACGTCGGCAAAGGGCGACTCGGGGGAGTCGCCCTGGCACTTCTACGGTCGACCGACGGCCTTCGTCGGACGCGTGAAGGAGCTGCACCGGCTGCGCGAGGCGGTGCGGAACGCCATCGACGACAAGCGGCGCCGATCGGTGCTGGTGCTGGGGGACGCCGGCCTGGGCAAGACCCGGCTGCTGAGCGAGTTCGTCGACAGCCTCGACGAGCACGTCGACGCCGTCACCGTGTTGAGCGCCGCCTGTCGTCGCGAGGCGGGCCCGCCCTACGTCGTGTTCCGGCGCCTGCTGATGCAGCGCTTCTACGCCACGCCGGACGAGGCGCCGGAGGCCGCGCGCACCAAGCTGCAGGCGGGCATCTCGCAGGTGCTCGGCGACGACGCCGCCGGCGAGGAGGCCGCGCACTTCATCGGGCACCTCGTCGGCCTGCGCTTCCCCCGCTCGAAGCACATCCTCAGCGTGGACGCCGATCCGCGGCGCATCGAAGAGCGCGCCGTCGCCGCCTTCCTGCGCATGCTGCTGGCCGACGCCGCGCGCACCCCGCTGGTGGTGTGGATCGACGATCTGCACCACGCCAGCGACGAGTCGGTTCAGCTGCTGCTGAAGCTGTCGAAGGGCGTACACACCGCGCCGATCGTGTTCCTGGCCTCCGCGCGATCGACCTTCGCGACGAAGCACAAGCAGTTCTGCCAAGAGATCAGCCGGGTCGGCGATCTGCTCGAGGTGCAGGCGCTCTCGGATCGCGAGTGCACGCGGGTCGTCGAGGGGCTGCTCGACCGGGTGGAGGCGCTGCCCGAGGACTTCGTGCGGCAGACCGTCGAGAAGGCCTTCGGCAACCCGCTGTCCCTCGAGCAGATCGTCGAGCTGCACATCGAGCGCGGGGTCATCGGCGTCGGCGGCGATCCCTGGACGGTGCACCCGGAGAAGCTGGACGACACGCGCGTGCCGGTCGGGCTGCGCGACGTGGTACGCAGCAAGCTGGCTCGGCTGAGCCCCCTCGAGCGCCGGGTGCTCGAGAAGGCCGCGGTGATCGGCGACGTGTTCTGGAGCGGCTGCGTGGACGTGCTGCGGCGCGTGGACGAGGGGCACCAGTGGGAGGACGCCGACCGCCTCTGGAGCACGGAGCGCCGCAGCGAGGAGCTGCTGCGCGTGTTCGAGGCGCTGCGGCGCCGCCACATCATCCTGCGCGCGCCCCAGTCGAAGTTCGCCAAGCACGTCCAGTACACCTTCAAGCACCTGCTCGAGCGGGAGGTGCTGTTCGAGGGCATCGAGGGGCCCCGGCGCGCGCGCTACCACCGCCTGGTGGCCCAGTGGCTCGAGGCCCAGGCCCAGAGCGAGGACGAGGCCTTCGTCGAGCAGGTGGCCCAGCACTGGGAGCGCGGCCACAACCCCCGGAAGGCCGCCGCCTGGTACATCCTGGCCGGCGACCGCGCGCTCGAGCGGCACGTCAATCAGGAGGCCATCGGGCTGTATCGCAAGGCCCTGCAGTGCCTGACCGACGACGACGCGCTCGAGCGCCTGCGCGTGTTCCACAAGCTGGGGCGCGTGCACATGGTGATCGGCGATCACGCCGAGGCGCTGGGGCACTTCCAGGAGATGCTGCGCCTGGCCTGGCAGCTCGACGACGTGAAGCACGGCGGCCTGGCCTACAACAAGATGGGGCAGGCCTACCGGGCGCTGGGTGAGTACGCGCTGGCGCTGGAGCACTTCAAGAACGGGCTGGCGCTGTTCCGCCGGGTCGAGGACATCCGGGGGGTGGCCGCCTCGGCCGACGACATCGGCCGCGTCCATCGGCTGCGCGGCAACCTCGATCGCGCCGAGGAGCGGGTGCGCGAGGGGCTGCGGCTGCGCCGCTACCTCGAGGACGACCGCAGCGTCGCCGTCTCGCTGTACCACCTGGGCAACATCCACACCGAGCGCGGCGACTTCAAGAAGGCCGTGGCGACGATGCGCGAGGCGCTGGATCTGGCCCGGCAGACGGACGACCACAAGACGGTCGCCGACATCCTCAACAGCATCGGGGTGGTCTGCGCGCACCGCGGCGATCACGAGCGGGCCCTGTCCCTCTGGGAGGAGTCGCTCGAGGTCGCGCGCATGCTGGGCGAGCGCCGGCAGGAGGGCATCCTGCTCAACAACCTCGGCGAGGTGGAGCTGCTGCTCGACCGCAGCGACGAGGGGCGGGCCAAGCTGGAGCAGGCCGTGGCCATCCTCGAGGAGGTCGGCGATCGCTTCGCGCTGTCGGACGCGCTGCGCAACCTGGCGGCGGTGCACCTGAAGCGCGACGCCTACCCGCGGGCCAAGGAGTACGCGGAGCGGGCGCTGGCCGAGGCCCGCGACGTGGGCGCGCGCGGGCAGGCCGGGCTGGCGGCGCGCACGCTGGGCGAGGTGTACAGCCGCACGTTGTTCGACATCACCCCGGATCGCGACGCGCGCATCGCCGCCGCCGCGGCGCACTTCGACGACGCCATCCGCGATCTGGAGGCGGTCGGCCTCGAGGCAGAGCTCGGCAAGACGCTCCTCGCCCACGGCGCCTTCCTGACCGAGCTGGGGCGGGAGGCCGAAGCGAAGGTGCAGCTGACGCGCGCCCGCGCGCTGTTCGAGCGGCTGGACATGAAGGGCGCGCTCGAGCGCGTTCGGCGCATCCTGGACGCTCTTTGACCACGCGGCCGCGGTGCCCGCGCCGGGGGTGGAGCGGTCCACGGCGAGGCGCCGCCTGGGCGTTGCTGCTGGGGATCGGCTGGGCCTGCGCCGCGAGCGCGGCGGTGGTCGCGCCCCCCCCGGGGCGCGAGGTGGTGACCCTCGAGGAGCACGTCCTGCTGGTCTACGACCCGCTGACCGCGTCGCAGACCATCGTGGTGCAGCACATCTTCGAGGGCACGAACACCCCCTTCGGGCTGCTGATCCCCACGCCCAGCGCGGCCAAGCTGGTGACCCCCTCGGAGCGGCTGCGGCGGGCGATCCAGAACCGCCTGCACCCGCGGGGCGCCGTGCGCCGCACCCTCGAGGTCAACCTCGTCAGCTGGGCGGGCAGCTGCGCCCTGCGCACGGTGGGCGACGCGCCCGCCGGCGATGATCGCAACAAGCGGCCCCCGAACGCGCGCTCCCGCGGCACCAACCTGGGCAACGCGCCGGAGCCCATCCACGACTGGCTGCTGCAGAACGGCTTCACCATCGCGCCGGCCCAGGCGGCGTGGCTCAACGACCTGCGCGCGCAGGGCTGGTCGGTGGTGGCGGTCGTCGTCGATCCGCCCGGCCGCGGCGAGGCGCCGCCCGCGCGCCTGCGGGGCCCGGTGCTGGCGCTGACCCACGAGGCCACCGAGCCGGTCTACGCCGCCGGCCACCCCCCCTTCGCCATCGACGTCACCCCCGGCGCGCCCCAGCCCGAGCTCGAGGTGGCGGTGCTGACGGAGTGGTCGGTGGACGTCGACGCGCAGATCGCGCCGGAGCCCTTCTTCGCCGATCTGCTGACCGGCCGCGACATCGCGCGCATGGGCAGCGAGGCGGGCGGCCTGCCCTGGGCCTTCCGCCGCGACGGCACCCTGACCGCCTTCCGCGTCGATCGCCCCACCGGGCTGGGGGTGCTGCGCTTCGCCCGCACCGAGGCCCGCCCCCCCGTGCGCCCCGCCCCCACCCCGCGGGTCCGCGCCCACCGCCTCGAGGTGCCGGTCGAGCTGCTGCTGCTGTTCGTGGTGGTCGGCTCCTGGCTGTGGCTGCGCCACTGGAAGCGCGGCCCGCGCACCCGACGCTTGTAGGCGCGGTCGGGGTAGGCCCTCCACCGTGAGCGCGGTCGTGGGGGTCGTCGTCGAGCCGACCGCGCCGGCGGTCCCGAGCGGGGTCGCCACCGGGGCGACCTCGGCGCCTACGTCGTGGCGAGCCAGGTGCGGATGGCGAGGCAGGCGGGCGAGCCGGCGAAGACCAGCAGATCCCGCGCGACGTCGGAGTCGGCCAGGAACTGGTCCAGATCCGGGCGCAGCAGGGCCTCGCGGGGGCGGTCGTCGAAGTCGAGCAGGCGCAGCATCTCGAAGGCCCCGCCGAAGCCGTCGGCCAGGGCCAACGCCAGCCGGGCGGTGTAGGTCTCGAGGCCCGCGCGCACCGCCGCCGGCGGGAAGGTGCCCAGGCCGCTGGCCGCCGTCCGGGCCAGGGCGTCCCAGGCGGGCTGGCGGTGGGCCTCGATCACCGGCTGCAGCTGGCTGCGCAGGCGATCGGCGGTGGCGCGATCACGCGGGCGGATCGGGTAGTCCGCGCCGAGCAGGCCCAGGAGGGCGCCGAGGAAGGCGCGGAACTCGCGGTCGCTCAGCTTGCGGGCGGCCAGCGTGCCCTCGCGCAGAGGCACCAGGCAGCGCGCGAGCAGGAAGCTGCGCCCGGTGTCGTCGGCGCCGTCCACGATCGCCGTGCCCAACACCAGGGTCGTCGGCACGTCGGGCTCGACGGTGACGGTGTAAGGCCGGGCGGCGTTGCGCACCAGCCGGAAGGTGGGCACCTCGATCGCGGTGGCGAGGCGGCGGGCCATCGCGTGCAGCTTGCTCTGCTCGGCCACCACCTCGTCGGAGCCGTCGCTGGTGCGCGACCGCCCGCTGCCGAAGGCCGCCGCCAGGGACGGACCGACCGCCCGCAGCAGCAACAGCAGGTTGGTGGGCACCGACGAGGGCAGCAGCGGACGGCGCAGCGCCTCGGGCAGCGCGCCCGGCGGCACCCGCGGCGTGGCCGGACGCACCTCGCCCTCGACCCAGGCGCGCACCCCGCGCACCCAGGCGGCGGCCGCCTCGGAGGCGCCGCGCTCCACGGCGGCCTGCAGCGCCCGCCACGCGTCGAGGTCGAGGGGATCCGCCTCGAGCGCCCCGCGCGCGTCGCGCGCCTGCCGGTCGGCCTCGACCGCGGGGGAGCGTCCGGTCGCGGCCGCCGGCGGCGCCGGGGCGTCGGCGGGCGCCGGGGCGTCGGCGGGCGGCAGCGTGCCGAGCCCGCTCGGCAGCTCGTCGATCGAGGGCTGCGCGCCCCCGCCCTCGCTCGGCGCCGGCGCCGACGCCGGGCGCGCCGGCCCCTGCGGCAGGTGGATCGGCATGCCGGTCTCGGTCGACTGCACGCTCCGCGGCGGGGGCGCGAGCGCCGCGGGCGCGCTGGGCGCCGCCGGGCCCGCGGGCGGAGGCACCAGGATGGGCATGCCGTAGGGCATCGTCTGCCGCGACTCGTCCTCGCCGGCAGGCGGGGCCGGCACGGGCGGCGACGAGGGCCGCGTCTCTCCGGCGGACGGGTGGCCGGGCGGGGGCGGGCCGGTGGGCGCGGCCAGCCGGGCCGGCGGGGGTCCGGCCGCGGGGGCGGCCCGCCCGGCGGGCGCCGGCGCCGGCGGCAGAGGCGCGGCCGGCAGAGGCGCCGCGGCCGGCACCAGACGATGCTCCTCGGTCACGCGCAGCGCGCCGTCGTCCCCCGCGTCCCAGGCGTCGTCCCCGGCGTCGTCCCCGGCGTCGTCCCCGGCGTCCGGCACCAGCGACGGCATCGGCGTCAGGCCCTCGAGCGCGGCCTCCAGGGAGTCGAGCTCGATGACCTCGTCGCCCGGCAGATCGGCCAGGAAGTCGAGCGCGGGGGGCTCACCGACGGCGGGCGCCGCCGGAGCCACCGACGCGGCCTCGTCGGGGCCCTCGACCGATCCCTCGCCCTCGAGCGCCCCGACGGGCAGCGGCGGCGGGGCCCCCAGCGGGCGCTCCGGCGCGCCCACCGGATCGGCGTCCGGCGCCCGCGTCCGCGGCGCCTCGCCCTCGGGGGCGGCGAGCGACCGCGGCGGCGCCTCCTCGGCGGGCGCCACCGGCGGCGGCGTCGGGGCGCCGGGCGGCTCGGCCGCCTCCGCCTCGATCGTCAGCGCCCCCGTGAGCGCCAGCGGTCGCACCACCGCCATCTCGCCTGCGGTCTCGAGCAGACTGATGTCGTCGGCGCGCGGCCCGGCCTCCACCTCCATGCCGGCCTGCGCCTGCAGCTCGGCGCGCAGGCTGGGCGAGGTGAAGTCCTGGCCGGCGAGGATCTCGCGGGCCAGCGCCTGCAGCAGCGGATCGACGGGATCCGCCTCGCGGAAGGCCTTGAGGCGCTCGACCGCCTCGGCCTGCCGGGACTGTGCGATGAGCGCCTTGACCTGGCCCGCCCGCGCCGCGCCGAGCCGGGCCGGCTCATCGGCCAGCCGCTCGAGCCGTTGGTAGGCCAGCCGCGCGAGCTCCGCCTCGTCCGCCATCAAGTAGACGGCCGCCAGCGCCTCGAGGGCCCGCCCGTCCGGATCCAGCAGGCCGACCGCGCGCCGCAGATCCTCGATCGCGCCCGGATAGTCGCTCAGCTGGTAGGCCTTGATCTGGCCGAGCCGCGTGTACAGCCGCACCAGCACGCGCTCGTCGTGGGCCTGATCGGCGGCCTTGCGGTAGTGCACCGCGGCGTCGCGGTAGCGGTCGACGGAGTAGAGCAGATCCGCCAGGCGGATGCGGGCGTCGAGGTCGGTCGGATCCAGCTCGACGAGGCGGGCGAAGGTCGCGCAGGCGCGCTCGCGGTCCCGCAGGTGGTCGAGCTGCACGTCGGCCAGCGCGTGCAGCAGCGCCGCCAGCTCGTCGGGCGCGTCCAGGCGGCGAATGCGGCGCTCCAGCAGCGCGGCGAGCTCGGCGTGCCCGCCCCGCGCGGTGAGCAGCTCCCCGGCCTGCTCGGCGGCGACCTCGGCGTGCGCGTCCCGGCGGACGGCCTCGATGTAGGCGGAGAGCGCCCGATCCTCGTCGCCGGCGGCCGTGAAGGCGCGGCCGGCCTCGGTCAGCAAGGCGCCCGCGCCCACCGGATCCCGCGTGGCGCGGCCGGCGGCGTCGAGCAGCGCGGCGCGGTCGGCGGGCTTGCGCGGTCGCCCGTCCTCGAGCTGCAGCCACAGCGGCACGGGATCGGCCGCGCTCGCGGCGGCCGCCTCCTCGACCAGATCGGCGGCCTGCACGGGCCGACCCGCGGCCGCGTGCAACCGGCCCGCGGCCCACAGCCCCACCGAGCGGGCCCGGGGATCCCCGACGGCGCGCGCGTAGGCGACGAGCGCGTCCGCCTCACCGGCGCGATCCTCCAGCGCGCGCAGCACGTTCAGCCGCGCCTCCCAGGGCCGCGCGGCCTCGGGGGCGAGCGGCGCGATGCGCTCCCACAGCGCCCGCCGATCCTCGGCGGGCAGCGCGGCGTCTTCGGCCCACTCGGCGGCCTCGAGCCAGAAGGCGTAGGCGTCGCGGCGCTCCCCCACCCGCTGCGCCATCCGCACCAGGCGATCGACCAGCATCGCCCGATCACCCAGCTCCGCCGCCTCGCGCACCAGGCCCCAGGCGGCGTCGATGTCGTTCTCCTCGGCCAGCTCGCCCAGCAGCGGCCGCGCCTCGGCCGGGGGCAGCAGCGCCGCGAGCTTGTGGGCCACCACGGCGCGCTGCCCGGGCGACCGCAGCCGGGGCAGCAGGTCGCGGTACAACAGCACCAGGCGCTCCCGATCCCCGCGCGCCACGACGAGGCGCTCGAGGGCCCAGGCGGCGGGCAGCAGATCCGGGCGCAGCGTCAGGGAGGCCTCGTAGGCGTCGAGCGCGCCCTCCAGATCGCCGATGTGCTCGTGGCGCAGCTCGGCCAGGCGGAAGAGCACCGCGGCGCGATCACCCGGCTCGGTCAGGTCGGCCGCCCGGGCGGCCAGCACGCGGGCGAGATCGGTCCACCGCTCCATGCCGCCGTACAGCCGCTCGAGCCCGGCCAGCGCGTCGGGGGCCTGCGGCCGCAGCGCCAGCACCTGCTCGTAGGCCTCGGCCGCGAGGGCCGCCTCGGCCAGCCGGAACTCGTACAGCTCGGCCAGCTTGCCCAGCAGGCCCGCGCGTTGGGGATCCTCGACCGGCAGGGTCTCGAGCTCGTCCCGGTGCAGCGCGGCCAGGTCGCGCCACCGGCCGTGCTGGTAGAGGAGGCGCCCCAGGCCACGGAGGGCCGGCAGATAAGCCGGATCGAGCTCGAGGGCGGCGCGCCAGCAGCGCTCGACCGCCTCGGGCTGACCGAGGGCCTCGTGGGCCTCGGCCTCGCGCGTCGCGAGCGCGAGGCGCCGCGGGGGATCGGCGGTCTCGGCCTCGCGGCGCAGGGCGTCGATCAGCGCCGGCCGATCGCGGCGCAGGGTGAGCAGCCGCTGCAGCCCCCGCAGCGCGGTGACGTCGTCGGGCTGCACCTTGGACAGGGCCGCCAGCTGGGCGGCGGCCTCGTCCGGCCGGTCCAGCTCCACCTCCTCGAGCTCGGCCAGCGCGGCCCGCACCCACGCCTCGGCGCTGGGGGTGAGGGGGCGGCGCAGCAGCCGCGCGAGCTGATCCTCGAGCACCGGCCAGTTGCGGCGGGCCCAGAGCAGCCGCACGCGCGCCTGCAGCGCGACCTCGAGGGGCAGCGGCGCGTCGCCGACCGCCTGCTCGGTCTGCTCGAGGGCGGCGCCGTAGAGGGCGAGCGCCCGGTCGACGTCCCCCAGCCGCAGCTCGGCGAGGGCCGCCAGGTGCGTCAACAGCGCCGCGCGCACGCCGGGCGTCCGGGCGCCGTCGGCGAGGCCCTCGGTCACCGCGACGTAGCGCTCCAGATCGTCCGCCCGCCAGGTGCACCGGCGGAGGCCGCCGAGGGCGGGCAGGAACGACGGATCGGCGCGCAGGGCCTTGGCGTACGCCTCCGCGGCGAGATCCGGCTGGCCCATGCCGGACTCGGCGTTCAGGCCCGCGCGGTACCAGGCCGCCGCGACCTCGTCGCGCGCCGCGCCCTCGGTCATCTGCTCGAGCAGCGTGTTCGCCGGGCCCCACATCCCGAGCTGCTCGTAATCCGCCACCAGCTCGAGCACCGCGGTGCGGTCGTGACCGAGCAGCAGCGCCGCCTGGCCGAGGAAGAGCCGCGCGCGCTCCGGCGTGTGCAGGCGGGTCACGTTCACGAGGGCGCACAGGTACAGCAGCCGGCCGCGCGCCTCGTCGTCGTCGACGATGGTGAAGCCGTGCATCAGCGCGGTCACCAGATCGGCCCACCGGCCCTGCCGCATGTGCAGCCGCACCACGCCGTCGAGGGCCTCGGCCGCGGTGGGCGAGGCCTCGAGGGCCGCGCGGTAGTTGCGCAGCGCCTCGACGTCGTCGTCGAAGACCTGCTCGTGGATGCGGGCGATCTGCACCAGCAGCGCCCCGCGATCCTCCGGGGCGGCGGCCACCCCCAGGCGACGCTCGAGCACGTCGAGGCGGGCGTGGCCGTCGTCGGGCGGGCAGGCCAGATCGAGGCGGACCAGCAGCAGGTGGTCGGTGGGATCGTGGTGCAGCGCCGCGCGCAGGTGCGGCAGCGCGGCCGCGTGATCGCCCAGCAGATCCTGCAGCACGGCGGCCAGGCGGACCCGCGGCACCGCCTTGGCCGTCTCGTCCGGCTCGGCCTCGAGCCACGCCTCCAGCCAGCGCGCGGCGGCGGGGCCGTCCTCGGCGACCTCGGCGAGATCGGCCAGCAAGCGCAAGGGCTCGACGGCCTGCGGGCAGGCCGCGTGCGCCTCGCCGGCCAGCGCCACCGCCCCCGCCGCGTCGTCGAGGTGCTCGGCGCAGATGCGCGCCGCCTCACCGAGCAGCGCCGCGGCCTCGGCGGGGTCCGACGAGAACGCGGCCTCTTCGCGGTAGAGCGCCACGAGGGCGGGCCACCAGGCCTCGGCCTCGTCGGCGTCGATGCGAGCGAAGGCGCGCGCGTCCATGGGGGGCTGCTCCGTCGTCATGACACCGCCAGCCCGAGCACGTGGCGCAGCCGCTCGAAGTTGGGGCTCAGGGCGTAGTTCAGCAGGCCGCGGCCGACCGGCGACGCGTCCAGCGCCGCCCGGACCGCGGCGGTCGAGCCGCGCGCCGCCTCGGCCGCCGCGGCGTCGGCGAAGACCACCTGATCGAGCGCCGTGGCCAGATCGCCGCAGCAGAGCAGGCCCGCCCGCGTGCGGGTGGCCTCGATGGCTCGCGCCAGGCGGTCGAAGTCCGGGGCGCGCCGCACGCCCCCCTGCCCGGCCAGCGCGTCGAGCTGCAGCTTCAGCCGGCGGGGCAGCCGCCGCGCCCGCTCGACCAGCCGGGCCTCCAACGCCTCGGGCAGCGGCTCACCCTCCATCGGGGGCAGGAGGTCGGGCGACACCACCCCGGCCATGCGCCGCACGCAGCGCTCGACGCGCTCGACGCCGTGGCGCTCGAACAGCAGCCGGCCCTCGCGAAGACCCTCGACGCGGTGGCCCAGGGCGAAGGCCTGCGCCGCGTCGATGCGCCCCTCGAGCAGGCGCGACGCCACCGCCAGCGCCGGCTGCGGCAGGTACAGCGCGCGGGCGGGATCGTCGCTGCGGCCGGCGTTCCACAGCTCGACGTCGTCGAGCCCGAGCCCGGCGGCCAGCGCCCGGAAGTCGGCCTGCCACTCGGCGAAGCTGCGCCGCGACAGCCGCGGGATGCCCTGCGCCATGCGATCGGCCAGCAGCTCGGTCAGCACCAGCCAGAAGGCGTCGAACAGCGCGCGCGCCGGTCCCCGCTCGCCCGGGTGGACCAGCAGATCCCGGCGGAGCTCGGGCGACAGCGGGCGCGCGAAGTCGACGGCCACCCGCTCGCGGCGCTGCAGGTAGAAGGCGCGCACCGGGGGCGGCGCGGCGCCCAGATAGTCGAGCGCGGCGCACACCAGGAAGCAGGCGTCGGCCTGCCCCCGCTGCCGCAGCAGCCGCGCGAGGTGGACGAGCGGCTCGGGATCACCCGGGCGCTCCGCCGCCGCCTGCCGCTGGGCGACGATGGCCCGATCGACGGCGTCGTCGACGTGCGCCGCCGGCACGGCCTCGGCCGGCGCGCGCCGCGCCTCCTCGATCAGCCGCCAGGTGGCGCGCAGGCGGGTCGGATCCAGCTCCACCGCCCGCTTGAACCAGCCCGCCGCGCCGCGATGATCCTCGAAGACGCGGGCGTGGATCTCGGCGATGGCCATCGCGCGCTCCGCCCGGGCGCCCGGCTCCACGGTCAACGCCAGCAGCTTGTGGAACACCTTCACCACCGCGCGCCACTTGCGCTGGGCGGCCAGCACCTCGGCGAGCGCCTCGAGCGCCTCGACCGACTCGGGCGCCTCGGCGAGGTGCGCGGTGAGCACCCGCTCCGCGTCCGAGGTGCGCCCGCGCTCGAGCAGGCTGCGGGCCCAGGCGCCCCGCGCGGCCCAGCGCTGGGCCGGATCCGTGTCCTGCGCGGCGCGCGCGAAGTAGTCGTCGGCCGCCTCGTGGCGCTGCAGGCGCACCGCGTAGCCCGCCGCGGCCAGGCAGGTGGCGGGATCCGGCGCCTCGGCCTCCAGCTCGGCGGCCAGCGTCTGCAGGGCGCCGGGCAGATCGTCATAGGCCTCGGCCAGCAGGGCCGCCTTCGCGCGCGCCACCGCGCGCCGGGAGCGCGGCGCGGCCAGCGCCCGCAGCCGCCGATCGTAGAGCCCACGCAGGGCGGCCCAGTCCGCCGCCGCGGCGAGGCGTCGGGCCAGCGCGTCCGCCACCGCGTCGTCGGTCGGATCGGCCTCGACGGCCCGCTCGAGCAGCGCGCGCACCCGGGCCGGCGCGGCGCCGGCCGCCTCGGCCTCGAGGGCGACCGCGCGGTGCATCGTCGCCGCCGTCGCGGGCGCCTGCAGCACGTCGAGCAGCTCCACGCCCGCGTCGGCGGCGGCCGCGCCGTCACCGGCGCGCTGCGCCATCCGGCGGCGCGCGAGCAGCGTCGCCAGCCGGTCGACCGATCCGCCGCCGGCCGCCGCGGTGGCCTCCGCGACCGCCTCGGCGTCGCCCGCCGCCAGGGCGTGGCGCAGCAGGGCGCGGGCGAGCGCCGGCCGCTCGGACGCCTCGGCGCCCGGCAGCCGGGCGCGCAGCAGCGCGACCGCGCCGGCGTGATCCCGCGCCGCCGAGCGCTGGCGGAGCTCCTGATCGAAGCGCACCGGATCGGCCACCGCGTCGTCGGCCAGCGTGCGCGCGCCCCGAGCCAGGGCCCGCCAGGCCGTCGCGTCGTCGAGATCGTCGGTGCGGCTGGCGATCTGCTCGAGCAGCGCGGCGCGCGAGCGCCGGTCGGTCGTGCCGCGGGCGCGCCGGCGCAGGGCGGCCGCCGCGTCCGCCGTCGGCGTCCACTGGGCCCGGTGGGCCGTCGCCAGGCGCCGGCGACCGTCGAGCGCCGCCCCGCAGGTCGGATCGTGGGTCAGGGCGCGCGCGTAGGCGTCTTCGGCGAGCGCAGGATCATCGAGGCGGAGCTCCCAGAGCTCACCGACGCGGGCCAGCAGCGCGGCGCGGGTGGCGCCGCCGCGCACCAGGGCCTGCTCCTCGAGCACGTCGACCAGCGCCCGCCAATCCTCGGAGCGCT
>JAUHXL010000656.1 GCA_030426945.1 bacterium
CGGCTCGCGCAGCCGCTCATCTTCGACGGCCGCAACCTGTACGATCCGGCCCGCGTGGCGCAGGCCGGCTTCCGCTATCACGCCATCGGCCGCGGTGAGCGCACGCCCGTCTGATCGGCTCAGTCGGCGCTCTGCCCGCGGAACCACGTCACGAAGCGGTCGATGCCCGTCGCGATGTCCACCTTCGGGTCGTAGTCCAGCTCGCCCCGCGCCCGCGTCAGATCGGCGAAGGTGCGGCTGACGTCGCCCGGCTGAAGGGGCAGCCGCTCGATGGTCGGCGTCACGCCCAGCGAGCGCGCCAGGTGATCCACCAGCTCGGCCAGCGTCGTCGTCTTCGACTCGCCCAGGTTGTAGATGCGGTAGCCCTGCACCCGCTCCACCGACGCCACCACGCCCGCCACGATGTCGTCGACGAAGGTGTAGTCGCGCGAGCTGCTGCCGTCGCCGTAGAGGGTGATCGGCTGGCCATCGGCCATCAGCCGCGCGAACTTGTGGATCGCCATCTCGGGGCGCTGCCGCGGGCCGTAGACGGTGAAGAAGCGCAGGCAGTGGCAGTGCAGCCCGAAGAGGTGGTGCCACGTGTAGCAGAGCAGCTCGCCGGCGGCCTTGGTGGCGGCGTAGGGCGAGATGGGCATGTCGACGCGATCATCCTCGCGGAAGGGCACCTGCTCGCGGTCGCCGTACACCGACGACGAGGACGCGAAGACGAAGCGGTCGACCCCCGAGGCGCGACACTGCTCGAGCAGGTTGGTCGTGCCCTCGATGTTGACCTGCTGGTACAGCCGCGGGCGATCGATCGAGGGCCGCACGCCGGCCCAGGCCGCGAGGTGGACGACCACCTCGGGGCGGAAGCGCGCGAAGAGATCGGCCAGCAAAGCCCGGTCGAGGATGTCACCGCGCACCAACTCGAAGGCAGGGTGCCGCTCGGCCGGGGCGATGTTGCGGGCCTTGATCGCCGGGTCGTAGAAGTCGTTGAAGTTGTCGAGCCCCATGACTGCGTGGCCCCCCTCGAGCAGGGCATCGCAGAGATGGGAGCCGATGAAGCCGGCCGCGCCGGTCACCAGGATGCGCATCGCGCCACCTCGTCCGTCCGCCTCGCCCGCCTCGCGGCCGGCCCGCGGCGCGGCGGAGCGGCTCGGGCGAGCGGGCGGGATGGTGATGGGATGTGCTTGGAATTGCAAGGGTTTCTGTATGCTCTCGCCCGCGCGCGGTCGTCCGGCCCGAGTGGCCGCTTCCAGGGGGGCTGAAACGTCGCGAACCCGCATGAAACAAGGCTCTCGCGCGCCTCGCGACCCAAAGGTTTTTCGTTGACACCCCAAAAATCGCGCGGATATGCTCCGCGCACTTTTGTAGGAACCCTAGTGTTTACGCGGGCCCCAGGGCCCTGAGCACGAAATCGCACCGACCCGGGCGTCCACCGCCGGGCCGGCCAGGCCCACCGGAGGGGCGGGGAAATGACGAAGAAGGATCTCATCAGCGCGGTCCAGGCCGAGTTCAGCAGCGACCCGAACAGCCTGACCAAGAAGCAGGTCGGCGCGATCATCGAGGCGCTGTTCGACTCGATCGGCGAGGCGATCAAGGAGGAGGGGCGGTACTCGCAGAGCGGGTTCGGCACGTTCACCGTGAAGACCCGCGCCGCGCGCACCGGCCGCAACCCCCAGACGGGCGACTCGATCACCATCCCCGAGTCGAAGAGCATCGGCTTCAAGCCGGCGCCCGAGCTGAAGAAGGCCGCGAACTGATCGGCGGGCTCTCGCCCGCCATCCCGAGAAACCCACGCGGCCCAGCCGGCAGAGCCCGGCGGCCGAGACACGGAGAGTTCAGATGACCAAGCAGGAACTGGTCGAGAAGGTCCACGACGCCGCCGCCGACGGCCACTCGCGCCGCCTGACGGCCGAGGTGATCGACGCGACCTTCGAGGCGATCACGAAGAGCATCATCGACGACGGGAAGTTCTTCTACCCGGGCTTCGGCACCTTCACGATCAAGGAGCGCAAGGCCCGCACCGGCCGCAACCCGCGCACCGGCGACGAGATCAACATCCCGGCCAGCAAGACGGTCGGCTTCAAGGTCGCCGCCGGCCTCAAGGGCCAGCTCTGATCGGCTGAGTCGTGGCGGCGCGCTTCGGCGCTTCGCTTCCCGAAAGGCCCGTTCGCGCGTGCGCGGCGGGCCTTTCGTCGTTCTGGGGCGCGAGCCTCGGGATCAGCGCTGGGGCACCGGCTGCAGGCGGCGCAGGTGCGCCATGCCGGCCTGGGCCTCGGCCTGGGACGGGTTCACCGTCAGGGCGGCCTCGAAGTCGGCCCGCGCGCCGGCCAGATCACCCGCGTTGCCCTTCAGCACGCCGCGCAGCGCCAGCCCGTCCGCGTCGCGCGGGTGCCGGGCGAGCAGATCGTCCACCGCGGCGCGCGCCTCGGCCGCCTTGCCGGCCGCCAGCAGATAGCGCGCGAGGTTGCGGCCCGCCGTCGCGTCGTCGGGATCCAGCGTCAGCGCTCGCCGCGTGGCCCAGATGGCGTCGTCGGTCTTGCCGGCGCGCGAGAACGCCAGGCCCAGGTTCGACCAGCGCAGCGCCCGATCGGGATCGTGCGCCGCCGCCCCCGCGAACAGCGGCACGGCGTCACGGCCCGACGCGAGGCGCAGCTGGCCCAGGTCGTCCAGCAGCCCGGCGACGCCGCGCGCAGCCTGCGGATCGCCCAGGGGGTCGCCCGGCAGCCGCCGCACCAGAGCCGTCAGGGCGCGCAGCGGCGCGGGCGGCGGGTGCAGGGCGGCGCCGCGCGGGGCGAGCCGGTCGGCGGAAAGCGGGGGCAGGCCGCGGCCCGGCAGCGGGAAGCACTCGTCGAGCGCCGGGCGGGCGGCGGCGTCGAGGCCGCCGGCCCACTCCCAAGCGAGGGGCCAGTCGCTGCGCAGGCGGTCGAGCGTCGCGAGCCCCGCGCCCGGCCGCCAGCCCACCAGGGCGGCGGGCAGGCGGCGGCGCACCGGATCGATCGACGAGGCGTCCCAGATGTGCTGCCGCACGATGACCGCCACGTCCGGGCGGGCCCCCTCCACCACCTGAGCGAACGCCAGACCGGCGGCGAAGTTGTCGCTGGCCACCAGCGCCAGCGCCTCGGGCGGCAGCCCATCGTCGAGGGCCCGCACCAGAGCCGGCAGCGCGCGGTCGTCCCGTCGGTCGATCGGCAGGCCGATCGACAGCAGCCCCACCGCGACGGCCGTGACGCCGCCGACGACTCGACCCGCGGGCGTCGTCACGCGGGTGGCGGCCCAGGCCACGGCCGCCGCGGCCCCCAGCGCGAGCCCGACCAGGCCCGGCAGCAGGTTCTGCCGATCAGCCAGCCCCATCGGGTTCAGGCTGGTGGCGTACAGCAGATCGAGCGCGAAGAGGGCGCCGGGCAGCCAGCCGCCCGGGCGACGAGCCAGCAGCGCGAGGCCGGGCAGCCCGAAGGCCAGCAGCAACGGCGCCTCGGCCAGCTGCTGCGCCGCTGTGGCCCAGGCGTCGGTCGAGAAGTGGCCGAACTGGTCGGCGAAGGCGAGGCGGATGCGGGCGCCGGACCAGTGCTCCCACAGCGCACCGAGCGTGGACGGATCGCCCCAGTTGCGCCAGGGCTGCTGTGCTGCGCGCACGGGCAGGTAGATCAGGCAGGCGGCGCCCACCAGCCCCGTGACCACGAGTCCCACGGCCAGGCGCGGGCGGCGCCGCACCGTGGGCAGCAGCGCGGGCAGCGCGGCGACGCCGATCAGGCGCAAGGC
>JAUHXL010000084.1 GCA_030426945.1 bacterium
ACCCGCCGGCGGCGAGCTGCCAGGGCCCCGATCGCGTGACCTACGCGGCCATCGGCGCCTGCGACGTGGTCGGCGGCGCGGCCGAGTGTACCTACGCCCCCCAGGTGACGCCCTGCGCCGCCGGCCGTGTGTGCGTCGATGGCGTCTGCGAGGTCGAAGGCGGCGCCCGGCCGCCGCAGCCCGGTGAGGTCGTGGTCAACGAGCTGCTCTACGATCCCCACGGGGTGCTGGTCGAGACCAGCGCCGAGTGGGTCGAGCTGCACAACACCACCGGCGAGGTGCTCGACCTCGAGGGCTGCCTGCTGACCGACGGCGTCGAGCTGGCGCTGCCCATCGAGGGCCTGGTGCTGCAGGCCGACGCCTACGTCGTGTTCGCGCGCAGCGTCGATCCGGGGGCCAACGGCGGCCTGGACGTGCACCCGCAGCCGATGCCCTTCGGCCTGAGCAACGGCGGTGACACCGTCGCGCTCACCTGCGGCGGCGTCACCATCACCAGCGTCACCTACGACGACGGCGGTGACTTCCCCGACGCCCGCTTCGCCAGCATCGCGCTGGATCCCGGCGCCGCCGATCCGACCGCGGGCGCCAACTGGTGCCTCGGCCGCAGCCCCTACTTCGATCCCGCGGGGTCCGACAACGATCACTACGGCACGCCGGGCGGCCCCAACCCGCCCTGCGACGACGTGGTGGACTACTGCGCGCTGCAGTTCCCGCTCGACATCCAGGCCACCGAGGGGCAGCTCGTCACCGTCTACGGCCGTCTCTTCGAGCAGGGCGTGACCGACCGCACCGATCGCACGGATCCCGCGCCCGCGGTGCTGGCCGAGCTGGGCGTCGGCCCCGACGGCAGCGATCCGGCGGTCGCCGGCGGCTGGCAGTGGATCCCGGGCGGCCCCAACGTGGGGTGGCAGGGCGTGGGCTTCCCCGACGCCGGCAACGACGAGTACCAGGCCGAACTGATGGCCCCCGCCGAGGGCACCTACGACGTGGCCTGGCGGTTCAGCGTCGACGGCGGTCGCAACTGGGTCTACTGCGACCGCCAGCCCGAGGGCTCGAGCGACGGCTACGCCCCCGGCGACGCGGGCACGCTGACCAGCGCGGCGGGCGGCGATCTGTGCGATCCCAACCCCTGCGTCGATCCGCCGGCCGACGAGTGCGCGGACGCGACGACCGTGCGCACCTACGGCGTGCCGGGGGTGTGCGTCCCCGTCGGCGGCGCGGCCGAGTGCCAGTTCCCGATGGACGAGATCCCCTGCTTCGGCGACTTCGTCTGCCTGGGCGGCGCCTGCGTGGCGCCCGCCGTCGCGCCCCAGCCGGGCGAGCTCGTCTTCACCGAGGTGATGTACGACCCGCACGACGATCTCGCCGACGCCACCGCCGAGTGGTTCGAGGTGGTCAACCTGACCGACGGCGCGCTCACGCTCGACGGCTGCAGCGTCGCCGACGCGGCCAACAACACGGTGGCCCTCGCGGGCGTCGTCGGACCCGGCGGCCTGCTGCTCTACGCGCGCAGCGCCGACGTCGCCGTCAACGGCGGCCTGCAGCCCGACGGCACCTTCAACTTCGACCTCAACAACGGCGGCGACAGCCTGACCCTGCGCTGCGGTGGTGGCGTGGTGATCGACGCGGTCGCGTACGACGACGGCGGCGCCTTCCCGGACGCGCAGAAGGCGTCGATCAGCTTGCGCCCCGGCGCGACCGACGCGGCCCAGAACGACGACGGCGCCAACTGGTGCCTCGGGACGCAGCCCTACTCGATGGATCCCGGCGGCAGCACGCACCGCGGCACCCCCGGCCAGCCCAACCCGCCCTGCCCCGCGACGGTGGGCTTCTGCCGCACGCAGTTCCCTGCGTCGCTGCAGGGCCAGACGCAGACCGACGTGACCTTCTACGGTCGGGTCTACGTGCAGGGCATCACGGATCGGACGCTGGCCACCGACCTGGATCCGGCGGTGGTGGCCCAGTTCGGGTACGGCCCCGACGGCAGCCAGCCCTCGGCCGGCGTCAACTGGAGCTGGACGCAGGCCGTGCCCAACGCCGGCTACGACGGCGGGGCGCAGGGCGAGCCGAACAACGACGAGTACCAGCACACCCAGCGCTTGCCGGCGCCGGGCACCTACGACTTCGCCTGGCGCTTCAGCGCCGACAGCGGCGCCTCTTGGACGTACTGCGACACGGACGCCGGCTCGTCGAACGGCTATGCCCCGGCCGACGCCGGCAACCTGGTGGTCGAGGGCGGCGGCGTCGATACCTGTGATCCGAACCCCTGCCTGGCGCCGCAGCCGGCGACCTGCCTCGACGCGACCACCGTGCGCAGCTTCGGGGTGCCCGGCACCTGTGACGTCGTCAACGGCGCGGCCGAGTGCACCTACGCCCCGATCGACACCGCCTGCGCGGGGGGTCAGGTGTGCGTGGACGGGGCGTGCCGCGATCCGCTGACCGGGCCCGACGCCGGCGATCTGGCGATCACCGAGATCATGTACGACCCGCACGGCGCGCTGGCCGACGCCACCGCCGAGTGGTTCGAGATCTACAACACCACGATCGAGGACCTGGATCTCGGCACCTGCGTGGTGCGCGAGAACGGCGGTCAGCAGGTGGCGCTCGCGGGCACGCTGCGGGCGGGCAGCTACCTGCTGCTGGCGCGCAGCGCCGATCCGGCCGTCAACGGCGGGCTGCAGCCCGACCTCGTCTTCGGCTTCGATCTCGGCAACACCGGCGAGACGCTGACGATCGAGTGCGGCGGCGTCACCATCGACGCGGTGACCTACGACGACGGCCCGCTCTTCCCAGACGCCCAGTTCGCGGCGCTCAGCCTCAGCCCTGCGCTGGGCGACCTGGCCGCCGAGAACGACGATGGCGCCAACTGGTGCCTGGCCCCGCTGCCCTACTTCGTCTCTGGGCAGGGTGATCACCTGGGCTCGCCGGGTCTGCCGAACCCGGCGTGCCCGGTGCCGATCGACCTGTGTCGCTATCAGCGGCCGGCCGACACGCTGGCCTTCGAGGGCGACCGCTTCCAGAGCTTCGGGCGCGTCCTGCAGGCGGGCGTCACCGATCGCAGCGTCGGCGTCGACGTGGATCCCGACCTGCGCGCGCAGCTGGGCGTCGGGCCGGTCGGCAGCCTGCCCGAAGGCAACGCCGACTGGGCGTGGCACGAGGGCTTCGGCAACTTCGCCTACTCCGGCAACCAGGGCGACGGCGAGCCCGATCTCGACGAGTACCAGGTCGAGATCGACGCGCCCGCGCTGGGCGCCTACGACCTGGCCTGGCGCTTCAGCGCCGACGCCGGCACGACCTGGACCTACTGCGACCTCGACGGGTCGAACAACGGCTACCAGCCGGCCGAGGCGGCGCGCCTCGAGGTGGCCGTCCGGCCGGATCCCTGCGATCCGAACCCGTGCGTCGTCGCGCCGGCCCCGGACTGCGCGCCTGACGGGGTGACGGTCCGCACCTACGCCGCGGTGGGCACCTGCACCGACCTGGGCGGCGCCCCGAGCTGCGCCCACGACCCCGGCCCCACGACGAACTGCGGCGCCACCGGGCAGGTGTGCGCCGACGGCCAGTGCGTCGCCGCCGGCGCGGCGCCGCAGAACCCGGGCGACGTGTTGATCACCGAGGTCATGTACGATCCGCACGGCGCGTTGGCCGACTCGTCGGCCGAGTGGATCGAGCTGCACAACCCGACCGGCGCGGTGCTCAGCCTCGACGGCTGCGTGCTGACCGATCAGCGCGGCTCGGCGTCGGCGCTCACGATCGAGGGCCTGAACCTGGCGCCAGGCGGCTACGCGCTGTTCGCCGCCAACCTGGATCCGGCGCAGAACGGCAACCTGCCGGCGGTGCACCAGGCTTTCCAGTTCGCGCTCAGCAACAACGGCGACAGCGTCCTGCTCATCTGCGGCGGCGTCGACATCGACGCCATTCAGTACGACGACGGCGGGCAGTTCCCCGACGCGCAGTTCCGGTCGATCAGCCTCGACCCGGAGGCCTTCGACGACGAAGCGAACGATCTCGGGCTCAACTGGTGCGTCGGCACCGCGGTCTACTTCCAGAGCCCGCAGGGCGACCACTTCGGGACGCCGGGGGCGGCCAACACGCCCTGCCCGGACATCGACACCGAGATCGACGCGTGTGTCTACCACCGGCCGGCGGACGTGGTGGGCGCGCCGGGCGACGTCGTCACCGTCTACGGGCGCATCACCGAGGCCGGCCTGACCGACCTCACCTCGGGGATCGACTTCACCAACAACCTGCGGGTCGAGGCGGGCTACGGACCGGCCGGCTCGGACCCCGACGGCAACTTCGACTGGTTCTGGAACCTGGCCAGCGGCGTCGTGCCGTGGGACGACGCGGCGGCCGGCGCGGTGGGTCAGGACGAGTACGAGGCCCTGATCAACGTGCCCTTCCAGGGGGGCGACTACGACGTCGCGCTGCGGGTCTCGCTCGACGCGGGCAACAGCTGGACGTACTGCGACCAGGATGGCGCCACCAACGGCTACGATCCCGCGCAGGCGGCCAACCTCGTCGTCGAGGCCAACCCCTGCGAACCCAACCCCTGCTTCAACCCGCCGGCTGCGTTCTGCGACGGCAACGAGGTGGTCAGCTACGACTTCCAGGGCATGTGCGCGGTCGTCGGCGGCGCCCCGGAGTGTACCTACGTCGAGCTGTTCCGGCAGAACTGCGACGACTTCGGTGGGGTCTGCTTCGAAGACGAGTTCGCGGCGTTCTGCACGTTCTGACCGACGCCCCCGCTCGGGAGGCGCGGGCGGGTCAGGGCGACCACTTCGGCGCCCCCAGGCCCAGCTTCTCGAGCAGCTTCTCCTGCCCCTCCCCGTGCAGCTGCCAGTAGGGCAGCCGCGCGCTGCCCCGCAGCGCGGCCTTCTCGCCGTCGTCGCAGTCCCAGCCGATCACGCGGTGCGGGTAGGGCACCTCGATGTGCAGCCCGCACGACCCGCCGCCCTGACGGTCGTAGGTCATCGTGTGGGTCTCGAAGGTGCCGGCCGGCACGGTGCGCGTCGCGGGCGCGTCGCTCCAGCGCAGGGTCGATGGGAAGGGCTGGGCGGGCCGGTGATGCAGGCGCCGGTCGAGGGCGCTGCCGAGCAGCGTCACGGCGCCGCCCGTCCGGCTCAGCGCCTCGGCGGCCAGGCCGCGCGCGGTGATGAACAGCGCGTCCTCGGTCAGCGGCGCCGGATCGGGCAGCGTCACCTGGGTCGTCTCGCCTTCGAAGTAGCTGAGCGTGCGCAGCGCGGCCCCGCCCTTCTCGTAGCTGAGCGTCTCGAAGACGTGGCCGCACCACTCCTGGCCCGAGAACGTGACCTGCACCGGCGCGAAGTCCGCCGCGGGATCGACGAACACGCTCGTCATCACGCTGTAGTCGTAGATGCCGGTCTGGAACTTGCGCACGGCGTTCAGCTTGAGGGCCGTGAACTGATCGGGATCCTTCGGGTCGTGGCGGTCGACCTTCACCCGGCGGCTGCGCGACCAGGGCTCGGTGACGTACACCAGCACCGCCCGCCCGTGGCGCAGCTCGCCGTAGCGCGGCTGCACCAGGTCGTAGCCGCTCAGCTCGGCTCGCCCGTCGCTCCAGTGATCCCAGAAGGGCGCGGCGGCGGCCGGCGCCGCCAACAGCGTCGCGGCGCACAGCGCGGTGAGCGTCCGGCCAAGGTGGGCGCGCGTCCCTCGACGTGCCATGGGTGCTCCTCGTTGGTGGTCTGTTGCATCGTCGGCGATCCGATGGCGATGGGCCACCGGACGGTTCGCCCGCTTTCGGGAGGGTTGATCGGAATGTGGGGTATGGCGTGACCCATCTTGTTGAAGTGAAAGGGGTTTTTGCCCGACTTGGGTTTGGTGTCGGCGCCTCGATCGCCGTATAAACAGGGGAGCTCAGGAGTTCGACAGATGCAGACGCCGCTTTCGGACGCGCGCCGCTGCGTGCGCGCCGTGCTGGTCGGGCGGGACGCCCGCGACGACGCTGCGGAGCGCGCGGCGACGCGGGGCGTCGATCTCGAGCCCCTCGACGACGTGACCCTCTCGGGGCTGCCCGCCCATCAGGCGGACCGTCGAGCCGAGCTGGCGGTGCTGCTCGACGAGGCGCGCGATGGCTTGCGGCTGGCGGTCGATGCCCTGCAGGCCCGGCTGTACGATCCCGCCGAGATCGCCCTGGCGACGGTCTTCGCCGCGGCCACCCGCGCCGCCTGGGCGCGCCTGCAGGCCGACGACGGCGACGCCGACGCCCGCGCCTGGTGGCTCGCGCGGGCCGCCGAAGCGGACGCCCGCCACGACGCGGCCCTCGCCCACCTCGAGTCGGGCACCCGCGCCGCCCCGGACGCGGCCTGGGCGCTCGGCGAGCTGCGCACCTGGCGACACCGCGCGGCGGTCGCCCGCGCGCGCCTCGAGGGCGCCGTCGACTTCGCGGCCCTGGGTCTGGGGGCCGAAGCGGCGTGGCGGTCGGCGGGCCTCTCGGCCGACGCGGCGGGCGCATGGGACGCCTGGGGCTTCGAGCCGACCGAGACGGTCGCCTGGCGCTGCGCCTGCCTTCACGATCCCGACGCGGCGGCGGCCTGGCGCGCCGCCGGCTTCGGGGCGGTCGACGCCGTCGCCTGGCGCGAGGCGGGCTTCGAGGCCGCGGCCGCGCGCGCCTGGCGCCGCGCGGGCTTCGATCTGCCGCTCGCGCAGGCCACCCGGGCGCGCGATCCGGGCGCGCAGCCCGACGGCTGCGTCGAGGGCGCCCTCCTCTTGTGGCTGCGCCGGGGGACCGTCGACTTCGACGCCGTGGTCGGCGACGACGTCGCGGCCGCCGCCCGCGCGGTGCTGGCCCGCTACGACGCGCGGGGTCGTACCGCGGTGGTACACGCGCTGGGGCGGCTGGCCGAGCAGCTCGGGCGGGCCACCGGGCCCGGCGCCCGCGCGCGCCTCGAGGCCGCGATGGCGTTGGTCGGCGCCCTGCCGGTGAACGCACCGCGTCTGACGGCGCGCCTGCGCCTGGCGCGGGGCGCCGAGGGGGACGCCGCGGCGGCGCTGGCGGCGGTCGAGGGCCTGAGCGACGTGCGGGCCACCCTGCTGCGTGCCCGCGCCCACCTGCTGCGGGCCGACGCGGGCGAGGCCGGCGCGGTGCTGGCGGCGCACGCGGAGGCGCGGGCGGCCGAGCGCGGCGCCGAGCGCGATGGCGATCCGGTCAGCTGGGCCGAGGCGCGGGCCTGCGTGGGTCTGGCCGCCGCGCGGCGCGCCGAGCAGGGGGCAGCGTCCGCGGGGCACGAGGCCCGACAGGCGCTGCGCGACGCCATCCGGACGCTGCGCCAGGATCACGCGCCCCGCCTCTGGGGCGAAGTGCGGCGGGTCCTCGGCGGTCTGCTGGTGCGCGGCGGCGGCGCCGGTCGGGCCGAGCGACTCGGCGAGGCGGTCACGCTGCTCAGCGCCGCGCTCGAGGTGCTCAGCTCGACCGACACGCCGCGCGCGTGGGCCCTGGCCCACCTGGATCTGGGCCAGGCGGTGCACGATCTGCCCACGGCTCATCGGGCCGAGAGCCTGGGGCAGGCCGTCGCCCACTACAAGGCGGCGCGGCGAGGGCTGCGCTCCGCCGGCGACGAAGCGCGGGAGCAGGTCGATTCGCGGCTGGCCGCGGCCGAGGCCGAGCTGGCCGCGGGCTGAACCGGCTGCTACCCGGCCGGCTCGGCCCGCTCCACCAGCAGCCGCGTCAGGCTGCCCTGCCGCAGGGTGTGCGCGTGGCCCACCACCACCAGGTGATCGCGCGCGCGGCTGATCGCCACGTTCAGCAGGTTGACCCGGCCGTCGAGGAAGGCCAAGGACGTCGCCCGCGTGACGACGGTGCTGAAGATCACCACGCTGCGTTCGCCGCCCTGGAAGCGGTGCACCGTGCCGGTCACCAGCCCCTCACCCGGCGCCAGATCGAGATCGAAGTCGCCCGCGTCGGCGGCGAGGGGCACCCCGCGACGGCGCAGCCGCTGGCGCAGGCCGTCGAGCTGCCCGACGTAGGGCGTCACCACCGCGACCTCGCGCCAGGGCACGCCGGCCAGGTAGAGCGTGCCCAGCACCGCCTCCACCCGATCGAGCTCGGCGTCGTTGCGCCAGCTGCCGCGGGCGCGCACCTGCTCCCCCTGCACCGCGCTGAACAGCAGCGGCGCGTGCAGGGCGGGCACGCGCCCGACCAGGGTGCGCGGGGGCGTGCGCACCCGCAGGCCGTAGCCGCACAGGGCGTCGCAGACCTCGATGATGGGCGCCTGGCAGCGGAAGTGGTCGCGCAGGGTGGGGCGCCGCTCGACGGCCCGATCCGCCAGCGCCTGCGCCGAGCTGCCGCCCTCGTCGGTGATCTGGTAGGGCCGTAACTTCTCGACCTGCAAAGAGATATCGGCGTTCCGTCGTACGCGGACCTCGTCCCCTCGGCTGAGCCGTACCACCGGCTCGAGCTGATGCACGTCCCCGATCACCAGGGCGCGGCGGGCCCGCAGCAGGCCCGAGACGGCGTAGGCGGGGTGGCACTGGCCGGCCTCGTCGATGACCAGACGATCCACGGCCTCGGGGTCGGGCGGCAGCGCGTTGCCCAGCGACAGCAACGTACAGCCGAGCACCGGGTACAGCCGCCGCAGCCAGTCCGCGTGGTCGCCGCCCTTCTCGAGCAGCCGGCGCAGGCTGCGCTTGGTCTCGGCCTCGGCGGCGGCGGCGGCCAAGGCGCGCAGCAGCGGCGCCCGGTGCAGCAGGGCCCAGGCGGTGCGCAGGTCGAGGGCGGCGCGGTAGGCCGCGTGGCCCAGCGCGCCGGCGATGGTGGGCGGGCGGGGGGCGGCGCGGGCGTCGGCGCGCGCGGCGGCCAGCGCGGCCTCGAGCGCGGCGCGCTCGGCGTTCTGCTCGGCGCGCCGGCGGCGCGCCTCCAGCGCGTCGCGCAGGTCGTCCAGCCGATCGACGGTGTCCTCGATGGCGTCCTGCCAGGCCTCCAGCCACGCCGCCGGGCCACCCGTCTCGGGCAGCGGCGGCGGGAACGCCAGCTCGAAGGCCAGGTCGAGCGGTGCCAGCGCGGCCAGCAGCTCCTTGTGCGTGCCCCGTCGCATGCGCCGCGCGAGGCGGGTGAGCGCGTCGAGCGCTCCCTCGCCCTCCGCGGCGCGCTGCATGCGGTCGAGGCGCGCGGCCACCGACTTCAGGTGGCGCCGCGCCGCCTTCAGCTGGGTGGGATCATCCGGGGGGGCGGCGGGCGGGAGGTTCGCCAGGCGCGCCTCCAGCGCCGCGACGCCGTCGGCCGCGCGGCGGGCCGCCCAGGCGGGCGCCAGCGCATCCCGGTGGGCGTCGCGGGCGCTGCGGAACGCGCCCAGCGCCGCCTCGAAGCGGGCGCGAGCGTCGGGCGGATCGTGCGCGGCCAGCCACGCGTGGGCCGCGCGCAGGGCGTCCACCGTCACCGTCGCGGTCACCGCCAGGCTGCCCAGGCGCAGCCCCAGGGGGAGGCCATCGGTCGCGCGCCCCAGCGGATCGAGCACGTTGTCCACGGCGCGGTTGTTGGTGCTGCTCACCAGCAGCGTCGCGTCCCCCATCACGCCGTGCTCGGCGAGGTGCTCGGCGCGCTCCACCAGCAGGCCCGCGGCCAGATCGAGGATCAACGTGGTCTTGCCCGTGCCGGGCGGCCCCTGCACCGCGGTCAGGCGGCTGCCGAGGAAGGACTCGGCGGCGTCGAGCTGGTCGGGGGTCAGCCCGCGCGCGTCGTGATGCCCGCGGTGCGGGGCCCAGCCCGGCGCCGCCGTCGCGCCGCTCAGATAGGGCCACAGCGGGGTGTCGACGCCCCACGGGGGTTCGCCGGGGGGATGCTTGATCAGCAGCCCGAGCTCGCGCTGCAGGTGGCGGGTGGCGAACACCTGGTCGCCGTCGTAGACGATGCCCACCGGGTACACGCCGGGGCCGCCCGCGGCGGGGGGCAGCAGCCGGCGGAGGGTGGCGGCCAGCGCGTCGAGGGTGGGCGCCTCGTCGGCCGGCGCCGCGTCGCCGGCGACCGAGGCCAGCAGGTCGCGCGTGGCGCGCAGCATGGCCTCGGCGTCGCCGCCGCCCGCGCGGCGCAGGGTGGCGAAGTAGTCGGCCAGGGTCTCGTCGTCGATGCGCAGGGTGTGGCTGGCCAGCCGGGTGTCGAGGGTGAAGGGCAGCAGATCCGCCTCGGCGCCCTCGTCGTCCGCGAGGCCGATGCGGACCTGGGTGGGCGGCGGGGGCAGCTCGCCTTTGCGGCGCGCGCGCGCCAGGGGCGGGCTGAAGCGCTTGCCCTCGGCGTCGAGCCACTCGAGCGTGACGCTGAAGCGCAGCAGGGGGGCCAGCTCGTCGGTGCGGGGGAAGTGGACGATGGGGAAGCCCACCAGCCAGGTGCCCGAGGCGTCCTCGACCTGGCCCCGCTGAGCGGCGCGCTCGAGACGGTAGACCGTGCGCAGCCAGCTCGAGAAGAGGGCCGCCCGGTCGGGATCGAGCGGCAGGGTGAGGGCGCGCAGGCGCTGACCGAGCAGGGCGTCGGCGTCGGCGTCGCGCGGCAGCTTGAAGTAGGACGCGCCGGGCAGCGGGTGCAGGACGTCGAGGGGCGGCGGAGGACCGGCGGTGGGGCGGCGCGCGCGCGGGCGGGCGCCGAGGGCGTCGTCGTAGCGCAGGGCCGCCAGCCAATAGCGCAGCAGCTGGACGACCTCGGGGCGGGTGAGGGGCTCGGTGGGCACGGGGTTTGGTGACACCTTCCGGCGGCGCGTGCAAGGGGGCGGCTTGAGTCGGACGCGGGCGCCGTGGCACAAGCGCCGGCAGTCGAAGGGGGTGCGCGATGCGGTGGGCGCTGGTGGTGGTGATCGGACTCGGACTCGTCGGGTGTGACGACGACGACGCGGGCGGCGGCGGTGGGGCGGACGCGATCGTCGCGGCGGGCGGCGCGCCGGGCGCGGGCGGGCAGGTCGGCATGGGCGGCCAGCCGGGCGCGGGCGGCCAGCCGGGCGCGGGCGGTCAGCCGGGCGCGGGCGGGCAGCCGGGCGCGGGCGGGCAGCCGGGCGCGGGCGGGCAGCCGGGCGCGGGCGGGCAGCCGGGCGCGGGCGGCCAGCCGGGCGCGGGCGGGCAGCCGGGCGCGGGCGGGCAGCCGGGCGCGGGCGGCCAGCCGGGCGCGGGCGGCCAGCCGGGGATGGGCGGTCAGCCGGGGATGGGCGGTCAGCCGGGGGTGGGCGGTCAGCCGGGGATGGGCGGTCAGCCGGGCGCCGACGCCGCGCTCGACGCCGGCCTGCCGGCCGACGCTGCGCCACCGGGCGACGCCGGGCCGCCCCCCAGCGACGCCGCCGCGCCCATCGACGCGGTGTCGCCCGACGGCGCCGCCGCCCCCTGGCCCGACCGCCCCGCCGGCCAGTGCGTGCGCGGCGCCGACTGCGCGACCGGCCTCTGCAACGCGGCGGCGCCGGGCGGCTTCTGCCAGGGCTGCGGCGAGTGCCCCGGCGGCTACACCTGCAACTTCGGCACGTGCAACCGCGACTGCGACGACGACGCCGACTGCCCCTACGGCCTCGAGTGCAACCGCGGCGGAAGCTGCGTGGTCCTCCGCTGCGACGCCGACGCCGACTGCCCGGGCCCCTTCGTCTGCAACCAGGGCCTGTGCAACCGCCCCGCCTGCGGCGACGGCTGCCCGGCGCCTCTGCGCTGCGTGGCCGACCTCTGCGTGGAGCCCCAGTAGCGCCCTCCAGCGGCGTCCAGATTCTGGCCGCCGTGGACGGTCGATACGCTCGACCGCGGCGCCGACTCGACTGCTCCGTTCTGGACGCCTGCGGCGATTCGTGAGTGGAATCGAGCCCTTGCGCGCTCGCCCGGCCGCCTCTCTTCGACTGGCACGCCTCTGGCTCTGGGGATCGCCCCGACCACGAACCGGAGGCACCCCATGGCCATCGTCGATCATCGCGAGCGCGAGCCGTGGCTCGCGCTCAACGAGGGCCGCGGCCCGCTCGAAGCGGCTCGGCGCCTCCTCGACCGCGTGCCGCGCGGCCTGATGCCCTCGTTGAGGGCGGAGGAGCCCTCGGCGTGAGTCGCTCAGCCCCCCAGGCGGCGCTCGACGTCCGCCTTCAGCCGCTGCGCCGCCTCCAGATCCGGGCGGGCGGCCAGCACCTGGTTCACCAGGATCAGCGCCTCGGCGTCGCGGCCGAGGTCGTGCACGACGACGGCCAGATTGAACAGCAGCGAGGGGGCGTCGGGCCGCAGCATCAGCGCGTGGCGGTAGGCGATCTCGGCGTCGGCGTAGCGGTGGGCGGCGCGGAAGGCCAGGCCCAGGTTGTTCAGCAGGCTCGGCTTGCGCGGCAGCGAGTCGGGCAGGCTGCCCAGGCCCATCGACGCCTGATCCAGGCGGCCGTGCTGCAGCAGCTTCTCCACCTTCTCGGCGGTCATGCCCTCGCCCACGAGGTGCCGCCACAGCACGTCGCGGGCGGCCTGCAGATCGGCCTCGGCCAGCAGGCGGTCGAGCACGCGGGCCTCCTCGGCGTCGAGGCCGCGCCCCTCGTGGTAGGTGGCCACGATGGTCTCGAGGTCGGGCACCCCGCGCGCCCGCGCCAGCAGCGCCGCCAAGATGCGCAGGCGCATCAGCGCCTCGGGGCTCAGGTGGCAGTCCCAGGTGGGCGCGGGGCGCAGGGCGGCGCGCAGGGCGGCGACGTCGACGCCGCGGATCGACTCGACGATCGGGCCGAACTCCTCCTGAAGCTGCAGCAGGCGTACGTGGTCGATGGCCTGCTCGACGGGCTGCTGAAGGAAGGACGTGTCGATGGGGCCGATGGGGCCGTCGGCCGCCGGATCGTGCAGCAGCGCGCGCAGCCGATCCTGGTCCACCGTGAAGTGGTGGGGCAGGGCCGCATCGCAGAGCAGCCGCCGCAGGCGGTCGGCGTCGACGCGGTCGTCGCGCAGCACCGGCGGCAGCGCCTCGATCACCCAGCGCACGGCGTCCGGCGGCTCGTCGGCCCGGCGCCGCGCCTCGCGCAGGTGCCGCGCCAGGGCCAGCATGCGCGCCCGCCAGGCGGCGGTCAGGCCGACGCGCCACAACATCGGATCCGCGTCGAGCAGGCTGGGGGCGCGCCGCAGCAGCTCGCGGCGGGAGCGCGCCTCGCCCCCCTCGAGCGACGCCAGCTCGGCCTGCAGCGCGTCCCAGCCGATCGGGCTGCGCTGTATCCCCGCGACGCCCAGCTGAAGGGCGCGGCGCAGGGCGTCCCCCGCCCAGGCCTGGGCGAAGGCGATCACCGGCGGGGCGTCCGCGCGCTGCCGCAGCGCCCAGCAGCAGCGCAGCGCGCCGTGGTTGGCCAGGCGCCAATGCATCAGGAGGGCGGTGGGCGGCGTGGTCAGCTCGTCCAGGCGCGGCAGCAGCGCGTCGGCGCGGCGGACGAGGGCGACGTCGGCGGTCAGGGCGCCCTCGATGGCCCGCTTGACCCCCATCAGCGTGCCGGCGTCCTCCGACAGCACGACCAGGTGCGCGCGCACGCCGGGGCCCGCCACCGTCACCGCGGCGGCGCGGCGGCGTCCAGGCGCAGCGCCACCAGCAGATCAGGCCACTGGGCGCCGGGCACGGTGTGCGTCGGGGCGCTCAGGCTGCGTACGTTGCCGGCCCACGCGGGGCGGCCACCTGCACACCCGATCACCACGCGCGGCCAGCCGTCGCCGCGCATCGTCAGCGCCGGGCCGATCACGGCCGAGCCCGTGTCGGACCGCAGCGTCCAGCGGCCAGCCTGCAGGTGCAGGCGGGACAGATCCGTGGGTGGCGGGAAGGTGCCGTCCGCGCGGCGCAGGGTGGCCGCGCCGTCCGCCACCTCCAAGGTGAGGGGGCGCCCGCCGCGCAGCCGCCCCCAGGCCAACCCCATCAGCACGGTCGCGAGCAGGATGCCGCCCGCCACCAGCGCGATCTGGGCCGGATCCGCGTCGCGGTGCATCGTCCAGGCGGCGTATTGGCCCCACCCGCACAGGCCGAGCAGCAGCAGCGCCCGTCCGGCGCCCAGACCGCGCGCGGGGGACAGCGTGAAGCGCTGGGGCGTCATCGTGGGCCCGCGCCGCCGCTCAGGAGCTTTCCCACGAAATCTGGACCGAGCGGGGTGCCGGGCTGCGCGCCGAGGCCAAGGCGCGACGCCGCCGCAAGACTCGGAGTATTGCAAGCGCTCCGCAACGCCGGCGTCGGCGTGCAGAACGGTGCACCCCGACGCGGAGGATTTCGTGGGGAGGCTCTCAAAAGCCGCCGCAGAGCGCGCCGCGGCCCTGGTTGACCGCGTTCACGCCCAGGGGGGTCAGCACCGGCCCGGGGTACTGGATGTCGACCACCTCCCAGACGTCGTCGACCCGGCTCGTGCGCACCGGACCGTAGGACGCGATGACGTTGCCGAACTCGAGCAGCTCGACGGTGGACTCGGGCACGTCGCCGCTGTGGTCGGCCCAGTAGTGCACCACCACGCGGTAGGTGCCGGGGGCCGGCGCCTCGAGGTTGATGTTCTCGGGACCGAAGCCGTCCACGTCATCCACGTCGAGGAAGGGGTCGTCCCGAAAGTCCATGGGATCCGACCAGTTGGGGTTCGGGTTGCTGAAATAGCAGTCCCCCGCGCAGGTCCACATCTGCCCGCCGGGGCCGACGAGGTGCAGGTCGACGTCGGTGAGATCCGTGTCCCAGTTGAGGCGCACGTGCAGGCCCACCTGGTCGAGGGGCGGCGGCGTGGCCAGGGCCGAGACGTCCACGCGCTGCTGCGGGTTGGTGGGGTCGGTGCTGTGTACGTCCCAGAAGCCGCCCTCGATGCCCGCGCGGCGGGGGCTGTAGGCCACGGTGATCGTGTGCCGCTGGCCCGGCGCGAGGTCGAGCGGGAAGGCGGGCGGTTGCTGCAGCTGGTAGGTGTCGGGCAGCGCGCCGAAGAACGAGACGCCGCGCCGGATGGCGTTGATCCGCACCGGCACCTCGCCGCAGGACACCAGCTCGAAGGTGCGGGTCGCGGTGTCTCCCCGCGTCACCCCGCCGAAGTCCAGCCGGTTCGGGGCCACGAGGAGGCAAGGATCCTGACCGCCCACGACCTTGTGCTGGCTGGTCAGCCGCACCTGCACCGGCTCGGCCGCCGCGCGATCCGTGCGCAGGGACAACGCCCCCACGTCGTCGATCGCGTCGTCGGCGGTGTACTGGACGGTGATGTCGACGCCTTGGCCGGGCACGAGGCGCAGCGGCAGGGCGGGCGCGTCCAGCACCTGGAAGGCCGCCGGCGCCGCCTCGATGGCGGTGATGACCACGGTGTCGTCGCCGCGGTTCTCCGCGCGGGCGCCGCGGATGGAGGTCTCACCCGCTTCGCTGAACGAGAAGACCAACACGTCGGGCTCGGCGATCAGGCCACCGGTCGAGCGTGGGTCGGCCAGGCAGATGTCGGCGACGCAGATGCGCCCGGCGGGGCAGCCGCGATCAGCCTCGCAGCGGGTGCCCTCGATGCAGCGATCGTCGTGGCAGACCCGCCCGGGGCCGCAGACCTCGTCGTCGACACACTCGGGCTGGGGCGCGGCGTCGACCGGCGCCGCGCCATCGGCGGGCGGCGCCACCCCACGATCGGCGGGGGCGGCGGCGTCCCCGAGGACCGGGGGGGCGGCGTCCGGGTCGATGGCCTGCGAGGGTGCGCGCGCGTCGCCGGTCCGCGCCGCCGTGCCCCCGTCGTCGGCCGCGTCGTCACAGCCGACGAGCGCCAGACCACACACCCAGAACAAAGCCGTCCATCGAGTCCCACGCATGCGCCCCACCTCTTCGCTTGGCGGCGGCCATCATGCCCGACCGGCGCGCGCGGCGTCACGCGCGGGGCGTCGGCTGCGGCCGGCGCGTGCGTCAGTCGAACACCGGCTGGGGATCGGGCGGCGGCTCCGGCGGCACCATCTCGTCCGGCACGAGGGGTCGGGCGCCGATCAGCGGCCGCAGCGCCGGCACCTCGCCGCTCACCTCCTCGGGGGTCGCCTTGGGGCCGGTCAGCACCGGCTTCGGCTTCGACACCGGCTTCATCTCGAGCATCTTCGGGCCGCCGCACCCCGCCAGCCCACCGAACGTCAGCGCCAGCACCAGCGCCCGCAGGCTGCCCGCCGTGGCCGTCTGCCTTCTGCCTGCCCCGCCCATCAGCGTCGCCCCTTGCCGCGCCGGCCGCGTCGCTTCTTCTTCGGCGGCGGCTTCGGCTTGGTCTTCCCTTCGGGATCGGCCAACGCCAGCCAGCGCTCGGCGTCGGGATCTTTCGGGTTCATCTCCAGCACCGTACGGAACTGGCGCGCCGCGTTCAGCTTGTCGCCCAGCCGATAGAGCACCGCCCCCCGGTTGAAGAAGACGTCCGCGCTGGCGCCGTCGATGCCGCCCGCCACCTTGAGCTCCTCGTTGGCCGCCGCGTAGTCGCCCTGGCGGTAGCGCACGACGCCCAGGTTGTACTGGGCGTCGGCCAGCCGGGGGCTGAGGCGCTTGGCCTCCTGGAAGCTCTTGGCCGCCGCCTCCAGATCGTTGCGCTGGTAGGCCGCGACGCCCTGGTTGAAGTGGAAGGGCGCGTGGGCCGGGCTGAAGACCCCGAAGTTCAGGCCCGCGCGCTCGAGGAGGTACTCGGTCTGCTTGGCGATGGCCCAGGCCTGGTCGATGGCGGGCTGCATGTCCATCGCGCGGCGCAGGCGCAGCCAGTCTGCGGTCTCCTGAATGGTGTAGCCCGCCGTGACGGCGAAGAGGGCGAAGCGCAGGCCGTCGCGGGGCACGCGCGCCTCGAGCCGGCCGAAGGGGTTCTTCGACCAGCGCATCCAGCGCGCCAGCTTCACGTCACGGTTGTCCAGAAAGGTGTCCACCTCGAAGACGCCCGGCGTCTTCTCGCGCACATAGCGCGACAGCCGCTTCGAGTCCTCGGCCTCGATGTGCTGCACGATGCGCAGCACCGCGATCAGGCCGGGATCGTTGGACCACGCGGCGCTCAGGGGCGTGCCCAGCGGCGGCGGCTCGCTGTCGGGGCGCAGGGGCAGCGCCTGGAAGGTGAGCGTCGAGGTGGGCTGCTCGAGGATGGCCTGCTGGTTCGGGACGAGGACGTAGCCGTCGCCGTTGGGCGCGAGGAAGACGGCGCCGGCGTCCACGAGCAGCAGGCGAGGGCCGGATCCCGGCATCTCCACCGTCAGCGCGATCAGATCCGTCTCGTCGGTCGCGGCGCCCATCACCGCCGCGGTCACGGTCGCCCGCTCGCCTTCGGGCTGGGCGGCGTCCAAGGCGCGCAGGGTGGGATCGTCCGGGGTGGCGGCGAGGCGCCCGTCGAGGCGCGTCGACAGGCGGTCGACGAGATCCCTGGCCTCGGCCGGTTGGGCCGCCGCGGGCGCCGCGAGCAGCAGGACGGCGGCCGCCGCCCACAGGGTACGTGGGCGTCCCACGCGCAGCCAAGCGTTCAGCATCGACCGCCCCCTCGTCGTCGTCGCGCAAGCATTCCGCGGGCCGGGTCAAAACGCAACCGCCGCCGGGCCGCGCGGCCTGCGCTACCATCGCGGCGTGCGCCGCCTGTCGATCCTCACCGCGCTGGCCCTGCTGGGGTGCAGCGACAACCTCGCGCCGGTCTTCGAGCCGCCCCTGGCCGACCGCACGCTGCGGGTGGGCGAGCGCGTCCAGTTCGCGGTGCGGGCGGTCGATCGGGACGGGGGTGGGGTCCGCTACGCCGTGCGTGGGCTGCCCTTGGGCGCCACCTTCGATCGCGACAACACGCCACCGCTGTTCAGCTGGGCCCCGGTCGCCAGCGACGGCGCCGCGGCTGGCCGTCCGCACCCGATCACCTTCGTCGCGACCGACGAGGACGGCGCGCGCACCGAGGCGCGGGTGCTGCTGACCGTCCACGCCGGCAACACGACGCCCAACTTCACGTCGCCGTCGGCCTACCCGCTCGACCTGCGGGTCAGCGACCGACTCGACGTGCTGGTGACGGTGCGCGACGACGACAGCACGCGGATCCACTTCGAGCTGGTCGAGGCCCCGGCGGGTGCGCGGCTGCAACCCGAGGCGAAGCAGGCGCGGTTGCAGTGGGCGCCCACCGTCGACCAGCTGAGCCGCCGCCAGATTTACGGCTTCACCGTCAACGCCTGGGACGAGGATCCAGCGCGCACGGTGACCCAGGTGATCACCGTCGTGGTCCACGACTGAGCCGGGGCCGCGCCGGACCCGGATCACCCGACCGGCACGGTGAAGCTGATCGTCGCCCCGCGGTCGCCGTTGCGCGCCTCGATGCGCCCGCCGTGCGCCTCGACGATGCGCCGGCACAGCGCCAGGCCCAGCCCGACGCCGCCCGTCTCGCGCGAGCGACTGGCGTCGGCGCGATAGAAGGGCTCGAAGACGCGCGGCAGGTCGTCCGCGGGGAACCCCTGGCCGGCGTCGGCGACGGTGAACCGCACGCCCGCCGGGATCGCCTCGGCGCGCACGGTGAGGGGCGGCGCGCCGTGGCGCATGCCGTTCTCGAGCAGGTTGTCGAGCACGCGCCGCAGCAGCGAGCCGTCGGCGTCCAGCGGCGGCAGATGGGGCGCCAGCGTCGTCGACACCGCCTGCTCGCCGTGGCGCCGGGCGAAGCGCGCGACCGCCTCGGCCACCAGCGTCGGCACGTCGACCGGGGCGCGCCGCAGCGCCACGTCGGCCTCCGCCAGATCCAGCCGCGCCGACGCGAGCAGGTCCGACACCAGCGTCTCGAGATCCGCGAGATCGGCCTCCATGCCGTCGAGGTAGCCCCCCGCCGGATCCTCCTGCGACAGGGCCAGCGCCACCCG
>JAUHXL010000085.1 GCA_030426945.1 bacterium
GGGCGGCGCGCTGGGCGGCGCGCTCAAGCGTCCTCGCCCGCCTGCGCGGCCAGCGTGTCCAGCAGCTCGGCCGCGGCCTTCGTGATCACGGTCCCCGGGCCGAAGATGGCCACCGCGCCCGCCGCGTACAGCGCGTCGTAATCCTGCGGCGGCACCACGCCGCCGACGACGACCAGGATGTCGGGCCGCCCCAGCGCCTCCAGCGCCGCGCGCAGCGCGGGCACCAGCGTCAGGTGGCCCGCCGCCAGCGAGCTCACGCCGACGACGTGCACGTCGTTCTCGACCGCCTGCCGCGCGGTCTCTTCCGGCGTCTGGAACAGCGGCCCCACGTCCACATCGAAGCCCAGATCGGCGAAGGCCGTCGCGATGACCTTCTGCCCCCGGTCGTGGCCGTCCTGACCCATCTTGGCGACCAGCAGTCGCGGCCGCCGCCCCTCGCGCGCCTCGAACGCTTCGACCCGACGCTCGACCGCGGCGAAGTCCGCCTCGGCGCCCTTCGACTCGGCCCGGTACACGCCGCTCACCAGCGCCGCCCCGGCCTCGTGCCGCCCCCACACCTTCTCCAACGCATCGCTCATCTCCCCGACGGTCGCCATCGCCCGCGCCGCCTCGACGCTCAGCGCCAGCAGGTTGCCGTCGCCCGTCTCGGCGCAGCGCGTCAGCGCCGCCAGCGCGGCCTGCGTCTTCGTCTCGTCGCGCGCCGCCCGCAGCCGCTTCAGCCGCGCGATCTGCGCCGCCCGCACCGCGCTGTTGTCCACCTTCAGCACCGGGATGTCGTCGGGCGTCTCGGGCGGGTACAGGTTCACGCCCACCACCGTCTGCTGCCCGCTGTCGATGCGCGCCTGCGTCCGCGCCGCGGCCTCCTCGATGCGCAGCTTGGGCAGCCCCTGCTCGATGGCCTTCGCCATGCCGCCCAGCGCCTCGACCTCGCCGATGTGGGCCCACGCCCGCTGCATCAGATCGTGCGTCAGCCGCTCGACGTAGTAGCTGCCCGCCCAGGGATCGATGGTGTCGCACAGCCCCGCCTCGTGCTGCAGGAACAGCTGGGTGTTCCGGGCGATGCGCGCGCTGAAGTCCGTCGGCAGGGCCAGCGCCTCGTCCAGGCTGTTGGTGTGCAGCGACTGCGTACCGCCGTGCGTCGCCGCCATCGCCTCGATGCACGTGCGCGCCACGTTGTTGAACACGTCCTGCGCGGTGAGGCTCCAGCCCGACGTCTGACAGTGGGTGCGCAGCGCCATCGACTTCGGGTTCTTCGGCCCGAAGGGCTGCATCAGCCGCGCCCACAGCGTGCGCGCCGCCCGCAGCTTCGCCACCTCCATGAAGTAGTTCATGCCGATGGCGAAGAAGAACGACAGCCGCGGCGCGAAGGCGTCGATGCCCAGGCCCGCCTCGATGCCCGTCCGCGCGTACTGCAGCCCGTCGGCCAGCGTGTAGGCCAGCTCCAGGTCCGCCGTCGCCCCGGCCTCCTGCATGTGATAGCCGCTGATGCTGATCGAGTTGAACCGCGGCATCCGCTCGGCGGTGAAGCGGAAGATGTCGGCGATGATCCGCATCGAGGGCGCCGGCGGATAGATGTACGTGTTGCGGACCATGAACTCCTTGAGGATGTCGTTCTGGATGGTCCCGGTCAGCGCCTCCGGCGCGACGCCCTGCTCCTCGGCCGCGACGACGTACAGCGCCATCACCGGCAGGACCGCGCCGTTCATCGTCATCGACACGCTCATCCGGTCCAGCGGGATGCCGTCGAACAGGATGCGCATGTCCTCGATGCTGTCGATGGCCACGCCGGCCATGCCCACGTCGCCGGCCACGCGCGGGTGGTCGCTGTCGTAGCCCCGGTGCGTCGCGAGATCGAAGGCGATGGACAGGCCCTTCTGCCCCGCGGCCAGGTTGCGGCGGTAGAAGGCGTTGCTGGCCTCGGCGGTGCTGAACCCGGCGTACTGCCGCACGGTCCAGGGGCGCGTCGCGTACATCGTCGCGTAGGGGCCGCGCGTGTAGGGCGGCAGGCCGGGCAGGGCGCCGAGGTGCTCGACGCCCTCGAGATCCGCCGGACCGTACGTGGGCTTCACGCCGATGCCCTCGGGCGTCGGCCAGGTGGGCCCCGAGGGCAGCTCGGCGGGGGCGGCGTCGGCGCTGAGGGGCAGGGTCGAGAAGTCGGGCAGCGTGCTCATCGCAGGGCCTCCATCACGCGGGCGCCCAGGGCGTCGAGGTCGGCGCCGAGGTACACGAAGTCGGTGACGCCCGCGTCGCGCCAGGCGTCGGCCAGCGCGCCGGGACGCCCCGCCACCAGCACGTGGGCCCGGTCGCGCAGGGCCCGCGCCGCGGGCACGCCCAGCTCGGCGTGATCCGCGTCGGCGGCGCACACGACCGCGACGCCGCCCTGTGCCCGTGACGGATCGTCGGCCTCGTGCACGGCCAGCCCCCACGCCTCGAGCACCCGCCGCGTCCACTCGGCCCGCGCCTTCCAGGCGGGCTCGGCGCCCAGCGTCAGCAACGTCACGCTCTGTCCGGCCGCCACCTCGCGGCGCGCCTCCCAGGTCGCCGCGGCGCGGAAGGGTCGCACCGCCTCGGCGCGCGCCGCCTCGCCGTCGCCGGCCAGCGCCGCGCCGACAGCGGCCAGCGACGCACCGCCGGCCGCCGCGGCGGCGGCCTGCTCGATGGTCCGCGCCGTCGGCGTCGCGGGCTGGGCCTTCTCGTCGTGCGCCGCCCGCGTCGGGCGCTCGAGCGGCGGCTCGTCGGCCAGCACGAAGTCGTTCACCCCGACCATCGTGTGTGCGCGCGTCGCCAGCCGCTTCTGCCGCGCCGCGGCCGTCTCGGCCACCTCGCGCGCCGCGCGCCCGTCCGCCAGGCAGGTCGACAGCCCGCCGCCCGCCTCGATGGCCTGCATGCGCGACCAGGCTTGCTCGGCCAGCGCGCGCGTCAGCGCCTCGACGTGGTGGGCGCCGCCGGCGGGGTCGGTCACCCGCGCCAGGTGCGACTCGTGCTCGAGCACGGCCTGCAGGTTGGTCGCCAGCCGCCTGGCCAGGGCGTCGGGCGCGCCGATCGCGTGGTCGAAGGGCAGCAGCGTCACCGCGTCGGCGCCGCCCACCGCGGCCGCGAAGCAGGCCGCGGTGGCCCGCAGCAGGTTGGGCCAGGGATCCCGCGCGCCCAGATCGCGCGCCAGCGTCACCGCGTGGATCGGCGGCGGCTCGGCGTCCGCGCCCGCCGCCGACAGCAGCCGGCTGAGCGTCCAGCGCGCCGCGCGCAGCGTCGCGATGGCCAGGAAGGGCTCGGTGCCCACCCCCAGCCGCACGGTGAGCCGGGCGGCCGCCTGCGCCGGCGTGACGCCCCGCGCCGCGAGCGCGCGCAGCGTCTCGGCGGCGGCCGCCAGGACGAAGCCGAGCGACTGCCCGGCGTGCGCGCCGCCCTCGTCGTAGACGCCGCCGTCGAGGATCAGCGTGCGCAGGCCGGCCGCGTGCCCCGCGGCGAAGCGCGTCGCCTCGGCCGCCCGGTCCCACGCCGCCGGCAGCCCCCCCGCGAGCCGCCCGTCGCGCGCCAGGGTGCCGAGCGGATCGATCGGCACCTCGCCCAGCAGGGCATCGAGCGCGACGCCGCGCCGGCGGGCAAGCGCGACGAGCGCGCCGAGCGCCGCGGCGCCGTGGGCGCCGGCGTCGAGCAGCAGCGGGGTCGCGGTCAGGTCGAGCGGCGCGAGCGCCGCGTCGAGCGCGGCGAGGTCCAGCCCGCCGCCCACGCGCAGCCACACCGAGCGCGCCCCGCGGGCCAGGTCGGCGGCCAGCGCCTCGGCGGCCGCCGCCGGGTCATCGACCTCGCACAGCACCCGCACGTCCCAGCCGGCCCGCCGCCGATCCGCCGCCCGGGCGCCCCGCGCGAAGGGCGCCGCGTCCGGAGCGCCGGGGGCCGCGGGGGCGGCGTCGCGCAGGGGGGGCACCACCAGGCCCTCGAGCGTCGCCCGGTTCAGGCGGTCGATCGGTCGGCCGCCCAGCACCTTCTCGGCCGCGGCCCGCCACGCGTCGAGGCCCGGCGCCGGGAACCGGGCGGCGAGATCGAGGGCGTCGAGATCCATGGGTTCCTCCTTCGGGGGCGGTCACGCGCCCTCGCCACGTCTTCGTGCACGGGCCCCGGCGGCGCTCGGTGCGGGGGGCGGCGCGTCGTGGACACGCCCTCGCCCTTACCGCCGGTGGACGCGCCCGGCTCGACCGCGGGGGTCGCGATCGGCACGCGATCATTCCGGCGGTCGGCGCACACAGTAAGGTACGCGAGGCCGTTCGTCAGCATCGCAGGAGGGCGCATCGTGGGCCGTTGGGGGTGGGCGTTGGCCGGGATCATGGTGCTCGCGGCGCTGCTCTGGGCGCTCTGGCCCTCCGCACCCGATCCGCGGGGGTCGGCGCGGGCGCCCAGGCCCGCGCCGTCGGTCCCGTACGCGGCCGCGGAGCCCGCCCCGCTGCCCGGTCTGGGCGAGGAGCCCGCGCGCCCGCCCGTCGTCGCCCTCGACGCGGGCCAGGCGCCGGCCCTCGACGCGGGCGCGCCCGTCCTGCCGGCGGCGCCGCCCCGCGGCGGGGGATACCGCCTGGGGCGCGCGCGGGGACCTCGCCCGCGCAACGTCTACGCGCCAGGCCTCGGCCTCGACGCCGAGCCGGTCGACGCCGTCGGCGCGGACGCCGGGGCGCCCGACGTGCACCCGCCCGACGCGGCCGCGCGCGACGGCGGGCCCGTGGACGGCGGGCCCGTGGACGGCGGGCCCCTCGACGGCGACCCACCCACCGACGCCGCGCTTCGATTTGATTGATATGTGAGGTTTGATTAGTTTGATCCAGCGCAACGAAGGGCGCGGACGGAGTCGGCGTGCAGTACCGGGTCTTGCTGAAGCAGCGGACGGACGACGGGGTGTCGGACCGCGTCTTCAGCGTCGCTCGGCACGCCCTTCGCCTGAACACCGGTGAGATCGAGCTGCGCCGTCGCGGGCGCACGGTGTGGCTGGCGGACGCCGCCGATCGCGCGTCGGCCGAGGCGTTGGCGGCGTGCCTCGAGGACCGGTTCGCCTGGCCGGCGATGGTGGTGCCGGCGGTGTCGGGCCCGGATCGCGGCGTCGACACGCTGGTGGCGGCGCTCTGCACCGTCTCGCCCCGGCGGGCCAGCTCGGCGCCCGCGGCCGCCGCGCCGCCGGTCGTCCAGGCGCCGCCGACCGATCCGCGCTCGGTGGAGACGCCGCCGCCCGCGGGTCGCCGGGCCGAGGCCGCGCCGCGCGCGGCCGCCGGGCCCAGCGCGCCGGGCCACGTCCAGGTGGGCGGTGGTGGACGCGAGAAGCCGCTTCGCTTGTCGGCCGACGAGGTGCGGGCGGCGGCGGGCGAGGTGGAGGACGAAGACTTCGAGCCCGACGCCGAGGCGCTCGACATCGATCTGGCGGCTTGGATGGCGCCGCCGCCCGAGCGCCCCGCGAGGCCCTTTCAGCCCGACGGCGCGGTCCGCCCCGAGGATCTGCCCGACCGCCGCGACGAGATCATCGGCGAGGCGGCCGCGGTCCCGACCCGTCGGGATCTGCCGGCCATCAAGTGGGACTCGAGCACCGGCGACGTCGCGTTGGAGCTCGACCTCGAGCGGGTGGGGCGGACGCTCGAGCCGACCCCTCGCCCGGCCGCTGTCGCCACCGCCCCGCGCGCGACCCCGCGCCCCGCGCCGGTGACCGCGCCCGCGCGCTTCCGGGTGGGTCTGCTGGCCGCGGCCGGCGTCGCCGCGGTCCTCGCCGCGGGCCTCCTGCTGTTGTGATCGGGTGGACCGTCAGCCCTTCGGCTGGGTGTCCTTGTAGGCGTTGCGGCCCGGCCGCGCGACGTACGCCGCCAGCACGATCACCAGCACCGCCAGCGACACCTCCATCACCACGAAGCTGCCGATCTTCAGCCAGGCGAAGGCCGGCGAGACGAAGCGCACCAGCCAGTTGCTGAGCTCGTCGAGCAGCGCCGCGGTGAACGACACCAGCACCAGCCAGCCCTTCAGCGCCGGCTTGATGGGCACGAACAGCAGCAGGTGGGTCAGCACCATCACCAACATGCCCATCGCGAACAGGTGCATGTGGCTGGTCTCGACCAGCGCCTTGTAGGGGCGGGGCGGGCGGCCGAACTCGAGGTGGGGCTCGCCGAGGAAGTACTCGACCACCTTGGCGGGGTCGAGGCTCATGCGGGTGAAGAACAGCATCGCGCTGCTGACGACGAACAGCAGCACGAACACCAGGAACATCGCCACGATGAGGCGAAGCAGGGTGTTCCGGCTCCACTCACCGGTGACGACGAAGCGCATCAGCCCTTGGTATCGCTCGGTGAGGCGCCGAACTTGCGCTGGTGCAGCGCGAGCACCGCGCGCACGCTGGCGGTCACGGCGCGCGCGGTCAGGGTGGCGCCGCTGAGGCCGTCGATGTCGGCCTTCAGCGACAGCCTTGCGTCGAGGACGCGGTCGCGGAACTGGTCCAGCCAGCGGCCCGGCGCGCGGTACTCGGCGGGCTCGTGGAAGGCCACCTGCACCACCTGCTCGAGGTGGCCGTCGGGCCGCACGACCAGCAGCACCGTCTCGTCCAGCGTCCGCACCTTGTGGGTGTCGAAGTAGCCGTAGGCGACCGGCTTGCCGTCCTTGCGGGCGACGTAGACGTTGGCCAGGCGGCCCGGCCACTCGACGCCGGCGTGCGACTTGATCCAGGCGGCGTCCTCGTCGCTGAGGAAGACGTTGACCTGCTCGACCTCGGCGCCCGTGGGGAAGGCGGCCGCGAACGCGCTCTGCTTCGAGTGGAACACCTCGGCGGCGGCCGGCGCCGCCAGCAGCAGCAGCAGCGCAGCCGTGGAGACGGTGCTCAGCAGGGCGGCCATTTTGAAATGGACATTCATCTGCACCTCCAGCCAGCCCAAGATACGGATCGTGCGCGCGAGGGCAAGGGCGGTGGGTCGGGGGCGACCGAGATCAGTAGATGAAGCCGCCGCCGAAGCGGATCTCCTGGCGGGGCTCGGCGTCGTCCTCGGCGGTGGTCTGGCGGGCGTACTCGAGCTTGAACACGACGTCCGGGTGCGGCTGGAACTCCACGCCGCCGATGATCTCGCGGGTGTCGAGGGCGTCGCTGGCCTCGAAGCCCGCGGGCATCTCGGCGTTCAGGTTCATCTGCTCGAAGCGGGTGAAGGGGCGCAGCGCGAACTTGTCGTTCTGGCTGAGGTGCGGCCAGAGGTCGTAGCTGAGCTCGGCGTACCAGCCGCGCGAGACCTCGGGCACGGCGACCGGATCGGTGCTGCCCTGCACGGCGCCTACGTCCTCGGCGCCGTCGATGCGCGCCTCGGCGAACAGGCCGCGCAGCTCGAGGTTGGCGTAGCGGACGATGGCGTGGGCCTCGTAGATGAGCGCGCTGACCTCGGCGGACTCGGTGGGGTCCTGGTCGGCGCCGCCGTAGTACACCGAGGCGCCGACGTCGATCATGTCGCTGCGGTAGTCCGCCCGCGCGACGACGCCCTTGTCCTCCCACACGAAGTGGTTGCCGCCTTGCCGCCCGCCCCGGACGCCCCGCGCGCCGAAGCCCTGCGCCGACAGGCCGCTGACCAGGTAGAGCTTGTACCCCAGGCCGTCGACGGGCTCGCCGTAGATGCCCAGCCCGGCCTCCCGCCAAGTCGAGGGCAGGATGCGCTGCTCGACGGCGGGCCGCAGGTTGCCGCGGTAGGTGGTGGGCTCGTGCATCTCGTTGACGATGCCCATGGGCATCAGCATCAGGCCGCTGCGCACGTTCAGCGCCCGGTGCAGCAGGAGGTCGAGGTAGAGGAACTCGACCGACACTTCGCCCGACTCGCCGTTCTGGGGGTTGGTGCCCGTGGTGGCGTGCTCGAACTCGACCTCGGCGTTGAACACCACGAGATCGCTGAACTTGTAGCCGAGGTAGGTGATCAGCCGGTACACGTCGCCGCGGTGCGGGCCGCGCTCGCCCTTCTCGGCGTCGCCGAGGAAGTGGCCGAAGAAGAACTCGCCGTATCCACCCAACGACAGGCCGTCGTGCTCGTAGACCTTCGAGGCGGCGGGGCCCATGCCGAAGTAGCTGCGGCGGGCCTCGTCCTCGGGCACGTGCAGGCTCTCCTTCAGCAGGTTCAGCTCGGTGGCGAGGGCGTCGACCTTGGCCTCGAGGGCAGCGTCGCCTTCCTGCGCGGCGCTGGCGGTGGGGAACAGGATCGCTGCGCTCAGGAGAGCGGTGCCGAGCATGCGCTTCATCTCGGGCTCCTTTGTGATAATGATTTTCAGTTGCAGCAGGGCCGTTGTGCCTCGAATCGACGGAGACGTCAAGTCCCGTCGAAGCACGGTCGACAAGAGCGCGGCCGACGGCTCAGACTGCGGGCATGAAGATCATCCGAGAGCCTGAGCCTGCGGTCGTGGACGCGGCCCTCGAGGCCCTTCGACCCGGCCAACGGGTCGCGACCGACGCGGACGGCACCCTGTGGGCAGGCGACGTGGGCGACGACAGCGTCCGCTGGGTCGGCGCCGAGCTCGAGCCGACCTACGACGTGGCCGCCTACCTGAGACGCATGGAGACCGACTACGAGGGGGGGTGCCGCGAGGCGGCCGAGGCGCTGCGGGGGCGGGCGCCCCTGCGGGCGGCCCTGGCCCGCTTCCTCGCCCCCCGCCTGCGCCCGCGCGACCACCTGGTGTCCGCGCTGCGCGCCTGCATCGAGCGCGGCGTCGAGGTGTGGATCGTCAGCGCTTCGCCGCGCCTGGCCGCCGAGGTGGGGGCCGATCTCGTCGGCCTGCAGGGCGCGCGCGTGCTGGCCATCGAGACGCCCGGAACGGCCCCCGGCGTCTTCACCGAGCCGGTGACCGTGGGCGAGGGCAAGGTGGCCGCGTGGCGCAGCCTCGGCTTGCCGCCGCCGGCCGTCGCCCTGGGCGATTCGAAGTGGGATCTGCCGCTGCTCGAGAGCGCCGGCGCGGGCTACTTGTTGTCGTCGATCAGCGGCTCTGGCTGAAGACGAAGGGGTAGCTGATCGGGCACACCCCGCCGCTCCAGGGCGGGAACTTCGTCTTCTTGATCACGCCGATGACGCAGCTGGCCACGCTGGGATCGCCCAGCGTCGACACCCGCACCCGGGTGCCCGTCGCGCGCCCCTGCGCGTCGATCTGCCACTCGAGCGTCAGCTTGCCGCTGAGGCTGGCGTTCTTGCCCAGCGCGTTCTCGTAGCAGCCCTGGATGCGCCCGACGTTGGCCTCGACCGCGCGGCGCACGGCGCCCTTGTCGATGTCGCAGCCCACCTTGGTCAGCGCGCGCACGCTGCTGACCTTGCCCCGCACGCCCTTGGGCTGGCGCGTGCCCTTCAGGCGGCCTGCGCCGGTGGCCTTGACCGCGTCGCCGCCCAACGTGTCGAGCGCGTCGCCGCCGCCGCCGCCCACCTTGAGGTCGGCGCCGGGCGCGTCGCCCATCGCGCTGGCCACCTCGAGCGCGCCGCTGCCGGGCTTGCCCGCGATGGCGTCCATGCCCTTCATGACCTCCTTGAGGTCGTCGCCCGCGCCCTTGGCACCCCCGCCGGCGGTCTCGAGCTGGCGCATCAGCGCCGCCGCGGCGTCCTCGCCGCGTTTGCGGCTCTTGGTGACGCGCTGCTGCAGCTTGCGGTTGATGCGCTCCGGGATCTCGGGCCGCGCCTCCGTCGGATCGGGGGGCGGCTGCGGCGTGGGCTCGGCGCGCTGCTTCGGGGGCGGCGGCTTTGGCTCGGGCTTCGGCTTCGGCTTCGGCGGCTCGGGCTTGCGGTCGGGCAGCTCGCTCGGTGGGCGCAGCTCGGCGAAGCGCTCGGACTCCACGGGGCGGTCGACCGTGAACTGCACGCCGAACTGGTCGAGCGAGATGACGCCGAGGAAGAACAGCAGGTGCAGGCCGACGGCGACACCCACGCTGCCCAGGTACAGCGGCCACGGGCGCTTCACGCCGGTGGCGCGCCCGGCGGCGCGGGCGGCGCGGTCGACGCGGATGCGCCAGGTGATGCCGTCGGCGGTGATCTCGGCGCGCGCGCCCAGCTCGAGGGCGGCGGGCTTGCCGGGCTCGAGGGGCTCGTCCCCGCCCAGCGCGTGGTGCAGCACGCCGCGCGTGGCCGGGGCCAGGTGCAGCAGCGCCTGATCGGCGGTCATGCGCACGCGCACCAGGCCGGCGGCGTCGTGGTAGCGCTCGCCGGCGTGGAGCACGCTGGAGGCGACCACGACGTCGTCGACGCAGCGCACGATCTCGACCACCGGCGCCGAGGTCGGGTCGCCGCTGGCGCCGCCGCCGGCGAGGCCGTCCAGCACGTCGTCGAGGCCCAGGTCGGGCAGCAGCACCCGATCGTCGTCGTCGTCGTCGAGGCGCAAGCCAGCCTCGAAGCGGGCGGCGGGCGCGTCGGGGACGACGGGCTCCGGCGCGGCGGACGGGGCAGGCCGAGGGGCTTCGAGGCGCTCGGCGGGCGGCGACTTCGCGAGCGTCGGCGGCGGCGCCTCTGGCGAAGGCGCGGACGGCGCAGCGGCGGCAGGCGGCGAAGGCGCAGCGGCGGCAGGCGGCGAAGGGGACGGTGCGGAAGGCGGCGCGGGCGCCGGCCCCGCGGGCGTCGGCGACGCCGCGGCGGTCGCCGCTGAGTCGGTGGCCGACGCCGTCGCGCCGGCCGCGGGTGGCGAGGACGCCGGGGGCGCAGGGGCTGCCGGCGCGGGCGCCATGGACGGCGGCGCGGACGCCGGCGGGGCGGCCGACGGGTGGACGTGGCGGGGGGCGATGGGCGGCGGCGGGGCCGTCGCGTCGGCGGGCGGCGCGGCCTCCGGCGCGCCGAGCAGCTCGACGAGGATGGCCTCGGCCGCCTCGCGATCATCGGCCTTGAGCGCGCGGAGCGCCTCGCGCCAACGCTCGAAGCGGGCGGCGCAGGTGCGGCGGATCCACTGGGCTGCGGCGCCCTCGTCGAAGGCGGCCGCGGTGGGATCGGCGTGCAGCCAGACCTCGAGCGCGGCGCCCAGCTCGGCGGGGTGGTGGAAGGCGGTGCCGGGATCGGTCCCGGTGGCGCGGCGCACGACCACCTCGAGCGGCGGCGGCGGCGTGGTGAACGCGGCGCTGCGGTCGCCGGTGAGCAGCAAGCGCAGCAGCGCGCCGAGGGCCTGCACGTGGGCCTGGCCGCTGGCGGGCGTGCCGGCGAGGGCGCCCGGCGCCAGGCACGCGACGCGGCAGTGGCCCTGGTAGGTCAGCAGGACGTCGTCGGCGCCCAGGGCCGGGTGTCCGTGGCCGGCGCGGTCGAGCGCGGCGAGCGCCGCGGCCGCGTTGGCGACGAGGCGGGCGGCGACCGGCGCGGGCAGGCCGGCGTGGCCCGTCGCGAGCAGCGTGGCCGCGGTCTCGGCGGGCAGGATCTCGGCGTAGAGGTGGGCCTGATCGGCGCCGGTGAGCCGCACGGAGCGGGCGCCGCCGACGCCGGCGAGCGCGCGCAGCGTGTCGGCCGAGGTGCCCGCCGGCAAGGGCGTGGCCAGGGCGTAGCGGCCCAGGCCGGCGCCCTTGGGGCGGCGCGCCAGCCAGCGGCGGGCGCCGAGCGGGAGGGGCGCGCTCACTTCGCCGCGGGGGCCGCCGACTCGGGCGCGGGCTGGGCGGGGCGGCGCAGCACCGGCACGACGATCGGGTCGAGGTAGTCGGGCTCGAGCTTCACCAGCGCGGGCAGGCGGCGGGGCGCGCGGTGGAACAGGTAGACGGCGCCCGAGGCCTTCTCGCCGCGGACGAGGCGGGCGTCGAACTCGACGCGGTTCGAGCGGCGCAGGCCGGTGGCGGCGGGATCCTCGGCGGCGGGCGCGGCCGGCGCGGCCGGCGGCGCCTCGGCGGGCGGCTCGGCGGGCTTCGGCGCGGGCTTGGGCTTGCGGCGGGCCTTGGTGCGCCCGCGCTGGGCCACGACCGTGGGCGCGTCGGGCGGCGCGGCGAGGGCGGGCAGGCCGGGCAGGGCGAGGGCGACGATCAGGACGGGGATGCGGATCATGGCGTCCTCACTCCTTGATGATGGCCAGCCGGTACTTGCTGAACCCGGCGAGGCGCGCGGAGCGCATCACCAGGTACAGCGTGCGGTACGGCAGCTCGCGATCGGCCTGGAACACGATGATGTCCTCGCCGGTCTCGTCGCCCACGCCCAGCGACTGCCGGGCGGCGAGCACCTTCTCCAACGCGTCGACCACCACCGGGATCTGTTCGTCGGCGTAGTCGGTGGCGGCGGCCTCGCCGTTCTGGAAAGGGTAGACCAGCTCCTGCTGCACGCGCACCCCGGCGCGGCTGACGGCCACGTTCACCGCGGGCTTGAAGAGCGACTGGGCCGAGCTCTCGGGCAGGGTGAGGTCGGGCGCGAGGCGGAAGTCGTAGTCCTCGGCCTCGAAGCTGACGATCAGGAAGATGAGGATGATCGTGAACATGTCGAGCAGCGACGTGAGCATCAGCGTCGCGCGCGTCTTGGTGCGGCGCAGGCGCAGCTTCACGGCGCCTCCTCGGGGGGCGCGGGATCAGCGGGGGCCGAGGGCACGCCGCCGTCGGCGGGGGCGTCGAAGTCGGGGATGGGCGGCTTCGAGAAGACGGTCACCGGGAAGACGGGCTCGTGCACCGGCTCGCCGCCCTTCTCGCCCACGACGCGCTCGCGGGTGGTGTCGAGCACGTCCACCAGGGTCTGGTAGGCGATGCTGGCCTCGGGGAACACCACCAGCGTGTCGCTCTTGGGGTACTGCGTCTTGACCGCGACCAGGTGCGCCTGGAGGTCGGGCAGCGGATAAGCACCCGCGGGCGCCCGCCACTCGCGGCGCAGGGTGCGCAGGGTGGGCTCGTCGAGGGTGGCGCTGGACGCCGAGACGACCAGGCGCTCGGGCTCGATCAGCAGGTTCAGCGTGACGATGTCGTCGCTGGGCGGCTTGTCGGGCACGACGTCGACCTTCGTGGGCAGCGACGTCGGGATGACCCCCAGGTGGTAGAACGCCGCCCCCAACATCAGGAAGGGGATCAGCACCACCATCAGGTTCATCACCGGCAGCAGGTCGAGCTGGCCGACCTCGTCGCGTGCCTTGCGGAAGCGGTCGAACGCCACGGTCGGTCAGCCCTCGTCCTTGCTCTCGTGGGCGGCCCCGGTGAGGCCCACCATCACCGACGTGGCGGCGGCCTCCATCTCGTTGAGCATCGACTCCTGCCGCGCGGTCAGCAGGTAGTGGAAGAACAGCAGCGGCACGGCGGCGACGATGCCGAAGGCCGTCGTGTACATCGCCTGCGAGATGCCGTCGGCGAGCACCGCCTGGCGCTCGGCGGCCGACGCCTGGCTGATGGACGAGAAGGCGGTGATGAGGCCGAAGATGGTGCCCAGCAGGCCGAGCAGGGTGCTCACGTTGGCCAGGAAGCCCAACAGGCCGACGCGCCGGTTGAGCGCGGGCAGCGCGTCCAGCATCGCCTTCTCCATCGCGCGCTCGGCGTCCTTCTCGCGCTGGTTGGCGCGCATCAGGCCCGACCGCACGACGGCGACGACCGGGTGCTTCGAGCCCACCTTGCAGGCGTCGATGGCCTGGCGGAAGCGGCGCGCCTCGACGTGGTTCATCACCCCGGCGACGAAGCCGTCGGCGTCGAGGCGCTGGCGCAGGAAGAGGTGGAAGCCGCGCTCGAGGAAGACGGCGAGGCCGGCGATGGACACGCCGAGGATGACGTACATCATCCACCCGCCCTTATCGAGGTACTCGACGATCGCGTCCATGGGTCTCCCTGCCTGCGGTCCGATGCTGGGCGGATTGTGCCCGCTGGCCCGTGGCCTCACAAGAAGACGGGGGGTGGTCGCCCCCGCGGGTTCAGAAACCGGCCTCGAAGCGGTCGAGGCGCGGGCGCACGAACTCCTCGTCGCGCACCACCAGGCGCGCGCCCGTGGGCTCCCGGTAGTCGGGGGCGTCGTAGCGCACCGGCACGTGGGCCAGCTTGACCGGGCCCGGCTTCTCCGGGCGGCTGTCGGGCGCCTGGCTGAGGTACAGGAACAGGTTGTTCAGCGCGCCGCGTCGGGTGTCGGCGCCCGGGCGCAGGGTCAGCATGCGCACGTTGCGCACGGTGTAGCCGACGCAGTGGCGCTCGCGGAAGGCCACGCGGACGGCCTCGCCCGTCTCGCTGGGCGGGAGGGCCTCGGGGTTCACCTCCACCACCACGCGGCGGCCGTCGTCGCCCTGGATGGGCGCGAACGAGGACGAGGGCAGCTCGAGCCGGTGCGGGGCGTCGTCGGCCAGCGGCACGAGGGGGCCGGGGGCGTCGTCGCCGGGATCCTGCCAGGTGAGTCCGCGGCCGGGCACCCAGCGGACGCGGCCCTGGCCGGGGGTGGAACCTCCCGAAATCTCGACGATCTCCACACCGGGCAGGCTGCGCAGGGCGGGCGCGATGGGCTCGCGCACGGTGCCCAGGTCGTCGACCTGGTAGCGGTAGGCCTCGCCCAGGCGCGCGGGCAGATCGGCGCTGCGCGGATCCGTGTGATCGCGCACCTCGTCGCCGTTGGGGATGCCGTCGGCGTCGGCGTCGGCGGTCTGATCGGCCACCAGGTAGTCGGTGCCGAAGGCCACCTCGAGGGGATCGGGCAGGCCGTCGCCGTCCGAGTCGACCAGCGAGCGGTCGGTGCCCAGCAGGGCCTCGTCGCAGTCGGTCAGGCCGTCGAGGTCGAGGTCGGCGGCGGGCACCTCGAGGTCGGCGCAGACCGTGGGGGTGTCGGCCATCGCGGGGGACTGACCGGCCAGCACCTCGACGAGGTCGGTGATGCCGTCGCCGTCCGTGTCCGGCAGGTCGGGATCGGCGCCGAAGGCGGCCTCCTCGGCGTCGGCGAGGCCGTCGGCGTCGCTGTCCGGGCGCAGGCCGTCGGGGCCGGGCAGGGCGTTGAGGTTGGCGACGATCAGGCGCTTCACGCGCAGGGCGCTGCGCTGATCGAAGAGGCGCAGGGGGTCGACCGCGATGGCGCCGGCCGCGCCGAAGCGGGCGTAGCGGCCGCCGCCCGCGAAGGCGAGCTGCTGGTGGTTGACCGCCATGATGTCGTCGATCTCGGCGTCGCCGCTGGCCGCGAGGTGCATCACGTGGAACTGGAAGCCGGCGGCGCCCTCGGCGGCGACGAGGTCGCGCATGGCCGCGACGCGGGCGGCGTCGAGCTGGCGCTGGCAGATGTGCGAGGGGTTGTCGGCGCCCTCGCACTCGGCCCCCTCGGCGCAGCAGTCGCGGGCGCGGGCGAGGGGGATCTGGGGGCCGGCGTTGACGAAGAGGACGACGTAGTGGGTCGTGGCGCGCAGGCCGGCGGGGCGGGCGGCCAGGTCGTCCTCGATGACCGCGCGGGCGGCGCGCAGGCCGTCCTCGTAGTCGCGGCAGGTGTCCGCGCCCAGGCAGGGGACCGGCAGCGAGAGGCGGGTGAGGGCGTTGAGCAGCTCGCCGGGGTTGCGGGTGAAGGCGCCGGGGCGTGCGGGGTCCGGCTCGAGGGGTGCCAGGCGCGTGGCGCGGCCGGCGTAGCCGACGACCGCGAAGGCGTATTCGGGGCGGGCGAGGGCCGATTGGACGAAGCGGCTGAGGACGTCGACGCGGGCGGCGCCGGGGTCGAAGTCGGCGAAGAGCGGCCCGCCGGCCTGGTCGGCGACGATGACGACGCGGACCGGGAAGCGGGCCGTCTCGGGATCGTCGGCGCAGACGCGGCCGGTGAGGGCGACGCGGTCGGCCTCGATGGGGGGCTCGCTGCGGTTGTAGAGGCCCGCGTCGGTGCAGCCCACCAGCAGAGCGCTCACGAGGAGCACCGCCGTAGGCCACCGCCGCGAACCAAGAGCGCCGAGAGGATCGTGGTCGTGGTCGTGGTCGTGGTCGTGGTCGAAGAGAGCACAGCGCGGCGACTCGACACGCCCTGGAATCGCCCCGAGGCCGCGATTCGGCCAACGCCCGGCCCCTTCCAGCGCGGGTGCCCGGACAGGTCGACCACGACCACGACCACGACCACGACCACGCTGAGGGGCGCCGTGCCTCATCGGGCGCACGCAGGGGCGCAAGCGCCCTCGGTCTCGCCCTGCGGCACGATGACGCAGGCCCCGGCGCGGCAGGTCTGGCCCAGCGGACACTCGGCGCCCAGGCAGTCGCGGTTCAGCGGGACCACGACGGCGCGATCGCCGTCGCCGACCGGGGCGCTGCGGATCTCCGAGGCGATCACGCGCACGCCCTCGCGCAGGCCGACCACTTCGACCCAGCCGCGACCCGACGGCGCCGGCAGGCGCGCGGCGCGGCGGACGGGGACGCCGTCGGCCGCGCAGCCCGTGTCCGGCGGGCCGGCGTCGCCGGCGCCCGCGTCCGGCGGCGCGGCGTCCGGCGGCGCGGCGTCCGAGTCACCGGCATCCGTTCCACCGTCATTGGATGTATTTGATGAGTCTGTTCGCGGGCCAGGCGATAGGTTTTCGATCAATCCCGAGTAGGCCTCGGTGCGATCCTCGTTTCGGACGGTGACGCGCAGGGTGTCGACGTCGCCGGGCGCCTGCAGGTCGCCGCACACCGTGACCACCACCATCGGCGTCTCGTCCTTGCACGACGCGGCCGCGAGCGCGATCACCAGCGCCAGCAGCGGCGCCCACGGGGGGCGGTCGACGGGGGGCCGGGGGCGGTGCACGTCGCGCAGCATACACCAGCCGCGGGGCTCGCGTGCGCTGCCGAACGTCGCTATGCTGGCCCGAGGCGCGCGCCGGGGAGGGGCCCGGGCGTCACCAGGAGGTCAGTCATGAAGTGTCGTTGGGTCATCGCCCTCTGCGGGGCGACGTTCTTTCCGGTCGTCGCCCACGCCCAGGACATGTCCGAGAGCCCGCCCTTCGAGTGCGACGACAACTTCGGCCAGTGCGGCACGCCCAACATGAGCGGCGGCGGCGGCGGTGGCGGCGGCGGTGGGGGCAGCATCCTCATCAACAACACCGACCTCGGCGACACCTACCAGCGCGCCGACGATTACGACGACGACGGCATCGAGGACCCCTTCGACAACTGCCCGCGGCGCCACAACCTCGACCAGAGCGACGGCGACGGCGACGGCTTCGGCGACAGCTGCGACAACTGCCTGGGCATGGGCAACGCCGATCAGCTCGATCTCGACGGCGACGGCTTCGGCGACGCCTGCGACGACGACATGGACGGCGACGACGTGCCCAACGTCGACGACAACTGCAAGGGCGTGCCCAACCCGATGCTGGACGGCCTGCAGTTCGATCTCGACGGCGACGGCGTCGGCGACGCCTGCGATCCCGACGTGGACGGCGACAGCCGGCCCAACCTCGAGGATCCCTGCCCGCTGAACCCCGACATCGACGTCCCCGACGAGCTGCAGCGCGCGGCGTGCTTCCCCGACGACGATGGCGACGGCGTCGGCAACTTCGATCCGCTGGCGCCCGACAACTGCATCAAGGTGGCCAACCCGGATCAGGCCGACATGGACGGGGACGGCGTGGGCGACGCCTGCGACCCGGACATCGACGGCGACGGCGTGCCCAACCTGCGCGACAACTGCCCGATGGTGGGCAACGACGGTCAGATCGACCTCGACCGCGACGGCCGGGGCGACAGCTGCGACGATCGCTTCTGCTTCACCGTGTTCGGCGACTACGGGCGCTGCCTCGACCCCCTGTCGGCGCTGCAGGTGTACACGCCCAACCTGATCGCGAAGACCGGCGAGCCGGTGCGGCTGCGCCTGTGGGCCAACCGCAAGAGCCAGGCGATGAAGTACACCTGGACGGTCACGAAGCGGCCCGACGGCTCGAGCGCGACCGTGAACGGGGCGACCGGCGCGGTTTCGGAGTCCTCGCCCTTCGAGTACATCTATCGCGACGGCGAGGCGCCGGTGCTGGTGCCGGATCAGCCGGGCACCTACGAGGTGAAGCTGCACGTCGAGACGGTGTTCGAGGACGAGGTGAGCCGTGAGATCGGGGCGCTGGCCGAGTACACCTCGACGCTGGTGGTCGAGGGCGAAGCGAAGGACGACGCCGACGGGTGCGTCGCCGCGCCGGGCAAGCGCTCGGGCGGCTGGACCGGCCTGGCGCTGCTGGCCCTGCTCGGCCTCGGCCTGCGCCGGCGGCGTCGCTGAGCCCGCGCCCCCTCCGGTGAGCGCCCCTCCCGCTCGCGGGGCTGCCCTCTGATTCGCCTGCCCACCATCACCGGCCTGGCCCTGCTGCTGTGCGCCTGCACCGACGCCGGCCTGCAGCCCGTGCCGCCGACGCCCCCGGCCGAGGTGGACGACAAGCTGACCATCATGGGCCAGCTGTGCACGGAGCCCGCGGACGTCACGCCCTTCCCGGTGAAGATCCTCTTCCTGATCGACCAGTCCGCCTCGCTGCAGTGCACCGACAGCCAGAACCGGCGCTTCCAGGCGCTGAACCGGGTGGTCAACGAGCTGCTGCCGCTGCCGCAGGTGTTCTTCGGCTTCGTCGGCTTCGCGTCGTGGTCGCGCACGCAGCCCTTCACGCGGGAGCAGGACGCCATCCGGCCCTTCCTCGATCCGGGGCAGGGGTTGGGGCCGGCGACCGACTATCAGGGCGCGCTGGCGACGGCCGTGCGCATGTTGGAGCGCGACCTGATCGACAGCGGGCCAGCGGTCCGGGCGCGCACGCGGTACGTGGTGGTCTTCGTCAGCGACGGCGCGCCGGAGCCGCGCTGCCGCGCGGGCTGCGAGGACGACCGCGCCGCGTGCAGCGACGGCGTCGACAACGACGCGGACGGGCTGCCCGACGGCTCGGACC
>JAUHXL010000086.1 GCA_030426945.1 bacterium
ACCCGCGCCCCGCCGGCCGCCGCGACCAGGCGCGCCCGCGCCACGCCCGCCGCGACCGAGATGACCAGGTGCTCGGCGGTCAGGGGCAGGCTCGCGAGGGCCGCACCCACCAGGTGCGGCTTCACCGCCAGCACGATGACCCGCGCGGCGGCCGCCACCTCGCCCGGCGGGGCGGACTGGACCCCGAAGCGCTCGGCCACCGCCTCACCGGTGTGGGGATCGGTCACCCACACGCGCGCCGGCCGCACCAGCCCGGCGTCGAGCCAGCCGCCCAGCAGCGCCTGCCCCAGCTGGCCGCAGCCGACCAGCCCCAGGTTCGCGTCCATCGCCCCCTCCCGTCCGGCGGCCAGAGTAGCTCAGCTGCCCGCTCGACCCCAACCACCGGCGCGCGTCAGCCGCGCGCGCCGAACAGCGCCGTGCCGACGCGCACGTGCGTCGCGCCGCACGCGATGGCCGCCGGGAAGTCACCCGACATGCCCATCGACAGCGAGGGCAGCGCGCGGTCCGGCCGGGCGTGGGCGTCGCGCAGGGCGCGCAGCGCCTCGAAGCGCCGGCGCGTCGCCACCAGGCCGTCGGGCGGCGGCACCGCCATCAGCCCCTCCACGGCGAGCCCGTCGATCGCGTCCAGGCCGTCGAGCAGGGCGCCCAGCGCCGCCGGTTGCACCCCGCTCTTGGTGTCCTCGTCGCCGATGTTCACCTGAGCCAGGACGCGGACCGGCGCGTCGCCCGCCCGCCTCGCCAGCGCCTGCCCCAGCGCCGCCGAGTCGACCCCGTGCACCAGGTGCACCCGGCCGGCGACGTACTTCGCTTTGTTGCGCTGAAGGTGCCCGATGAAGTGCCAGCGGGGCGCGGCGCCGAGGGCGTCGGCCTTGTCGCGCCACTCCTGGACGTAGTTCTCGCCCAGATCGCAGAGGCCGGCGTCGAGCGCCGCGCGCAGGCGCTCGAGCGGCTGGGCCTTGCTCGCCCCCACCAGCACGATGTCCTCGGCGCGGCGACCCGCCGCCTGCGCCGCGGCGGCGATGCGGCCGCGGACGATCGCCAGGCGGCGCGCGACGTCGGACGCGAAGGCCGGCAGCGCCCCCACCTCGACCAGCGCCTCGAGCGTCTCGGCCAGGGGCAGGCCGATCACGCCGTCGTAGCTGCCCTCGACGTCGTCCACGAACTGACCGCCGCCGCCCTGCACCCCGTAGGCGCCGGCCTTGTCCATCGGCTCGCCGCTGGCGACGTAGGCCTCGGCCGCGGCCAGGTCGAAGTCGACGAAGCGCACGGCGCTGGCGGTGTGCGCCACCTCCGGCGCGCGCCCCGGCGCGGCCAGCGCGAACGCGGTCAGCACGGTGTGGGACCGCCCGCGCAGCTGCCCGAGCATCGCGGTGGCCTCGGCCGGGTCGGCCGGCTTCCCCAGGATCGCCCCGTCCACCGTGACCACCGTGTCGCTCGCCAACACCCAGCGCGGATCCTCGGCCGCGCGCGCGGCCACCCCGGCGGCGGCCTTCTCGAGCGCCATCCGCCGCGCGAAGTCCTCGGGCGCCTCGCCCACCGCCGGCGTCTCGTCCACGTCCACCGGGCGCACGCGCAGCCGCACGCCGGCCGCCTCGAGCATCACCCGACGGCGGGGCGACCCCGACGCCAGCAGCACCTGCGCCGAACTTCCTGCGGCGCCGTCGTTTTCGCCCGTTGACAACCTGTTCTCCCGTTCAGTAGTTTCCATTCGCACATGAAAGTGCGTTCAGTATGGGCGCACTCGATCAGCCCGGAGCCTCCGGGTTCGATCATCCGAAACCCGGCGATGGAGGGCGCGCGTGAAAGGGCTGACGAAGCGACAGCAGGAGATCCTGGACTTCATCGGCGACTCCATCGCGGCGCGGGGCTACCCGCCGACGATCCGCGAGATCGGCAAGCACATGGGCATCAAGTCCACCAACGGGGTCAACGACCACCTCAAGGCGCTCGAGCGCAAGGGCTATCTGCGCCGCGACGACCTCAAGAGCCGAGCGATGCGCCCGGTGAACGTCGACGAGGAGGTCGTGGCGGCCGCGGCCGTGATCGGGGCCACGGACGCGGATCTGGTCGAGGTCCCGGTCCTCGGCCGGGTGGCGGCCGGCGCGCCCCTGCTCACCTCGGGCATGCAGATGGACGAGTCGCAGGATCGGGTCAAGATCGACCGCCTGCTGCTCGGCCGGCGGGAGCACGTCTTCGCGCTGCGCATCGTGGGCGACTCGATGATCGAGGACGGCATCTTCGACGGCGACTACGTCTTCGTGCGCAAGGCGCCCACGGCCGACCGAGGGGCCATCGTCGTGGTGATGATCGAGGGCGAGGCCACCTGCAAGCGCTTCTTCCCCGAGGGCGACAGCATCAGGTTCCAGCCCGCCAACGCCGGCATGGCCCCGATCTACGTCCACAAGCGCGACTTCCGCGAGACGATGATCCTCGGCGAGGTGGTCGGGGTGTACCGCCGCCTCGACTGAGCGCCGCGCCCGACCGCACAGCCTGGGGGCGGCGCCCCCCTCCCCTCGACACCTGCACCAGCGCCGGTTGTCTCCGCTGGCACTCGCCCGCCGCGGCTGCCAGCACTCGCCACCGCCGAGTGCTGATGACGCCCCCAAATCAAAAACGATTTCGGCGAGTTGACGGGCACCCAAAAAAACGCCCCCCTGGGGTTGACACCCCCCGGACAGTGCTTAGAGTGACGGCCGCTCGCGGTTCTCACCGCGAAACAGCTTCGAACGAAGGCACCTGGCGGCGCCCCCCTCGCGACTCGGATCGCGGCGGTCGCGCCGTCCGACAACGTCCCTCGCATCGGGAGGAGAGAACGTGAACATCAGGCCCTTGTACGATCGCATCATCGTCAAGCGCGTCGAGGCCGAGACCACCACCAAGGGTGGCCTCATCATCCCCGACACCGCCAAGGAGAAGCCCATCGAGGCCGAGGTCATCGCCGTCGGCAACGGCAAGATCCTCGAGGACGGCTCGGTACGGAAGCTCGAGGTCAAGGCGGGCGACCGGGTGCTGTTCGGGAAGTACAGCGGCACCGAGATCAAGCTCGGTGGCGAAGAGCATCTCATCCTTCGCGAGGACGAAGTCCTCGCCATCGTCGAGCGCTAAGGAGGCCAACTCAACATGAGCGCCAAGGACATCGTCTTCTCGGAGACCGCCCGCGCCCACGTCCTCCGCGGCGTGAACGCCCTGGCCGACGCGGTCAAGGTCACCCTCGGCCCCAAGGGCCGCAACGTCGTCATCAACAAGAGCTTCGGCTCGCCCCTCGTCACCAAGGACGGCGTCACCGTCGCCAAGGAGATCGAGCTCGAGAACAAGCTCGAGAACATGGGCGCGCAGATGGTCAAGGAGGTCGCCTCGAAGACCTCGGACGTCGCGGGTGACGGCACCACCACCGCCACCGTGCTGGCCCAGGCCATCTACCGCGAGGGCGTGAAGCTGGTCTCGGCCGGCGTCAACCCGATGGACATCAAGCGCGGCATCGACAAGGCCGTCCAGACCATCGGCGGCGAGCTCGACAAGATCAGCAAGCCCACCCAGAGCCACAGCGACATCGCCCAGGTCGGCACGATCTCGGCCAACGGCGATCGCACCATCGGCGACATCATCGCCGAGGCGATGGACAAGGTCGGCCAGGACGGCGTGATCACCGTCGAGGAGGCCAAGGGCCTCGAGACGACGCTCGAGACCGTCGACGGCATGCAGTTCGACCGCGGCTACCTGAGCCCCTACTTCGTCACCGATCCCGAGCGGATGGTCACGGAGCTCGAGGACGCCCTGCTGCTGATCCACGAGAAGAAGGTCAGCAACATGAAGGACCTTCTCCCCGTGCTGGAGAAGGTCGCGCAGTCGGGTCGTCCCCTGGTGATCATCGCCGAGGACGTCGACGGCGAGGCGCTGGCCACGCTGGTGGTCAACAAGCTGCGCGGCACCCTGAAGGTGGCCGCCGTCAAGGCGCCCGGCTTCGGCGACCGCCGCAAGGCCATGCTGCAGGACATCGCCGTCCTGACCGGCGGCGAGGTGATCAGCGAGGATCTCGGCTTCAAGCTCGAGAACGCCACGCTGACCCACCTGGGCAAGGCCAAGAAGGTGGTGATCGACAAGGACAACACCACCATCGTCGACGGCGCCGGGGACAAGAACGCCATCGAGGGTCGCGTGGGCCAGATCCGCACCCAGATCGCCGACACCACCAGCGACTACGATCGCGAGAAGCTGCAGGAGCGCCTCGCGAAGCTGGTCGGTGGCGTCGCGGTCATCAAGGTCGGCGCGGCCACCGAGACCGAGATGAAGGAGAAGAAGGCGCGCGTCGAGGACGCCCTGCACGCGACCCGCGCGGCCGTCGAGGAGGGCATCGTCCCCGGCGGCGGCGTGACGCTGATCCGGGCGGCCAAGGCCCTCGAGGGCCTCGAGCTCGAGCACGACCAGCAGTTCGGCGTGAACATCATCAAGCGCGCCGTCGAGGAGCCCCTGCGCCAGATCGCGAAGAACGCCGGCGTCGACGGCAGCATCGTGATCCAGAAGGTGAAGGACAACGACGGCTCGTTCGGCTTCAACGCCGCCACCGAGGAGTACGGTGACATGCTCAAGATGGGCATCATCGACCCCACCAAGGTGGTGCGCCACGCGCTGCAGAACGCGGCCAGCGTCGCCTCGCTGATGATCACGACCGAGGCGCTCGTCGCCGACAAGCCCGAGAAGAAGAAGGACGCGCCCCCGGCCGGCGGCGGCATGCCCGACTACGACTTCTGATCGGTGACGATCCGGCGCTGGCCGGATCGACGTACACGAGCCTCGGCTGCCTCGGCGGTCGGGGCTCGTGTCGTTTGGGGGGTGCGCCGACGCGACCAGGGGCGCCCGCGCGCCGGCACAGGAGCCTGTTGCGCAGAGAGGGGTCGAGCGGGGTGCGTCACCGAGAGCTCGGATCGAGGCGCGAAAGCATGACGCTATCCGAAGATATCGCCCTGCTTTCGCGACGCCGAGCCGAGCATTCGGGGGCGTGCACCGCGAAGTGCCCCGAATGGGCAACAGGCTCCCAGCGCGCCGCTCAGTCGGCGAACAGCACGCCCAGCGGATCGGTGGCCCCGTGCAGCGGGCTGTCGGCCAGCCCGCCCAGCAGCAGGTGGATCCACAGCAGCAGATCAGCGTCGCTCGCGGGGCGGCAGCGGATGGCGGCGCCCTCCCCGCGGCGGGCGATGACGCGGCCGTCGAGGTGGATCTCGGCGCCGTCCGCCAAGGCCACCCGCAGGGCCACCGCGTGCCCTTCGGCGACGGCGGGGGCGGGCTCGGCCCACAGCCCGTAGAGGCTGACGTCGCGCGTGCGGCTCGCCACGCCGCCCACCGACACCGCCAGATCGACGCGGATGCGCGGGTGACGACGCAGGTTCGAGGGCAGGGCGAGCACCTCGCGCACGTGATGCGCCATGGTCGCCGGGGTGTCCGGCACCAGGCGCAGCGTACCCTCGGGCAGCGGGGCGTCGGGCGCCGCGACGGCGAGCAACGGCACCAGCGCGCTGTCGTGCGCGGCGAGCGCCGCGGCGCCCTCGGGGCCCCGCGCGTCGACCAGCAGAGCCCCCCGCCCGTCGTACACCGCCAGCACGACGGCCTCGAGATCCGTGGCCGGCGCGCGCCGCACCTCGACCCCGTCGTCGCGCAACGCCACCTCGAGCGCGGCCAGCTCGTCCGTGCGTCCCAGGATCCACACCGTCGGGCTCATCGATCCCCCTCGGACGCCGGCAGCTGCGCCAGCCCCTCCAGGCCGGCCCGACGGGTCACGTCGACGACCTGCCGGTGCAGGCTCTCGACGCGGGCCGGCACCCGCTGCGGATCGAGGGCCGTGCCCTTGGGATCCAGCAGATCCTCGTAGGGGTGATCCACCCGGTGCACCAGCCGTCCGTCGCGGAAGATGCTCTGCCGGATGAAGGCGTGGCCCGGCGCCAGATCGATCGTCTGCACGTGCAGCGCGCCGTCCGGGGTGGTGACGCCCTCGTCGATCCCCGTCGAGGGGTGCGAGGGCGGATCGGGCAGCGGCGCGCCCGGCCGGCGGCCGGCGGCGCGCGGGGTCGCCTCCGCCGGGGGCCAGGTGGCGAGCGGATCAGCCTGCAGCGCGCCGGTGCGGGGCGGCCCCGCGGCCCCCGCCGACGAGGCGAGCTCCACATCGTCCCATGGATCGTAGGCGTCGAGCCCGTCGTCCTCGACCTCGTGCCCCATCTGCGCCACCCATGACGCGGGGATGCCAGGCAAGGACGAGGCCGGGGCCGGGGGCACGACCGAGGGTGGCCTCGGGGGCGACTCGACGGGCCCGGACGCCGCCGGCGGCGATCCGCCCGGGGACGCCGCCGGCGCCACGGGCGCCTCGGCGGGTCGGTCGACGAGGTCGTCGAAGGCGTGCTCGACGTCCTCGTCCACCGTGCGCGGCCGGTCGAACGGGGTCACGCCGGGCAGCGAGCGCCCTCCGCTCGGCGGCGCGGCCTCCGGGGGCGGCGTCTCGTCGTGCAGGGACCCACCGCTCACTGGATCCAGGGACGACGGATCGAAGTCGGGCAGCGAGTCGTACGGGCCGAAGGCCCCCCCGCCCGCCGAGCTGGGTGTCTCCTCGGCCTCGGGCCAGAAGGGCTCCGCGTCGTCGGTCGCCCCGGTGACGGCCGAGAGCGCGCCGCCGCCGAGCGGTCCCTCGCCGGGCCAGGCCGGGATCGGGGCCGCCAGCGTGGCCGCCTCGAGGGACGCCGCGACGGCCGCAGCGTCGACGTGCGCCACGGGCACCGCCGCTCCGCCCGCGCTGTCGGCCGCGCCCAGGGCCTGTCCGCTCGGGGCCGCCGCGTCGCCCGCGCCCGCCGCCGCCGCGCGCGGGGCCGCACCGTCGCCGGCCGCCGCCGCGCGGGGGGCCGCGCCGTCACCCGCGTCCGGCGAGAGCGGGCCGTGATCCGCCCTCGCGAGCGACGGCTGATCGGCCACCTCGCCCGGCCCCGCCGAAACCGCCGGCGGCCACCCGAGGCTGCGATCATCCGAGACCCGAGGGGGCGGGGCGCCGGCCGAGGCAGGTGCGCCCCCGTCCACGCCGGCGTCGAGCGCGACCGCGTTCCACGCCGACTCGACGCCGGGATCCGTCGCCGCGGCCGACTCGACCGCCCAGTCCTCGGACTCGGCGAAGGCCGCGTCGAGCGCGTCGGCCCAGGCTTCGTCGTCGTCGGCTGGGCCCGCGCTCAGCTGCCCCTCGCCCTTCGACGCCCGCCCGCCGGCGCCCTCCGGCGCGCTGTCCGCGCGGACCCCCTCGGGCCCCCACGCCGGCTCCGCGTCCCCCCCGACGTGCTCCACATCGTGGGGCCCGTCCTCCACCGCGCTCACCGGATCCTCGCCCAGGGGAGGCGCGGTCGGGATGTCGGCGGAGTCGGCGGGATCCTCGGAGATCGGGAGGTCGACGGCGTCGGCGGGCGCCTCGGCGCCTCGCGCAGCGGCCACCGCGCGGGCCGGCTCATCGTCCGCCCTCGGCACGCGCCCTCCGGCCGGCTCCGCGGAGGCGTCGTCGGTGCGGGGCGCGACCGGCGACGGCGCGGGGGCCGCGATGGTCGGCCCCTCGTCGCCCACCCGGGCGACGGTCGTGCTCGGCGGCGGCGTCCCGGCTCGATCGAGCCCCTCGCCCCAGGGGCGCGCGCGTCCCACCGCCGCTGGGCCCGCGCCTTCGCGCAGCGCCAGCTCCGCGGCGTCCATCCGATCCACCGTGCGCTTGGCCGCCGGCCGGGGGGCCACGTCGGCGCCCATCACGCCGGCGGGCAGCTCACCGAGCTCTTCGACCTCCGCCAGCGGGAGCTCACCGAGCTCTTCGAGCTCCGCCAGCGGAAGCGCGCCGAGCGCGTCGAGCTCCGCCAGCGGAAGCGCGCCGAGCGCGTCGGACGCCGGCGCGGCGTCCACGGCCAGGACGTCGTCGAGGTCGACCGCCCCGTCGGTCCCCGTCGGGAAGGCGCCGTCCCACGGCGCGCGTTCGAGCGGCGTACCGGCCGAGTCTGCTCCGCCGTCCGTCGGCGCCCGAGGCGGCTCGGCGTCGGCGTCGGCCCCCGGGGACCGGGCCGCGGTCGTCGCGGCCGCGGCGGGGGGCTTCACGTCGGCCGCGGGCCCAGCGGCCTGCGCGGTCGCGGTCTCGGCCCCCGCCTCCGGCGAGAAAGCCTCTCCCATCCCCGCGTCGTCCCAGGCATCCGCGTCCGCCGCGAGCGGGGCGTCCGGCGCGACCGACGGCTCGGGCACCGCCTCGCGCGGCGCGGCCTCGGCCGGCGCCTCGTCGGCCCAGGGATCCGCCTCACCCCAGGGATCCGCGTCCGCCGCGGGCGGGGCGTCCGGCGCCTCCGAGGGCTCGGCCACGACCTCCGGCGGCACGGCCTCGGCCGGCGCCTCGTCGGCCCAGGGATCCGCGTCCGCCCCGGGCGGGGCGTCCGGCGCCTCCGAGGGCTCGGCCACGACCGCCGGCGAACCAGCCTCGGCCGGCGCCTCGTCGGCCCAGGCATCGGCGTCCGCCGCGGGCGGGGCGTCCGGCGCCTCCGAGGGCTCGGCCACGACCTCCGACGACACGGCCTCGGCCGGCGCCTCCTCGGCCCAGGGATCCGCGTCCGCCGCGGGTGGGGCGTCCGGCGCCTCCGAGGGCTCGGCCACGACCTCCGGCGGCACGGCCTCGGCCGGCGCCTCGTCGGTCCACGGATCCGCGTCCGCCCCGGGCGGGGCGTCGGGCGCCTCCGAGGGCTCGGCCACGACCTCCGGCGGCACGGCGTCGGCCGGCGCCTCGTCGGCCCAGGGATCCGCGTCCGCCGCGGGCGGGGCGTCGGGCTCGTCCGGGCGGTCGGGGCTTGAAGCATCCGGCGCCGCCGGCGCGTCCTCGGCGGCGCGCTCATCGTCCGACGCGCCCAGCCCGGCCGCCGGCGCGACCTCGTCGACCCCCGCCGCCGGCGCGGCGACCGAGTCGTCGCCCGATCCGCCCGCGTCCGGCGCCCGGCCTGGGGCCGGAGCCGAGGCGCCGCCCTCCTCGCCCGCCGCCATCGCCGCGCGGGTGGGCCCAGGATCGACGCCCTCGGCGGTCTCCGGGCGCTCCGCGGCCACCCCCAGGGGATCCGCCACCAGACTCGGCTGCGCGTCGACGCGCGCCAACAGGTCCGGCCGGGGCGGGCGGTCCGCCGCCCACACGTCGTCCACCAGTGAGCGGACCGCGTCGGCCAGCGGGCCGACCGGCGCCGCGCGCGCCACCGACTTCATGCGCCGGATGGCCATGCGCACCTCGGCGTCCACGGGCAGCGTGCCCGCGTGCGCCAGATCCACGTCGAGGTAGCGCTGACACACCACCCGCAGCGCGCCGAGCACCCGGCGCTCCTCGCGCGGCGTCCCCTGGTTGACGACCAGGCGGGCGCGCTGATCCGCCACCAGCGCCGCGACCACCTCGCCCGAATCGGGATCGGCGGCGCGCAGCGCCTCCACCAGCGATCCGACGGCGTCCAGACGTTCCGCCGCGTCCCGCGGCCGGACGACCCGGCCGAGCCCGGCGCGCACGCTGGGCCGCTCGCCCGCGCCCAGCTCGATGCGGCGGAAGAGCGCCGCCTTGAGGAACCCGTAGGCGTTCTGGATCGAGGTGGGCTCGGGCCCGGTCACCACCAGGCCCGTCCCCGCCAGGTTGAACAGGTCGAGCGTGCCGTAATGCGTGCCCGCGCCCAGGTCCAGCAGCGCGACGTCGGCGTCCAGCCCGAGCAGGGCGTCCACCAGCCGCGCCCGCTCCGTGGGCCGAGGGTGCGCGGCGCGCAGGATGGCGGCCGCCCCGCTGATCAGGCGCAGGTTGGGCACCTCGGTCTCGAGGCACACGTCCTCGAGCCGGGCTTCGGGATCCCGCACGAAGTCGTCCAGCGTGCGCGCCGGCTGCAGCACGCCCAAGAGCGTGTGCAGGTTGGCGGCGCCCAGATCGGCGTCGAGCGCCACCACGCGCAGCCCGCGCCGCGCGAGCTCCGCCCCGACCACCGCGCAGACCAGCGACTTGCCGACGCCCCCCTTGCCTCCCCCGAAGGCCCAGACCCGGATCGCCATCAGTCGCCTCCCCCATCGGACGGGCCCGCGTCACCGCCCGCGCCCCCGTCGCCGGGGGGCGGCCCCGCGTCGGGCGCCTCGGCCTGGAGTCGGCGCAAGCGCACCTTGCGCTTGAGCGGGTTCAGCTCCCCGCGCTCGTCTTTGGCCTTCAGGCTCTCCCACAGCTTCTTCATCAGCTCGTGCGTGCGGGACTCGACGCCCTCCTGCTTCTCGGGCAGCCAGGTGATCAGGGTCGGATCGTCCGTCGTCGCCAACGCGCGGATGATGGCCAGCTGGTAGTTGCGGTGGGGCACGATCACGATCGTCGGCCCGCCCTCCTGCACCGGCACCGTCTTCTCGGGGCACCGCTCGAGGGGATCCCGGGCGGCGTCGAACGCCCGCTTCAGCGGCTCGCTGGTGTCGAAGTCGACCAGCTTCTCGAGGCCCAGCACGCCGGCGCAGCGCAGGGCGAGGGACGGCGACGCCAGGGCCCCGGCCATCAGATCCAGCAGCTGCTGCTCCCGCATCTCGCCGAGCGCCCACAGCGCCGCGACGCGGGTGTCCTCGTCCTCGCTCTCGGTGTAGATCGTCCGCAGCCGATCGACCGCCGGCACGCGCAGCATGCCCAGCATCAGCGCCAGCGCGCGGGGCTCGGCCTGGGCCTGAGGCAGCCGCGCGACCCGCCGCCCCGCCTCGCGCGCAGCCTCCCCCTCGACCTGACCCAACGCGATCAGCGCGGTGAAGGCCAGCGCCGGCTGGTCCTCGATCATCTGCTCGAGTCGGCCCACCGCCGCCTCGACGCTCAGCGCGCCCACCACGAAGGCCGCCCGGGCCGCCACGCCCTCGTCCGGATCGTCGAGCGCCCTCAGCACCACGGCCTCGATGGCGGGCGTCACCGTGAAGTCCAGCCGCGAGGCCAGCATCGTCATCCCGGCGCGCCGCAGCACCGGATCGTCGCTGCGCATGTGGACGATGGCGACGCCCGGGTGGGAGTAGCGCTGCATGAAGCCGCCGCCGAGCGCGTTCGACCCCAGGATGTTCGCGGCGGCGATCGCCAGGAAGTACAGCCCGAACCGGATGGTCGAGTCGCCGCTGCGGAGCGCCACCAGATCGTCCTCGTCGGTGGTCTCGGGGACCTTCTCGCCCGAGATACGGGCGTCCAGATCCGCCATCTCGTCCCGCAGGAACCCGTCCGACCAGCGCGGATGAAACAGCAGGTTGCCCAGCGCGATCACCGACACCAGCGCGGCCACCACGCCGAGCGTCATCCACGACGCCAACAGGACGAAGCTGAGCCCCGGCGAGCTGGCCTGCGTGTCGATGTAGCGCTGGATGATCAGGGCCGCGCCGTGGAACACGGCGTTGGCGATCAGGAGGGCGGCGACCCGCCGGCCGGCCGTTCCGAAGAGAGCTGAACGCAGCCGATACACGCGCTCAGTCGCTGACCTCGGGGTCTTGCGGGAAGTAGAACCCGAAGCCGATCGTCACGGCGAAGTTGTTGCTGATGCTGCTGTCCGCCGAGGTGCTCTGCTGGCCATCCCCCGCCGGCTCGACGACCGAGTTCAGCGCCGACGAGTAGATGTAGTCGCGGACCTCGATGTTGAGCGCCATGCCGTGCGTGACGAAGGTGCGCAGGCCGATGCCGACCACCCCGGTCGGCGTCGCCGACTCGACGTCGGACGAGCCGCTGACCAGCGTACCGCCCAGCCCCGCGAGCAGGTGCAGGTCGTAGTTCAGGACCGAGCGGCCGAACAGCGCGAACTTGCCCACGAGCGGCGAGTACAACACCTCGACCGTGCCCAGGAAGCCGACGTTCGAGAAGGCCCCCGCGTCCGCCTTCTCCGGCCGCTCCGTCTCGATGCGATCCGCGAGGCTGCTGTTGAACGCGAAGCCGCCCATCACCGTGGCCCCGAGGGCCCAGTCGTCGTTGAGGTGATAGGCCAGGTGCGCGCCCACCAGCAGGTTGCGCTGGAAGGCGTCGTTGAGCGTGAAGCCCACGGTCGGCGTCAGCTCGAAGCGGCCACCCCGCAGCAACAGCCGCTTGCGGATGGCGTCGCCCTCTTCGAGGCGCTCGAGCGCCGACCGCCGGGGCCCCTGGATGCTGGCCGCGTGGGCCGAGCTGCCGACGGTGACGGCGGGCGCGCCCGATGTCGGCGCCTCGACGCCGAGCGTCAGCGCGGCGGCCCCCGCCAGCGCCGCGATCACCCGACGGTGCGCCTTCGACTTCGCGTGCGTGCTCACGGTGCCCCTCACTTCCGCCGTCCCCATCACTTCAGCGTCCGGTACTCGAAGTCGGGCGGCAGGAAGAAGCTGACGCCGGCGGTGAACACGATGTTGTTCACCAGCTGGCTGTCACCTGGGTAGTCCTCGTTGTAGATGTTGTCCCGCAGCTCGAGATCGAGCGTGAACCAGCGGTTCATGAAGTAGCGCTGCCCCACGCCCACCGACAGCGTCGGGTGGCCGTCGAGCTCCGTCTTGGTCCAACCGGCGCCGAGCACCACGTAGGTGTCCCACGGGATGATCCACGTGTTGAAGAGCGCGAACTTGCCGTAGATGGGCACGTACTGGAAGTCCAGGATGGCCCACCACTGCACCTTCGACACCTGCGGGAACAGCTCGTAGTCCTCGATGACCGAGTCGAACAGGTCGGTCTCCGACCCCAGGCTGTAGCCGCCGTTGACGCCCACCGCCATCACCTCGGTGAGGTGATAGTTCAGGTTGCCGCCGGCGAGGAACATGTTCACGAGCGAGTCGTTGATGTTCGTCCCGAGGAACGGGGCCACCTCGACGCGGTTGCGCCGAAGGAAGGGCCGCCGTTGGATGACCCGAATCAGGTCGATCTCCGCCTTTCGACTGCGCTCGACCTCCTTGGCGGCGGCCTCGGTGTCGATGACGTCGAAGGTGAAGTCACCCCCGCCGTCGTCAGCTGCGCCGGTGTCCTGCTGAGCGGCGTCGTCGCCACCCACGTCGACCGGATCGAACGTCATGTCCTGCGCAAAGGCGGACGGCGCGGCGTAGGCGCACGCCAGGAACACGACCAAGCAAGCCCTCGATCGGCGGTTCATGGCCTCCGTTCCAACCAGATTCGGTTCCCGGCGTTCGTAGCACGGCGGGGGGGCACCTTCAACAAAAAGAAAGGAGCTCGGTGGGGTCGCGGAGCCCCGTCGGGGAAGGGCACCCACGCCGCGGCGGACCTCGTCAGGCGCCGGCAAAGAGGGCCTCGGCGAAGGCATCTGCCTGGAAGGGGCGCAGGTCCTCGACCTTCTCACCGATGCCGATGTAGCGCACGGGCAGCTGCATCTGGTCGGAGATGCCGATGACCACGCCGCCCTTCGCCGTGCCGTCCAGCTTGGTCAGCACCAGGCCGGTCACCTCGACGACCTGGGTGAACTCCTTGGCCTGGCTGATCGCGTTCTGCCCGTTGGTGGCATCGAGCACCAACCACACCTCGTGGGGCGCGCCGGGCAGCGCCTTCCCGATGACGCGGTGCACCTTGCCCAGCTCGTCCATCAGCTCCTTCTTGGCCTGCAGGCGCCCGGCGGTGTCGGCGATGACCACGTCGTAGCCCTCGTCGCCGGCGCGCTTGACGGCCTCGAAGATCACGCTCGACGGATCCTGCCCGTCCTTGCCGCGCACCACCGGCACGTCGGCGCGCTTGCCCCACACCTCGAGCTGCTCCACCGCGGCGGCGCGGAAGGTGTCGCCGGCGGCCAGCAGCACCCGCTTGCCCTCGGCGCGGTAGCGGTTGGCCAGCTTGCCGATGCTGGTCGTCTTGCCCGCGCCGTTGACCCCCACCACCATCACCACGAAGGGCGTCGCCCGGCTCAGATCCAGGGGCGGCGCGTCCACCTGCAGCATCTCGGTGATCTGGCGCTTCATCGCCTGCCAGACCTTCTTCGGATCGTTCAGCTCGCGCTTGCCGAGGGCCTGATGCACCCCGTCGACCAGCTTCTGGCTCGTGCGCACGCCGATGTCGGCGGTGAACAGCGCCTCCTCGAGGTCGCCGAGCAGGTCGTCGTCGATGGTGCGCGCGCCGCCGAACAGCTTGCCCAGCTTCTTGACGAAGCCCTCGTTCGTCCGCGCCAGCCCCTCGCGCAGCGTCTTGCCGGCGGCCTCCTCGGCGGGGCGCCTCGGCCCGGCGGGCACCTCGGCGGTGGCCTTGCCCTGCGCCTTGGCGGCGGGCGGGGCCGACGCGGGCGGCGCCGACGCGGGCTTCTCCTTGGCGACCGGCGCCTTCTTCGCCGGCGCCTCGCCGGTCGGGGCCGGGGCCGCGCCGGGATCCTTCATCCGCACCTGCGGCCGGCCCGCCCCGCTGCCCGAGAACACCTCGGGCACCGCGAACGCCTCGCGCGCCGCGGCCGCCACCTCGGCCTCGGTGCGGGTGTCGGCCGCCTCGGTCGGCAGGTCGACGTCGTCGCTGCGCGCGTCGGGCGGCGGCGCCGGCTTGCGCAGCGCCTTGATCAGCAGGATCAGGAACGCCAGCCCCAGCGCCCCGTACAGCCCGTACTCCACCCAGGGCTCGGCCTGGCCTGCGGGCGCGGGCGCCACGGTCTCGCCGGCCGCCGGCGCCGCCCCCTCGGCGGGCGCCGGCCCGTCGGCGGGCGCCGCGCCGCCGCCGCCCGCCTGGGCGACCGCGTGCTGGACCAGCAGCGTCTGGAACTCGTCGGCCATCGCGGCCTCACCTCTCAGGTCATGCGAACGGAGACCAGCTTGCTGACGCCGGACTCCTCCATGGTGATGCCGTACAGCACGTCGGCGATCTCCATGGTGCGCTTGTTGTGGGTGATCAGCAGGATCTGACTGGTCTGCGCCATCTCGCGCACGATCTCGTTGAACCGCCCGATGTTGGCGTCGTCGAGGGGCGCGTCGACCTCGTCGAGCAGGCAGAAGGGGCTCGGCTTGACCTGGAAGACGGCGAAGACCAGCGCGATGGCGCACATGGCCTTCTCGCCGCCGCTCAGCAGCGTCACGTTCTGCACCTTCTTGCCCGGCGGGCGCACCAGCATCTCGATGCCGGTCTCGAGCAGGTCCTCGGGATCGGTCAGCACGAGCTCGGCGTCGCCGCCGCGGAACAGGCGCGGGAACAGCACCTGGAAGCGGGCGTTGACCGCCTCGAAGGTCTCCTTGAACAGCGTCTTGCTGGTGCGGTTGATCTGCTCGATGGCCTGCGTGAGATCGTCGAGCGCCTGCACCAGATCGTCGCGCTGCGTGGTGAGGAACTCGGCGCGCGCGCCGACCTCCTCGTACTCCTCGATGGCGTTCACGTTGACGTCGCCCATGCGCTCGATGAGCTGCTCGAGGGCGTCGAGGCGCTCGCGATCCTCGGCGCCGGGCGCGGGCGCGTCGGCGTAGGCCGCCAGCACCTCGTCGATGGGCTGATGCCAGCGGTCGCGCACGCGCTCGCCCAGGTTCTCGAGGCGCAGGCGCTCGCCCTGCAACGCCAGGCGCGCCTCGTTGAGCGCGTCCCGCCCACGCTCCCGGCCGCTGCGCAGACGCTCCAGCGCCTCCTCGGCCGCGCGGTGGGCGGCCTCCGCCTCCTGGTGGGCGGCCTTCAGCGCGGCCACGCCGCCCGCCTTCTGCGCCGCGGCCGCCTTGGCGCCGGCCAGCGCGTGCTCGGCGTCCACCCGCTGCTCGGCCAGCTCGCTCAGCCGCCGCTCGATCTCGCCGCGCAGCGTGCCCGCCCGGGCGGTGCGCTCCTCGACCTCGTCCACCTGCCGCTCGATGCGCCGCAGGGCCGCCCGCGCCGCGTCCAGCCGCTCGCGCCGCGCCACCACCCCGGTCTTCAGCAGGTGCAGCGCGTGCACGGCCTCGTCGCGCGCCGCCTCGGCGGCCTCCACCGCCTCCTCCACCGCCCGCAGCGCCCGCGCCCGGTCGTCCCGCGCGTCGTCGGCGTCGGCCAGCCGCTCGGCCGCGTCCTGGGCCTGCCCCTCCGCCTCGTCGGCCGCCTCGTTCAGCCGCCCGACCTCGGCGCTCAGGCGCCCCAGCCGCGCGCCGATGCGCTCGACCTCGTCCTCGGCCCGCTGCAGATCCTTGCGCGCCTCGGCCCGCGCCAGCTCCCCCTGCTGCGCCCGCCGCGCGGCCTCGCCCCCCGCCTCGCGGGCCGCCTGCGCCACCCCGCGCGCCGCCGCCTCGCGCTCGGCGGCGGCCTCCCGCTCGGCCACGCGCTCGGCGATCTCGGCCTCCAGCGCCTTGATCTCGCGCCGCCGGCTCAGGGGCGCGGGATCGGCGCCCTGCGCGCCGCCCGTCACCACCGCCCCGCCCTCGACCCGCGCCCCGTCGAGCGTCACGATCACGCCGTCCCAGGTCGCGGCCAGCGCGAGCGCCGCGTCGAGATCGTCGACCACCAGCGTGTCGCCCAGCAGGCGCCGCACGAGGCCCGGATGCGCCGCGCCGGCGGGCACTCGGTCGGCCAGCCGCGCGGCCCCGGCCGGCGCCGCGCCCCCCGTCGGCGCCGTGGCCGCCGCGCTGGCGAACAGCCCCCTGCCCCGCCCCCGCTCGCGGAGGAAGCCCACCGCCGCGCCCGCCGCGGCCAGATCCCGCACCAGCACCGCGCCCAGACGCGCGTCCAGCGCCGCGGCCACCGCCCCCTCGAGCTCGGCCGGCACGTCGAGCGCGTCGGGCACCGTGCCCACCACGCCCTCGAGGCCCGCCTCGAGCACCGCCTTGTTCCCCTCGCCCAGCCCCTCGCGCTTGCGCTCCAGCTCCTCGAGGCTCAGCAGGCGGCTGCGCAGCCCGGCGATGCGCTCGCTCAGCGCGCGCTCGGTCTGCACGGCCGCCGCGACCTCGGCCTCGGCGGCCTGCCGCCGCGCGTCGGCCTCGGCCTGCGCGGCGCGCGCCGCCGCGATCGTCCCCTCGGCCTCGGCCAGCGCGCGCGTGTCCGCCTCGACCCGCGCGCGCTGCTCGCCGCGCTGGGCCTCGAGCACGCCGCGCTCCTCGGCCAGCCCCGCCGCCCGCTCCCGCAGATCCAGCGCCCGCGCCCGCGCCGTGTCCCGCTGCGCCCGCGCCCGCGCGAGCTGGTGCGCCTCCTCGGCGGACTCCCGCCGCAGCCGCTCCGCGTCCGCCTTGGCGTCCAGCAGCCGCCGGCTCGCCAGGCGCTGGGCCTCCTCGCGCGCCGCCAGCGCGGCGTCCTGCCCCTCGGCCGCCGCCTCGAGCTCGGTCACCGCCGCCGCCGACGCCGCCCGCTCACCCTCCAGCTCCGCGCGCCGCCCGGCGCCCAGCTCGAGATCGCTGCGCGCCGTCTCGAGCTGCCGCATCAGCGTCTGCGCCTCGCGCTCGAGCAGCTGCAGCTGCCCCTTCGCGTCGTGCGCCACCTGCTCGACGGCGCGCAGCGCGTCCGTGGCCACCCGCGCCTGCTCGTCCGCCGCCTTCTCGGCCAGCGCCGTGGCCGCGCGCCGCGCCTCCGCCCCGCCGATGGCCCGCGCCGAGTCGTTGTCGGCCTCGGTCAGCGCCCGGACCGCCTCGTCCTGCTGGGCCACGGCGCTCTGCAAGGCCACGTAGTCGAAGGCGGCGAGGCGCAGCCCGATCTCGCGCACCTCGGCTCGATACTCCCGAAAACGTTCGGCTTTCTTCGCCTGGCGGCTGAGGGAGCGCAGCTGCCGCTCGACCTCGCCGATGATGTCGTCCACCCGCTCGAGGTTCTGGCGGGTCTCGTCCATCTTGCGCTCGGCCAGCTTCTTGCGGGCCCGGTAGCGCGTGATGCCCGCGGCCTCCTCGATCAGGAGGCGCCGCTCGTCCGCCTTCGCCGAGACGATCTTGCCGATCTGCCCTTGCTCGATGATGGCGTAGGCCCGCTGACCCCCGGCCCCGCTGACGCCGCTGCCGGCGAGCAGATCCTGGATGTCGGCCAGGCGGCAGCGCTGCTTGTTGACCAGGTAGTCGCTGCCCTTGCTGCGCTCGAGCCGGCGCTCGATGGCGATCTCGTCGACGCTCTGCCAGCGCGCGGGCACCTCGGCGCTGCCGTCGTTGAGGAAGGTCAGCCGCACCTCGCACATGCCCATCGGGCCGCGCTTCTCGCTGCCGGCGAAGACGACGTCCTCCATCGAGGCGCCGCGCAGGGACTTGGCCCCCTGCTCGCCCATGACCCACTTGATGCTGTCGACGATGTTGGACTTGCCGCAGCCGTTGGGGCCCACCACGGCGGTGATGCCGTCGTCGAAGACGACGGTCGTGCGGTGGTAGAACGACTTGAAGCCGTGAATGTCCAGGCGTTTCAGCTTCATGGAGTCCCGCCGACGGGGCCGGGGTTATAGCACCCCTGCGACGCGCGGTCAGCAACCCACGGCCGCAGCGTGGTCGTGGTCGTGGTCGTGGTCATGGTCGAAGGGCTTCGAGACTGAGCCCAGGTCGTCCTGGGCGGCCCGATGACTGTCCAGAGCATCGGGGCGCTCCGACGTCGCTACGCGGCCACCCAGCGCAGACCGAACAGCAGCGCGACGAAGCCGAGCGCGAGGCCCACGTCGCGCACGCGGGTCGCGGCGTGGCGGCCCAGCGCGAGGGCGAAGCCCAGGCCGAGGAAGGGCAGCGCGGGCAGCGGCAGGGCCAGGGCGACCAGGGCCGCGAGGCAGGCCCCGTAGCCGGCCAGCAGCCCGCCCATCGCACGCCGCATGGGCAGCTCGAGGCCGCGCGCGGCGC
>JAUHXL010000657.1 GCA_030426945.1 bacterium
CGCTGGTGGCCCTGCTGCTCGGGGTGTCCACCGCCCACGCGGATCCCGACGACGACCCCACCCCCGCGGCCGACGTCGGCGACCTCGAGGCGGCTGACGAAGCGGAGGGCGAAGGATCCGAAGTCGAGGACGAGGTCGACGACGCCGAGGCCCTCGCCGACGAGACGGACGCGGACGCCGAGGTCGAAGGCACCGACCCCACCGATCTCGCCGAGGACGCGCTGCTCGATCCGGGTGCCTGCCGCCTGGTGTTCGGCAGCAAGCGCACGCACCGGACCAACCGCCACCAGCGCAAGGCCCACCTCAGCTGGGTCGAGCGCACGGGCAACGTCATCGACATCACCCACTCGACCCGCTGGCGCCGCCCCTTCTACCTCGAGTTCCGCGGCCTCGAGCTGGTCGAGACCGAGATGGAGGACGGCGAGCGCGTCGGCTACGTCCACCTCGAGGACGCGCAGCGCTGCCCCTCGGGCCTCTACCCGGTACGCCAGGACGACAACCTGGGCGAGGACGCGCGCGTCCTGGCCGTCCTGCCCGACACCCTGCTCGTCGAGTTCCGGGGCCGCCTCGGCTACCTGCTGACCGCCGACGCCGCCACGCCCCAGTGGCGCATGGTGTGGCGCTCACCCTGGAAGACCATCCGCCGGTACAAGAGCCCGGTCAGCGTCACCAAGGGCAAGAAGGCGAAGCGCAGCAGCAAGCGCCGGACGCGCCGGAACCGGCGCCGCCGGCGCTGATCGCCGCCACCGCGGCCAGCCGGTCAGGTGGGGCAGTCGGTCTTCGAGAAGTACCAGTCGGTCACCTCGTAGTCCGACTCGACCCGCTCCTTCGCGGCGCCCATCGTCGTCGGCGGGGGCACGATGCACTTGTCGCCGGGCTGCCACCCCTCGGGCGTCGCCAGGCCCTTCTCGGTGTTCAGCTGCAGGGCCTGCACCAGCCGCTCGATCTCGCCGACCACGCGCCCGGTCGTCAGCGGGTAGTACATCATCGCCCGCAGGTTCTGATCGGGGTCGATGACGAACACGCAGCGCACCGTGGCCGTGCTCGATGCGCCCGGATGCACCATGCCGTACTTCGTCGCGACGTCCATCGACAGGTCGGCGATGACCGGGAAGGTCACCGTCACCCCGAAGTGCTGCTCGATGTTCCGCATCCACGCGATGTGGCTGTAGACGCTGTCGATCGACAGGCCGACCAGCTGCGTGTTCATCCTCGCGAAGTCCTCGGCCTTGCGCGCGAAGCCGACGAACTCGGTGGTGCACACCGGCGTGAAGTCCGCCGGGTGGCTGAACAGCACCACCCACTTGCCCTTGAAGTCGGCCAGGCTGGTCGTGCCGTGCGTCGACGGCGCGCTGAACTGCGGGGCCGGATCGTTGAGCAGCGGCAGGGTCACGGCCGGCCGCGGCGCGTTCTGAATCTCGCTCATGGGGTGTCGCCTCCTCTGGCGTCGGTGGGAATCGGCAGCGGGGCGCGGCCGCCCACCGGCCGCGCACCCCGTGCCCGAGCGCGATGGCTCGCTCGACGGCTGATGGACGCGTCGGCGACGCACGGGGTTGCGGCCCTCGGCGCGCGGCGACCGGGCAGGCCGATCAGTGGCCCGCCTTCTCGCCCCACAGCTTCTTCAGGCGCGCGTCCCGGCCACACCCGGTGCGGTAGCGCTGATAGTGGCCGGGGTTCTTGAGGTAGAAGTCCTGGTGATAATCCTCGGCCGCGTAGAAGGCCGACGCGTCCTCGATCTCGGTCACCACCCGCCCGGGCAGCACCCGCGACGCCTCGAGGGCGATCTTGCTGGCCTCGGCGGCGACCTTCTGCTCGGGCGAGTGGGCGTAGATGCCCGTGCGGTACTGATCACCGTGATCGCAGAACTGCCCGTCCGCCTGCGTGGGATCGATGTTGTGCCAGAACACCTCGAGCAGCTGCGCGTAGCTGATCTTCTTCGGATCGTAGGTGACGCGGATGGCCTCCGTGTGACCCGTGCGGCCCGCCGACACCTGCTTGTAGGTGGGGTGCGGCACCTTGCCGTCGGTGTAGCCGCTGATCGTCGACACCACGCCGGGCGTCTTGTCGAAGGGCCCCTCCATGCACCAGAAGCAGCCGCCGGCGAAGGTGGCGATCTCCAGCCCCTCGGGGGCGGTGTCGGGCAGCCGCTCGGTGCCTTCGGCGCGCGGGGCGGGCTGGCTGGTGGGGGCGTCGCCCTTGGTGGGCTCGGGGCCGGCGGCGGAGTTGCTGCAGGCCGCCAGCGCGAGCAGGAGCGACAGAGACAGCAGGGCGAGCAGAGGGCTGCGGCGGATCATGGGACGTCCTCCCGGGTCGGGGTGCATGCCCCCAATAGCGCACGGGGCCACAAAACGTTACCGCGGCGCCGGGCCCCGTCGTACAGGTTGGGCTCCACGAGGTGCACGGGAGGTCGCGTGGCGGGTCGCGGGGTGCTCTGGCTGACGGCGCTGGCGACGGTGGGCTGCCTCGACGGGCCGCGGCACCGGCAGGTGGACGGCGTCGATCCTCTCGCGTCGCCGCCCGTCGTCCGCCTCGACGCGAGCGCGCCGGCCGACGCCGGGCCGCCGGTCGACCAGGACGCCGCCGAGCCCGACGTGGCCGCGCCGCCGGACGCCGCGCTGCCCCCGGACGCCGCCCGCCTGCGCGACGCCGCGCCCCCCGCCGACGCGGCGGTCGTCCGCGCCGGCCCCTTCGAGCGCTGCGGCCGCCAGATCGAGTGCGCCACCCTGCGCGTCCCGCTGAACCACGCCGATCCCGAGGGGCGCCACATCGACTACTTCGTGCGCCGGGTGCGCGCCCTGCGCCAGCCGGCGCGGGGCCAGCTGTGGATGATTCAGGGCGGCCCGGGGGCCCCCGGCGACGCGATGCTCGATCTCGCCGGCCCCCTGCGCATCCGGCTGCCCGACCTCGACATCTACGTGCCCGACCATCGCGGCACCGGGCGCAGCGATTGGCTGGGCTGCCCCGGCGGCGACGAGGCCGAGTGCATCGACGCCCTGCGCCAACAGTGGGGCGACGACCTCCGCTTCTTCTCGACCACGCAGGCCGCGCGCGATCTCGGCGCGGCCGTCGCCGCGTTCGGCGAGCCCGACGAGGCGGTCTACGTCTGGGCGGTGTCCTACGGCACCTACCTGGCCAACCGCTATCTGCACCTCTTCCCTGCCCAGGCCGACGCGGTGGTGCTCGACTCGGCCTGCAGCGGCGACACCTGTCCGATGACCACCTGGGACCGCAACTTCGACCGCGTGGGTCGGGCCTACCTGGCCGGCTGCGCCGCCGACGCCGAGTGCGCGGCGCGCCTGGGACCGGAGCCGGTCGCCGCCCTGGCCGATCTGTACGGCCGGCTGGCCGCGGGCCACTGCCCGGACCTGCAGGGGGACGCCCACCTCGACGCGGCCGGCTTGCGCACCCTGCTGGCCAACCTGGTGCGGCTGGATCTGCTGCGCCCGCTCATGGCCCCGGTGGTCCACCGTCTGCTGCGGTGCCGCCCAGACGACGTTCAGGCGGTGGTCGGCCTGGCCCGCGTCCTGGCCGACGGGCTCGAGCGCCCGGCCGAGCCGGGCGGCAGCTCGGACGCCGTCTACCTGAACATCGTCGCCAGCGAGTTCCTCGACGACCCGGTCGACGGGGACGCGCTGTGGGCCTTCGCCGAGGCGGCGCTGGTGGCCGACTACGGCTCGCCGCAGGTGTGGGAGGCCGCGCAGGGCTTCCCCTTCCCGCGCTATCCCA
>JAUHXL010000087.1 GCA_030426945.1 bacterium
AGGTCGCGACGGCGCGGGCGCCCCTGGTGCACTCACCGTCGCGGGCGCTGCGCCTGTCGCTGCCGATCGAGGCGCTTGATCCCGAGGCGCTCGACGGGCTGCAGGCGACGCTGCGGGATCGCTTCGCCGCGGCCTTCGCCGGCGCGGACGCGACGCTGACGATCACGGGGCGCTATCCGCTGCTGCTCGAGACACAGCGGGCGCTGTTGAGCACCCTGGTGCGCAGCCTGCTGGCCACCGCGGTGCTGATGGAGCTGGTGCTGCTGGTGGCCGTCCGCGACCTGCGGCTGGCCCTGGCCGCGCTCTTGCCCAACGCGCTGCCGGTGTCCCTCAACTTCGTGATCATGGCGCTGGCGGGCATCCCGCTCGACGTGGGCACCGCGATGACCGGGGCCGTCGCGCTGGGCATCGCGGTGGACGACACGCTGCACTTCCTGCTGGCCTGGCGGAAGGGCGGATCCGAGGCCGCGGCGCGAGGCACCGGGCGCGCGCTGGTGCTGAGCACGGTGGTCGTGACGCTCGGCTTCGCGAGCCTCCTGCCCGCGGAGTTCGGGCCCACCCAGCGCTTCGGACTCCTGTGTGGCACCGCCATGGTCACCGCGCTGCTCGCCGACCTGCTGGTGCTGCCCGCGATCCTCGGAGATCGGCGCGGCTGAGCGGCTCAGCGCACCGCGGCCAGGGCCCGGCGGAGGCAGGGATCGCGCCGCCCCCGGTCGGTCAGCAGCGCGGCGGTGTCCTCGTCGCCGAGGGCGAGCAGGCCATCGACGGCCGAGGTGCGCACCTCGCAGTCGCGGCTGTCGAGATCGGCGCGCAGCGCGGCGCGGCGGGCCCGGACGGCCCGCCCGCCGTGGGCCTCGAGGGCGGCCACCGCCCGCCAGCGCGCGCGGCGGACCGGGTGCGCGGCGGCGGCGGCCAGGGCGTCGTGGGCGCGCCCGGCGAGCGGGCCGGTGAGCAGGGCCAGGGCCGTCTCGGCGCGGCGGTAGCGCAGCGTACCGACGACGGCGGGCACCACGCGGGCGTCTGCGGCGAGCGCCGGATCGGCGCGGAGGGCGTCGGTGAGGGCGTCGAGGCCGGTGCCGACGTAGCCGGCGCGCAGACGGGCGAGGCCCTCGACGAGGCGCCAGTTCGGGCCGGGCTCGGCGGGGGCGCGGGCGCGGATCCAGCGAAGCGCGGCGTCCGGCTGCTCGCCTTGGAGCAGAGACTCGGCCACCGCCAAGGCGTCGAAGGCGCCACGCGCGGCCGGGGCGGGGGCGCGGGGCGGCGCGAGGACGAGGGCGGTGAGCGCGGCGACGGTGACGACCGCCGCGGCGGCGAGCGCCGGCCACGCGCGTCGCGCGCGCCACCGGGCGCGGGCGGGCGCGACCCGGGCGGGATCGAGCGGGCGGGCGAAGGCGGGTGCTGTGCCCTCGAGGTGCGCCTCGAGGGCGCCGAGGACGCCGATGGCGTCCGGGCGGTCGGCCGGCCGGCGCTGCAGGCAGTCGGCGACCAGGCGCCGCAGGCGGGCGGGCACGGCGTCGGGCAGCGGGTTGGGTCGGCCGTGGGCCACGTTGTAGAGCACCTCGGGCACGTCGTCGCCGGCGAAGGGCTTCTGGCCCGCCAGCAGGTGCCAGAGGATGGCGCCCACCGACCAGATGTCGGCGGCGGTGGTGGTGGGCTGGCCCAGCGCCTGCTCGGGCGCCATGTAGTCGGGGGTGCCCAGCACCTGCCCGGTGAGGGTCAGCCGCGGGCTCGCCGCCGCGGGCAGGTTGGCGATGCCGAAGTCGACGAGGCGCAGCAGGGTCGGCCCGCCCACCAGGGGCTGCAGCAGCAGGTTGGCCGGCTTCAGATCGCGGTGGGCGATGCCGGCGGCGTGGGCCTCGACCAGGGCACCCACGACGGGGGCCATCAGCCGGGCGGCCTCGTCCGGGGGCAGGGCGCCCTCGCGGGCGAGGCACGCGGACAGGGGCTCACCGGCGACGAGCTCGAAGACGAGGTAGGGGCGTGCGTCGGCGAGGACGCCGAAGTCGAAGAGGCGCACCACCGACGGGTGGGTGAGGGCGGCGGTGGCCAGCGCCTCGCGCTCGAAGCGGGCGGCGTGGCGGCCGAGGGCGCGCTGCATCACCTTGAGGGCGACCGGGCGGGCCAGGCGAAGATCGGTGGCGCGATAGACGAAGGACGTGCCGCCGACGGTGATGAGGCCTTCGACGCGGTACTGGCCGGCGACCACCGTGCCCGGGCCGAGGGGATCCTCGCCTTCGTCGACTCGATCGTGGTGCATCCCCGCCCCCCGGTAGGTGAACAAAACGAACATATCGAACAAGGCGTGATGGTGCACACCGTTCGGTCAGCGGGCGGGCTGGAAGATGCGGAGAATATTGATGAATGGGCGGCCGGCGCCCGGCCGCCGAGGCCTCAGCAGCAGCCGCCCCGCGTGGGCCCGCAGGCGCTGGCCGCGGGCGCGGGGAGGGCGCGGGGCGCGGTCGCCTGGGGCGAGCCGTAGGCAGCGGCCGCCGTCGTCGCGGCGCAGTCGAAGGGCCCGAAGTGGATCTCGGCGGCGCCTCGAACCTCGAAGAAGGGCGCGAAGCGGGTGGCGGTCAGCATGGCCGCCGAGTTGCGGCACACGCGCTCCGGGCGGCCGACCTCGAAGGCGTGGCGGGCGTCGAGCCAGAACACCTGGCCCACGCCGGGCACCCCACCGCGGAAGGTGGCCACCTGGCCGTAGTCCTCACACTGAGGATCCAGATCGGCCAGCTTCAGCAGCCGCAGCGTGGTCGACTCGAAGCGGGCGGCGCCGACCTTGGCCTCGATGTCGGCGTTCTGGATGGTGATCGCGTCGGTGCTGACCGCGCGGGGATCGAGGAAGCCCGCGCGCCGGGCCAGCGCCTCGAAGTCGGGTCGGTACATCGCGCCGCCGAGGCACTCGCTGTGCAACAGCGGATCGAAGGCGACGGCCTCGGGCAGGCGGCGGTCACAGAAGACATCGCTGAAGTAGAACTCGCCGCCCGGCTTCAAGATGCGGAACACCTCGGCCAGCACGAGATCCTTGCGCGGGCTGAGGTTGACGACGCAGTTGGAGACCACCACGTCGACGCTGCCGTCGGCGATGGGCAGGGGCCGCAGATCCTCGATGTAGCCCTGGTGGAACGCCACGTTGGGCTGGGCGTAGCCGAAGCGCGCGGTGTGCCAGGCCACGGTGTCGCGGGCCACCTGCAGCTGGCTGTCGGTCATGTCGACGCCGTGCACGAAGCCGTCGGGGCCCACCAGCTGGCTCAGCAGGTAGACGTCGCGGCCGGTGCCGCAGCCGAGATCGACGACGGTGGCGCCCGCGACGGCCTCGGGGATCGGGAAGCCGCAGCCGTAGAACCGGGCCAGCACGTCGTCGTGCACGTTGGCCAGCTTCGCGGCCAGGAAGGGCGGCGGCGCGCCGGTGGCGCAGCAGGCGTTGGTGGCGAGGTCGGCGCTCTTCTGCAGCACCCGGCCGTAGTAGTCGCGCACCCAGGCGCGGACGTCGTCGTCGGCGGCGGCCATCGGGGCCTCCTGTTCGGTCAGGGGGTGGTGGGCTGAGATGCCGGCGCTCCGAGGCCGGCTTCCAGGGCGTCCAGGTCCGGGCCGAGGACCGGCGCGAGGGCGCGGGCCCGGTCGAGATCGGCCGCGCTGGCGGGGCCCGGACCGCGAGCTTGCGCGCGCGCGGCGAGCGCGAGCGCGAGCACGAGCGTGGCTTGCTCGGTCAGCAGGGGCGAGGCCTTCTTCAGCCCCCGCGCCTCCTCGAGGGCGCGCACCGCCAGGTCGAAGTCGCGCTGCCCGATGGCCAGATGCGCCGCGGCGTAGTCCTTGCCGCCGACCAGCTTCTCGAGGCCCTGGGGCGGGGCGCCGGCGGCGACGGACTCGGCGCGCCCGACGGGATCGAGGCGGTCGAGGGCGAGCTTGATCTCGGTGTCGGGGCCGTCCTGCACCCACGCCACCGTGACGCCCTCGCGCACGAAGTAGCGCGTCTGCCGGCCCGCCGCGCTCAGCCGCGCGTCGGGCGCGCCGAGGCCGATCTGCGCCTCGAGCTCGAACAGGGCGCGGGGCGGGGAGACGTCGGGGGGCGCGCGCTCGGTGTCGAAGCGCAGGGCCGCCGAGGCCAGCTTGCCGTCGACGAAGTAGAAGTCGGCCGCTGCGGGCAGCGCGAAGCAGCCCGCCTTGGCGTCGCAGGTCCAGGTCAGCTGGGTGACGCGGCCGCGCGCCTGTCGGGACCAGGTGGCGGCGTCGGTCTTCTTGCCGACCGGCGCGAACGACGCCTGGACCTTATTGACCGGCGCGCCCAGCTCGACGCCGTAGAGCGACCGCGCCTCGAAGGGGGGCGCGGCCAGCAGCAGCGTCAGCAGCGGGAGCGCGAGCGGGCTCATCAGAGCAGGCAGGCCGCCAGGCCGAAGCAAGCGAGCGGATCACCCATGGCCATGGCCGCGGTGTCGATGATGCACATCAGCGCAGCGCGCGTGCCGGCGGGATCGTTGGCCAGGTTGTTGTTGCAGTCCATGTTCCACATGGGCTCGCCGCCCCCGATGAAGCCGTCGAAGCCGCAGCCCACCAGCGCCTCCCAGGCCTCGGCGCATTCGTTGCTGGGATCGGCGAAGCAGGCGGCCACGGCCTCGCCGTCGCACAGGGCGCCGCCGACGCAGTCGCTGACCGCCATCGGGTAGGTCTCGTCGCGCAGCACGGCGGCGCCGGCGCAGTCGACGTCGCAGGCGGCGCGCGCGGCGTAGAGGGCGCCGTCGCCCTCGCCGATCAGCCCGTCGCAGGCCTCGACGGCGTCGCAGGCCGTGCCGCAGGGCGCCGGCACGTCGGCGGCGGCCTCGAGGCACATGGGCAGCTCCTCGCAGGTGGCGCGGCCGGCGCAGGCGGCCTGCACCGGCGCCGCGGCGGGCTCCGGGATGCAGTCGCGCTCGCAGAGGAAGGTGTCGACGTCCTCGTCGCAGGTGTGCCGGGCGCCGCACAGGGCCTGGCAGGCGGGGCTGGCGGGCTCGACCTCGGCGCCGATGCAGTCGGCCACCGGCGCGCAGCCGTCGCCGCGGCGGACGGCGTTGAGCACGCAGGCGGCGTCCTCGACCGCCACGCCGGGATCGGCGCAGGCGGCGGCGCAGGCGTCGGCGTCCTCGTCCAGGCGGCAGCGGCCCAGCTCGGCGCAGTAGCCGGCGCAGTGGGCGTCCGCGGCGACGGCGTCGACGCAGGCCTGCAGATCGCCGCAGGCCGCGTCGGGCGCGGCGGCGGCGAGGCAGTCCGCCGCGCCGTCGAAGGTCAGGCCGTCCTGGCCGGCCAGCCCGGCGCCGCAGGTCTGGACGCAGGCCAGCACGTCGGCCTCGGGCGCGCACTCGGCCTGCAGGCGGCACCACGACAGGCAGGCCGCGCCGCCGCTCGGATCCTCGGCGCAGGCCTCGCGGGCGTCGCAGCGGCCGGCGGCGGTGACGCACGCCAGGTGGGGCAGGAAGGCCGCCGGATCGACGAAGTCACGGTCGTCGCAGGCGCGCCGGCAGTCGGCCTCGTCGGCGCCGCAGGCGACCAGGGGCGCGCACAGGGTGGCGCAGTCGGGGGCCGGCGGCGGGACGCAGCGCGTCACGCCGTCGCAGGTGGCCGCGGCGTCGACGCAGGCGCGCTCGGCGCGCACGCGGGCGGTGTCGAACGCGGCGGCGCAGCGGTCGGCGCAGCCATCGGATCCTTCGACCTCGCACTCGGCCTCTCGGGCGCAGATGCGCGTGCACACCGCGTCGGCGTCGGCGTTGGCCTGGCAGGCGGCCACCTCGTCGCAGGAGCCGCCGGCGGCGCAGCGGAACAGCGGCGCGAAGGGCGCGAGCTGGGCCGGATCGCCGCTGGTCTGGGCGGTGAGGCAGGCCTCGGTGCATTCGAACTCGGTCTGGCCCTCGGGCAGCAGCCCGCAGATGTCGCTGACCAGGCAGTGCTCGGTGCAGCCGCCCTCCGGCGCGGGCGCGGGGTTAAAGCAGGCGTAGGGCGGCTCGGCGCAGCGCTCGGTGAAGTGGTCGGTGAAGCAGTCGACGGCGCCGTCGGCCAGGGTGCGCAGCAGGTCCTCGGCCTCGGCCTCGCAGCTCTCGACCGACAGGAACTGGCACTCGGCGTTGGCGGCGCACATCTCGGCGACGGTGGCGTCGCCCACGATCGGGCGGACGCCGAGGGCGTCGCAGGCCGCGACGGCCTCGCAGTCGTTCGCGTCGGTCAGGCACTGGCGGCGCTGGGTGCGGCGGCGCAGGAAGACGGGATCCTCGGAGGCCGGGGGCTGCGTGCACGCGATGGCGCAGTCGACGACGTCGAGGTCTTCGTCGCAGGGCGCGCTGTTGTCGCAGATGGCGAGGCACTGCGGATCGAGGGCCTCGATGAGGCAGCGGGCGAAGTCGACCTCGTCGCAGGCGCCGTCGACGACCGACTCGCCGCAGCTGCGGATGCGCTGGCCGATGGTCGCGTCGTCGCAGGCGCTGGCGCAGTCGGCCACTCCGTTGAGCGCCCCCGGCAGCCGGAAGTCGGCCTCGCAGGCGTCCGCGGCCGCGCAGACCTCGGCGCAGGTGGGCTGCGGCTTCGGCGGCACCGCGCACTCTTGCAGGCGGTCGCAGTCGGTCACCTGCATGCAGGCGAGGTAGCTGCGGAAGCGCATGTTCTCGGTGGCGTCGGCGCAGGCCGACATGCACTGGGCGGCGTCGTCGGCCCACAGGTCCGGCAGGCGACCGCAGGTCTCGTAGACGCCGCAGATGCCCGCGCAGTCCTCGATGTCGCGGATGAGGCCAGCGTCGGCGGCGGCGTCGGGGCCACCCCCGGTGTCGGCCTGCGGGCCGCGGTCGGGCCGGGGCCCGGCGTCCGTCGGCCCGCCGTCGAGGGCCGCGTCGCCTCGCCGCATGGGCACATCGGGCTCCATCTGGATCGGCCCGCCGCCCCCGTCGTCGTCATCACACGCCCACAGCCCCGTCGAGGCCAGACCCATCGCCAGCGCGATCCACCACCGCATGCTCGAAGCTCCCCACGCCGGCGGTCGCCCCGCCGGCCGTTTCAACCGAGGCGCAACCATACAATCCAGAGCCCGATGGCTGCCACCACCAGGGAGGTCACCAGCAACACGGCCAGCCCGACGCGGACGCGGCGGTCGCTCGCCACCGGCTCGGGCGCGCCACGGAGGCGGGCGTCGAGGGCGGTCAGCACGTCCGGGTTGGCCAGCGCCAGGCTGCACAGGCGCAGGGCCGGCGCGTCGGCGCCCCGCTCGAGGACCAGCGTGCGCGGCTGCTCCCCCGGGCGCGGGCGCCGCCCGCCGCGGCAGTCGCGCGCCGTGGGGCGCTCGCTGCGCGACGTGGTCACGTCGGCGTAAGCGAGCTCGAGCGGGCGGGGGCCGGTCAGGCGCAGGTGGTCGTCGAACAGCTGCAGGCGCCAGCGGCCCCGGCGAAAGACGCGGGCCGCGCCGAGGGCCGCGGGCGGCACCAGCAGCCAGGCCCAGGCCGACGTGGTCAGCGCGACGGCCAGCGCGCCGACGCCGAGCAGGGCGGCGCCGCCCCCCAGCATCCACTGCATCGAACCCAGGTGGCTCGTTTGGCGGGGTCTGCTCACGAGCTGTTGGTGCTCCCTCCGACCGGCTGTCGGCTCTCAGCGGTCAGCCGTCAGCCGGGCTCCGCTCCGTGTGCCGGGTTCGAAACCGCCCGGCAAGCTCCAGCCGTCGGGCGACCGGGCAGAAGGTGCAACCGCCGCGGCGGAGCTGCGAGCTGACCGCTCAAAGCTGATAGCCCGACCGTCTTGCCGGAACGTCCGGTGAAGCAATTGACCTGAATCAAGCCGGAGCGGGCGGGGCGTCAGCGCACCCGGCGCAGGACCAGCGCCTGCAGGAAGACGCGGCCGCGGCCGGCGCGGCGGAACCAGCGGGCCTCGCCGAGGGCGTCGCGGATGGCCGGATCGTCCTCGGTCAGCGTGCCCGCCTCGACCAGCGCCCAGGCGCGCCGCATCGTCTGCGTGTAGAAGCCGTCCCAGAGCTCCGGCTGCAGGGGCACCTGGTGCACCACCTCGTAGCCGGCGGCGCGCACCACCTGATGGTAGTCGGCCAAGGTGCCCAGGGGTTCGACCATGCGCGCCTCGAGCGGGCCGCGCACCTCGGCGGGGGCGTCCTTGTTCACCACGCCGGGGTAGGTGACCGCCAGGTTGCCGTGCAGGGCGATCACCCGCCGCCACAGCGTCAGGGCTTGCTTCAGCCCCAGCGCGAGGGCCGCGTGCTCGGCCAGCACGTACTTGAAGGCGCCGTCGGGGAAGGGCAGGGCGTTGTAGCTGGCGGCGATCGGCGCCACGAGGTGGCCGGCGCCGCCCTCGGCGCTGCGCTGCTGCACCAAGGGCAGGTAGCGCGGATCGCTGTCGACGGCGATGATCTTGCAGCCCCGCGAACGGGCGATCCACGTCGCGCGGTCCCCCGAGGCGCAGGCCAGATCGAGCAGGCAGTCGTGAGCCTTGATCGGGAACTGCGTCAGATAGGCCGACGTGAAGGTCGCCCCACCGGGCTCGCTCCGGGGCAGCTTGGAGAAGAACTCGAAGCGGTCCACGCGACCGGGACTCCTGGCCGTGACGGTGGGGCCCCGGGAGCGGGGCCGCCTCCGCCTAGCAAACCCTCAACGGCTGCCGATGTCCACATAGTGGGCGTCGAGCGACCCCACGTACTTCTGCGTCGGACGGTAGATGCGGTTGTCCTCGAGCTGCTCGAGCCAGTGGGCCGCCCAACCCGACACGCGCGCGATGGCGAACACCGGCGTGAAGAGGTCGACCTCGATGCCCAGCTTCTCGTAGACGAGGCCGCTGTAGAAGTCGACGTTGGGGTAGATGCCCTTGTCGCCGAGGCGGTCGGCGGCGACCTCCTCGAGCTTGCTGGCGATGTCGTACAGCGGGGTCGAGCCGTGGCTCGCGAAGAGGTCGTGCGCCATGGTCTGGAGCACCGTCGACCGGGGATCCTTGACCTTGTAGACCCGGTGGCCGAGGCCCATGATCTTCTGCTTCGTCTCGATCATGTGGTCGAGGAAGCTGGGCACGTCGTCCACCGAGTCGATGGTGCGCAGCATGTGCAGCACGCGCTCGTTGGCGCCGCCGTGCAGGGGGCCCGACAGCGAGCCGATCGCGCCCGCGATGACCGAGTAGGGGTTCGCCAGCGTCGAGCCGATGACCCGCCCGGTGAAGGTGCTGGCGTTGAAGCCGTGCTCGGCGTGCAGGATGAGGCACACGTCGACGAGGCGGGTGACCTTCTCGTCGGGGCGCTCGCCCGTGACCATGTAGATGAAGTTCGCCGCGTGGTTCAGCTCGGCGTCGGGCGCGATGATCGCCTTGCCCTTGCGGATGCGATCGAAGGCCGCCATGACCGTCGGCATCGACGCGATGAGCCGGAGCGAGGCCTTGCGGTTGCCCTCGCGGTCGGTCACGTCCATCTGCGGATAGAAGGTGCCGAGGGCCGCCGTGGCGGTCTGCAGCGCCACCATCGGGTGGCCGTCCTCGGGCAGCGCCTTCAGGATCCCGATGATCCCGTCCGGGATCGCGCGCAGGCTCTTCAGCTCCGCGTCGAAGGCGTCGAGCTGGTCCTTCGTCGGCAGCTCGCCGAAGAGCAGCAGGTAGCTGACCTCTTCGAAGGAGCTCTTCTCGGCGAGCTCCTCGATGGCGATGCCGCGATAGCGGAGGATGCCCTCCAGCCCATTGATGAAGCCGATGGCGGACTTGGCCGCGACCACACCGGCGAGACCCGGCACGAACTCACTCATGACGCCTCGTCTCCTTCCCGTACCGAAAGCAGGCCGCCGTCGACCCGAGCGCGCGGGCGCGCGCCAAAGGCGGAGCGGACGGCGCGGGTTATACCAGAGTCCCGCCGCGATGATAAGTCTCGTCGTGCGGTCCGCTCAGTACGGGGGCGGGACGTGGCGGTAGCGCTCGAAGAGCGCCCGCTGCCGGTGCCCATCGGGCGTCCGCTCGCCCGCGATCCACACCTGCTCGGCCCGGCTCGAGAGCTCGAAGGGGTCGCCGCTCCAGACCACGAGATCCGCGATCTGACCCGGAGCGACGCGGCCCCGATCCGTCAGGCCCGCGATCGCCGCGGGCCCGGCGGTCACCGCGCGCAGCGCGTCGGCTGGGGGCAGGCCCGCCCGCACGGCGTTGCCGGCCCACTGGCGCAGCTTGCGCACGTTGTGGAGCCCGAAGGTGCTCAGCGCGAGGGGCACGCCGGCGGCGGCCAGCTTCGCGGCGGCGTCGTCCCGCGCGTGCACGCGGTCGAAGTCGCCGGGCAGGTTGGCCACCGGATCGAGCACCACCGGCACCCGCGCGGCGGCCAGCGCGTCGGCGACCAACCAGGCCTCCGTGCCGCCGATGATCACCAGCCGGACGTCCTGCTCGGCGGCGAAGCGCAGCAGCGCCTCGATGTCCGCCGCGCGGTGCACGGTGATCGCCAGCGGCAGCTCGCCGCGCAGGACGGGCTGCAGGGCCTCGAGGTCCAGGCGGCTCGCCGCCAGGCGCCGCAGGCGCGCGCCTTCGAAGTCGCGCTTCTTCGCCGCGTAGGTGCGCGCGTCGTCCAGCACCTCGCGCAGCCGCAGGAGGGCCTCGCCGCGGCTGGTGCCCTCGCCGCCGCCGAAGCGCGCGGCCATCGCCACGCTGGGTCGCAGCACGCGGCCCGTGAGATCGAAGGCGGCGGCCTGACCGGCGATCAGGCCCCCGCCCGGGGCCGACACCACGGCCGTCACGCCGTGCGCGCGCTGGATGGCCAGCGTGGGGCTGCGGGGGTTGAGGGCGTCCACCACGCGGAAGGCCGCGCGCACCGGATCGGCGCCGCCGGCGTCGAGATCGACCGTCTCGGCGACACCCCACACCTCGGCCGCGCCGAGGCCGGTCCAGGCGTCGATCAGGCCCGGCGTGATCACCTTGCCCTTCACGTCGACCACGGTGGCGCCGGCGGGCGGGCTGAGGCCGACCCCCACGGCCGTCACGCGGTCGCCCTCGACGATCACGGTGGCGCCCTCGAGCGCCGGCCCGTCGCCGGGGTGCACGGTGGCGCCCACCAAGGCGACCACGGCGGCGAAGGTCGTCACGAGCGCGCTCATTGGCCCACCTCGAAGTCGCTCCAGGGGGCCACCGGCGCGTCGGCGTCGTGGCGCAGGACCCCGTCGATGAACACCTTGCGGGCGGTGGCGTAGACGCTGAACGGGTGGCGGTCCCACAGCACCACGTCGGCCATCTTGCCCACCTCGATCGAGCCGGTCTGGTCGGCGATGCCCAGCGCCCACGCCGGCTCCGTGGTGATCCACGCCAGCGCCTGCGCTTCGGTCACCTTCACCCCCGACTGCAGCCCGGCGTAGTACGCCTTCGCGGCCTCCTGGTTCATCCGCTGAATGCCCTCGGGGCTGTCGGTGTGCAGGACGCCGCGGCCGCCCTGCTCGGTGATCAGCGCCAGGTTCTGCTCGATGCCGTCGTAGGCCTCGACCTTGAAGCCCCACCAGTCGGCCCAGGTGCTGACCGCGACGCCCTTGGCCGCCAGCACGTCGCGGATCTTGTACGCCTCGACGGCGTGGTGGAAGGAGCGCACCGCGAAGCCGAACTCCTCGGCCAGCTTCAGCTGCAGCAGCATCTCGTCGGCGCGATAGCAGTGGATGTGCACCAGCACGTCGCCGGCCAGCGCCGCGGCCAGCGTCTCGAGCGTCAGGTCGCGCTTGGGCGGGGTGACCGGCACGTCCTCGCCGTCCTCCTTCTTGGTGGGGTTCTTCTCCCACTCGGCCCAGTCGCGGGCGTAGCGGCGCGCGGCGACCCACTGCTCGCGCATCAGGAACAGGCTGCCCATGCGGCTCATCGGCATCTGGCCCTTGCCCTTGCCGTACACGCGCTTGGGGTTCTCGCCGCAGGCCATCTTCAGGCCGTCCTTGGCGCCCGGAAACCGCATGGCGCGCGCCGACCGCCGCGGATGCAGCTTGAGCACCACGCCGCGCCCGCCGATCAGGTTGCCGCTGCCCGGCAGCACCTGGATGGTGGTCACGCCGCCGGCGACCGCGCGCTGGATGCCCGGATCCTGGGGCCAGAAGGCCTCCTCGGCGCGCACGCCGGCGGTGACCGGGCGGGTCATCTCGTTGCCGTCGGCGTGGGCCCAGACGCCGGGCTGGGGGTAGACGCCCAGGTGGCTGTGGGTGTCGATCAGGCCGGGCGTCACGAAGCCGCCGTCGGCGTCGAAGACCTGCTCGCCCTCGCCGGGCGCGGGGGCGTCCCCCTCGCCGATGGCCTCGATCCGGCCGTCGCGCAGGCGCAACCAGCCGCGCTCGACGCGCGGGCGCGCCGGATCGGCGGTCAGCAACGTGGCGTTCTTGATCAGCACCGTCGGCGGGTCGAGCGCGGTGGGCACGAACGCGCCCGGCTCGAGGGCGACCGGCGGCTCGAGGGGTACGGCGGTGCGCCCCTTGGGGGTCTGCGTCTGCGTGCTGCCGCAGCCCGCGAGGGCCAGGGCGAGCAGCCAGGCGATCCGCATGTGATCTCCTTGGGTTCGGGGTCGCGGCCGGGGCCGCGCTCACCCGTCGGTGGGCTCCGGCAGGGGCCACTGGACGTCGACGATGGTCCCGCGGCCCTCCGAGCGCAACTGCACGTCGCCCCCCCGGTGGCGGGCGTGGCGGCGCACCATGGCCAGACCGACGCCGCTGCCCTCGACCTCGTCGCGCGGGCGCAGGGTCTCGAACAGGCGGAACACGCGCTCGTGGAACTTCGGCGGGATGCCCGGCCCGTCATCCTCCACCTGGATGGCCAGCTGGCGACCGCCCTGGGTGAGCGCCAGCCGGACGTCGACGCGCCCGGTGTCGCGATCATGGTGGCGCACGGCGTTCGACATCAGGTGCGCGAGGACGTCGCGCAGGGCCCGCGACTCGGCCTCGATGATCCCGTCGGCGCCTTCGGGGCCGTCGTAGACCACCTCGATCCCGGCCGGCGGATCCACGCGGCGCAGCACCCGGCGAAAAAGGTCCGGCAGGTCGACGGGCTCGGGGCGCTGAGGCCGGGTGCCCACGCGCGCGTAGGTCAGCAGATCGTCCAGCAGCAGGCTCATGCGCTTGACCCGGCCATCGAGCAGCGCGGCGTGCTCGCGCACCGAGTTGGGATCGTGGGCGTCCTCGGCGATCCAGCGGGTGAGGGACTCGATGCCGCGCAGGGGCGTGCGCAGGTCGTGGCTGGCGACGTAGGCGAAGGCCTCGAGATCTTCGTTGGAGCGACGCAGCCGCAGCTCCACCTGCTTCGACGCGGTGACGTCGCGCGCGGTGCCGACGACGCGGTACACCGGGCGCCCGGCGCGGCGCATGGGCCGGGCGGTCGAGTTGAGCCAGCGGATCTCGCCGTTGGGGCGCACGACGCGGAAGTCGAGGTGATCGCTGTCCTCGTCCGACCAGGCGAGGTGGGCCTCGAAGGCGTCGCGGTCGTCCGGGTGCACGCGCTCCACCCAGCTGCGCGGGTCGAGGTAGGCCTGCGCCCGCGCCACGCCGATCAGGCGCTCGAAGGCGGGGCTGAGGTACTGCAGGGTGCGGGTGCGCGGATCGTGGACCCAGAAGACGTCGTCTCCGTAGGCCACCAGCTGCGTCTCGGCCTCCTCGCGCGGCGGCAGCAGGCGGATGAAGACGCCCACGTGGTCCGGCCCGACCTGCCACAGGTCGACGGCGTAGGTGGTGTCGGCGACCTCGATGGGGTCGAGCTGGCGGGGGCGGCCGGTGGCCAGAACGCTGGCGAAGGCCTCGGGAAGCTGAGCGTCGGTCAGGCGCGGGTAGACGTCGGTCAGGCGGCCGCCGACCTTCGTGCGGGTGCTGGGATCGAGGCCGTCGCAGGCGGCGTTGGCGTAGGCGAGACGATACTCGTGGGGCGGCGCGCCGTCGCGCCGCCACACCACGATGGGGTGGATGATCGACTCCAGGATTTCGTGCGCGTCGTCGTCCATCCGCCGCCCGTTGCGAGGCCGGAGGGCATGCTGCATGATGCGCGGCGGGCTGGCAAGGAGTCGGGCAGGTGGGGCGGCGACCGATTCGGGTGTTCATGGTCGAGGACGACGAGATCGACGTCCGGTGCATGCGGCGCGGGCTGAAGCGGGCCGGCTCGCGTCTGCCGCTGCGCGTGGCGCGCGACGGCGCCGAGGCCCTCGCCGCGCTGCGCCAGGAGGACGACCCCGGCGGCACCATCGTGGTGCTCGACCTGCAGATGCCGCGCATGAACGGGCTCGAGTTCCTCGCCGAGCTGCGGTCGGACCAGCGCCTGCGCGGCACGCCGGTGTTCGTGCTGACCACGTCGGACGCGCCGGAGGATCTCGAGCGGGCCTACGACCACCAGGTGGCGGGCTACATCACCAAGCGCGACGCGGGGGACGACTTCGAGCAGATGGTCAACCTGCTCGACCGCTTCTGCGCGGTGGTGGCCCTGCCGGACTGAGGGGATCAGCAGAGATGAGACGGCGCCGGCTGCGCGAACCGCTGCATCCTGCGACGCCGCCCAGCAGGGGCCCCGGTCCGCTCGCGATGGCGTCCTCTTCCCGCCGACCCTCGGACGGTGTTTAGATGGCCGACTGAGCCCACGCGGCAGAAGGAGCCACTGATGACCGAGCCGACCACGATCCTCGAGAGCGCGCTGCGGTGGGAGCGGGAGATCCCGGACCACGCGTTCATCGTGCAGCCGATGGGCGGCGCCTTCGACAACGTCAAGACGTACACCTGGGCCCAGATGATGGACGAGACGCGGCGGATGGCCGCGTGGATCCAGGCCCAGGGCTGGGCGCCCGGGAGCACGATCGCGCTGTGCTCGAAGAACTGCGCCTGGTGGGTCATGGCTGATCTGGCCATCTGGATGGCGGGCCACGTCACCGTGCCCATCTACCCCACGCTCGACGAAGACACCGTGCGCTACATCCTCGAGCACAGCGGCGCGAAGATGCTGTTCGTCGGCAAGCTCGACCCGGTCTGGGACGTGATGAAGGCCGGCGTGCCGGACGACCTGGTGCAGGTGGCCTTTCCGCTCTCGCCCGAGGGCCCCTACCAGCGCTGGGACGACCTCATCACGAGCGTCGAGCCGCTCCGGGACGTGGCCCAGCGCGCGCCGGACGAGCTCGCCACCATCATCTACACGTCGGGCAGCACCGGGCGGCCCAAGGGCGTCATGCACAGCTTCCACGGCATGTTCGTCTGCACCCGGGGCCTGGCGGACGCGATCGACCTGTTGGAGGGTGATCGCTACCTGTCGTACCTGCCGATGGCCCACGGCATGGAGCGTTGGCTGGGCGAGTGCAGCTCGCTCTACAACGGCAAGGGCCAGCTCTACTTCGCGGAGTCGGTCGACACCTTCGTGCGGGACCTGCAGCGCGCCCGGCCCACGGTCTTCCTGTCGGTCCCGCGGCTGTGGGCGAAGTTCCAGCTCGGCGTGTTCGCGAAGATGCCGCCCCAGAAGCTCGACTTCATGCTGAAGGTGCCGATCCTGGGGAAGATCGTCGCGAAGAAGGTGCTGGCCGGCCTGGGGCTGGGTGAGTGTCGCATGGCCGGCAGCGGCTCGGCGCCGATCCCCAAGGAGCTGATCGAGTGGTACAAGCGCCTCGGCCTCGAGCTGCTCGAGGGCTACGGGATGACCGAGAACTTCAACTACAGCCACATCAGCAAGCCCGGTGAGGGCGTCCCTGGGTACGTGGGCACGCCCTACGACGACGTGCAGGCCCGCATCGCCGACGACGGCGAGATCCAGGTGCTGAGCCCGGGGGCGATGCTCGGTTACTACAAGCAGCCTGAAGAGACGCAGGCGACCTTCACCGAGGATGGGTGGCTCAAGACCGGCGACCGGGGCGAGATCGACGCCGCCGGTCGGCTGAAGATCACCGGCCGGACGAAGGAGATCTTCAAGACCAGCAAGGGGAAGTACGTGGCCCCCGCGCCGATCGAAAACCTGCTGAACAACCACCCGCGCATCGAGCTCGCCTGCGTCGGCGGCTCGGGTTTTCCGCAGCCGAGCGCGGTGATCAAGCTGAGCGAGGAGGCGTGGAAGCAGGCCCAGGGCGGGGGCAAGGCCGAGATCACGAAGGATCTGGAGGCCCACCTCGCGGCGATCAACGCCCAGCTACCGAACTTCGAGCGGCTGGACTTCGTGGCCGTCGTGCCCGAGGACTGGCTGCCCGAGAACGGCTTCCTGACGCCGACCATGAAGATCCGTCGGGGCTCGATAGAGAAGGCGTACAGCCCCTTCAACGAGGACTGGTACGGCCGCAAGGAGAAGGTGGTCTGGCACCAGCCGGCCGCCTGAGCGGCGCGCCGCCTCCGGCGGGACATCGGCGCAACCTCGCTTGCCGGATTCCTTGGGCGGGGCCAGCTTCCCAGCAGGGACATCGAATCCCGAATCGTGGTCGATCCCCAGGTGCGGAGCGGCAAGCCCTGCGTCCGGGGCACCCGGATCACCATCGTGAGGCAGCGGGACGTCGCCCGCGGGGTCCGGGTCGTGCTCGAGGAGATCGACGTGAGGAAGGCGCTCGGCGCCGACTGACGGAGGATACCTCACGCCAGCTTCCGGCTCAGCGCGCGGGCGGACAGCAGGAACACCAGCACGCCCATCCCGCCGAGCGCCACCAACTGCGGCGCCAGGTCGGCCCAGCCGGCGGCTTTGAGCAGGACGCCGCGCAGGATCTCGACGAAGTGGCGCACGGGGTCGAGCAGGGTGGCGTACTGCAGCCACTCGGGCATGTTGGGCACGGGGCTCATGAAGCCGGACAGCAGCACCATGGGCAGGATGATGAAGAAGGCTGCCATGAAGGCTTGCTGCTGGTTCTTCGCGAGGGTGGCGACCAGCAGGCCCAGGCCCAGGGTGGTCAGCAGGTAGAGGGCGCCGGCGAAGGCCAGCAGCAGCAGGCTGCCGCGCAGGGGCACGTCGAAGATGACCGCGCCGGCGGCGACGACGAGGCCGAGGTCGAGCATGCCGACCACCGCGTAGGGCAGCGTCTTGCCGACGACGAGGGCCGAGGGGGGCAGGGGCGTCACCAGCACCTGCTCGAGGGTGCCGGCCTCCTTCTCGCGGGCGAGGCCCATGGCGGTGACGACGAAGGTGACCACCAGCAGCAGCGTGGCGGCGACGCCGGGCACGAAGTACACGCGGCTGTCGAGCGTGGGGTTGTAGAGCACGCGCGGGCGCACCTCGGGGCGGCCCATCGTGGGCACGGCGCCGCGCTCGCGCAGGCGCTGCAGGCCGCGCTGCAGGGCGAAGGCCTCGACGGCGTTGCGGGCGACGATGGCGTGGTTGGCGTTGCTGCCGTCGGTCAGCACCTGCACCGGGGCGGGGCGGCCGGCGAGCTCGGCGCGGGCGAAGCCGCGGGGCAGCACCAGGGCGACCTCGGCGCGGCCGGCGACGAGGGCGGCGACGCCGTCGGCGGCGACGGGGGCGCGCTCGACCACCTCGAACAGCTCGCCGGCGGTGAGGTCGGCGGCGAAGTCGCGGCTGGCGGCGGTGCGGTCGGCGTCGACGATCACGGTGGGCAGGCCCTCGACCTCGAGGTTGACCGCGAAGCCGAGCACGGTGAGCTGCAGCAGCGGCGCGATGACCAGCACCACCAGCGTGCGCTTGTCGCGCAGCGTCTGGCGCACCTCCTTGCGGGCGACGGCGAGGGCCTCGACGCGCATCTCAGGCTCCCGTTCGTGTCTGGTCAAGCCGCAGACGCCACAGCCTGGAACCGCGTCCGCACAGGAGAACGTGCCCGTGCCCGTGCCCGTGCCCGTGCCGGTGCCCGGACCTCGCCGTTGGAGCATCTCGAGTCATAAGCTGATGATCACAAACGTCTTTCCAGGCCGACAGGCTCGGCATGGGGCGTGACCAGCCGGGCACGGGCACGGGCACGGGCACGGGCACGAATCGAACACTCCGATCTTCCCGTCGCGCATCTCAGGCTCCCACCACGCGCTGGAAGCGCTTGATCGACACGGCCAGCATCACCACGAAGAACGCCGCGATGGCGCCGCAGTCGGCGGCGACGGCGGCGGGGCCGTTGCCGCGCAGCAGGATGGCGCGCAGGGCCTCGACCAGGTGGCTGGCGGGGAAGACGTTGGCCAGCACGCGCAGCGGCAGCGGCATGTGCTCGATGGGGAAGATGAAGCCCGACAGCAGCAGCGCGGGCAGCAGCGTGGTGATGACGGCCACCTGCGAGGCCAACATCTGGCTGCGGGTGACGACGCTGATGAGAAGGCCCTGGCCCAGCATCGCCAGCAGGAACAGCGAGGCGACGCCGAACAGCAGCAGCAGGCTGCCGCGCACCGGCAGGTCGAACAGGGTGACGCCGGCGGTCAGCACCAGCAGCACCTGCACCAGGCCGAGCACGAAGTAGGGCGCCAGCTTGCCGAGGATGATCTCGACGCGGCGCGTGGGCGTGGCGAACAGCTGCTCCATGCTGCCGCGCTCGTACTCGCGCGCGACGGTGAGCGCGGTCAGCATCACCGCGACGATGACCAGGATGAGCGCCATCAGGCCCGGGATGATGAAGATGGTGCTGCGCAGGGCCGGGTTGAACAGGGCGCGCGAGCGCACGGCGTAGGGCAGGCCGCCGGGCACGTCGACGCGGCCGACGGCGATGGCGCTGGCGTAGCCCATGGCCACGG
>JAUHXL010000658.1 GCA_030426945.1 bacterium
GCGCGGTCGACAACGAGACCGAGGCGGCGATCCAGCGCTCGATGGCCCGCATCGCCGAGGGGCGCACGACGGTGGTGATCGCCCACCGGCTGTCGACCATCCGCGAGGCCGATCGGATCATCGTGCTCGACGCGGGCGAGGTCGTCGAGGCGGGCACCCACGACGCGCTCGTCGAGCGCGGGGGGCTGTATGCCTCGCTGTGGGCGGTGCAGACGGGCGCGACAGGCTGAGGCTGCGTACTGTCGCTGATTGCCGCTCGGGGTGATGCTCGTTACGGTCGGGTGCCGCGACCGTGACTGTCATGTCGAGGGGAGTGACATTTGGCTGCTTTCACGCCGCTGTCCCCGGTCGACGCCGAGCGCGTCGCCGATGCCTTCGGGCTCGGGCGCTGCGCGGCGGTCGATGCCATCACCGCGGGGTGCATGAACAGCAACTACCGGCTCGACACCGATCGGGGGCGGTATGTGGTGCGGCTCTACGAGCGGCAAGGCATGGACGAGATCGAGGCGGAGTGGGCGCTGCTCGATCACTTCGTCGCGGCCGGGGCGCGGGTGCCGCGGCGGTGTGCGGGGCCGGCGCTGCGGGTCGGGGGGCGGCCGGTGGGGGTCTTCGAGTGGGTCGAGGGGGGCGAGCGGGGTGCCGATGCCATCGACGCGGCGGGGTTGGCGCGGCTGGGTGCCATCGTGGGTGAGCTGCATGCCATCGGTGATGGCATCGCGTTCGACCGGGTCGATCATTACTCGCCGGCAGCGCTTGGCGCGCGGGTCGATGCCATCGAGCGGGTACACCGCCCCCACCGGATAGAAACCATGGCGACGGTAGAAATCCAAAAGGTAAACCTGCGCGTGCAAGTGCACCCCTTGGCCGGGCCAAGTCCGCGCGATGGTGGCCAAGGCGTGTTCCATGAGCTCATGTCCCCACCCCTGCCCCCGCTCCCGCCCCCGCCCCCCCCTTCACCCTCGACATCACCGAGCCCCCTGCCGTCACGCTCGGCACCCGCCCCACCCCCGCGCCGGCCCCCTCCCTGGCGCCCCTCGCCACCCCGGTCCTGCTGCCGGACGCCCGGGGCCGCCGACCTCGCCGCTACACGGTGACGCTGTCCAACGACTCCGCGGCGAACTTCTTCTGCGGCTTCGCGGGCGGCCTCGCTGACGGCGGCTTGTTCGTCGACGACTTCGACCCCGAGAAGCCACGCGTCGGCGACGGCGCCGAGGTGGACGTGCGCATCGCCCACCGCCGCATCCGCGCGCGGGCTCGGGTCGCCTGGGTGCGCAGCGACTGGGCCGCCAGCGACGGCTCGCCGCCCGGCGTCGGCCTCACGCTGCTGGATCTGAGCGAGGACGACCGCGCCCTGGTCGAGGCCTTCATGCAGCGGCGGGATCCTCTGTTCTTCATGGTGTGATTCGCCGTCTGGGAGGGTGTCTACCTCTCCGAGGTCGAGCCGGGTGCGCCCACCGGCGGCGAGGTCGAGGCGGGATCTCACAGCTGTCTCGCGTGCCGACCCATGAAGAGATCGTGGTCGGGGGGCGTGCCAGGCGACCCGCCGAGGGTTCGTAAGCACCCTCTCAGACCGGCATGTGTTGCGCGATGGAGCGCGCGCGTCCACGCTGCCCCTGTCGCCCATGTGGATCACCCTGCTCGTCTCGGCCGGCGTCGTCGCCGCGTTGGCCGTCCGCCACCAGTCCACCCGCGCCCGCCGCGCGGTGCCACCCCCGGCGTGGGCGCTGGCCCGCGATCAGCTGGGCGGCGCGCTCGAGGCCCAGCCCCTTCGCCTGCGCTGCGAGCTCGACGGCGTCGAGGTGCAGGTGAGCGTCGAGGGCGAGCGCGCCGGGTGGACCGTCTTCACCGCGCAGGCGGCCACCCTGCCCGCGGGGGTGCGCTTCGTCGGGCCCAGCAAGGGCGAGCGCCCCACCGCGGTCGAGGTGCAGGATCCCAGCTTCGACGGCAACGTCTTCGCCGAGGGCGACGAGACGGTGGTGCTGGCTCTGTGCGACAGCCGCTTCCGTCGTCGCCTCGAGCGGCTCGGGTGGAGCTACGGTTTCGAGCTCGCCGAGGGCCGCGTCGTGGCGCGCATGGCGGGCCGGGCGTCGTCCACCGCGGTCATCCTGCAGACGATCAAGGAGCTGGTGAGCCTCGCGGGCAGCACGGATCTCGCGGCGCGCGGGGTGGCTGATCGCCTGGCCGGCCACGTCAAGGCGGATCCCGTGGCGGCCGTCCGCCGGCGGGCCTTCAACCTGCTGCACCAGCACTTCACCGGCTCGACGGCGCTGGACGAGGCCCGCGCGGCGGCCCTGGGCGACGGCGACGCGGGGCTGCGGCTGATGGCGGCGGAGACGCTGCCGCCGGACGAGGCGCTGCCCCACCTGCGCGCCCTGCTCGAGGATCCGGTGGCGGCCGCCGAGGTGCGCACCGCGGCCCTCGAGCGGCTGCGCGCAGACCAAACCACCGAAGAGGTCGCGCTCGCGCTCGACGCGGCCTTCTCGACGCGCCCGGACGCTTACGCCGGCGCCGTGCTCGAGATGTGCGCCGCGCTCGAGCACCGCCCCGCGGCCTCGCTGCTGGCCGCCTGGGCCGGCGGCGTCGGCGACGAGGACGCGCCGGCGCTGGCCGCGGCCCTGGCCCACGCCGACGACGATCCGGCCACCGCCGAGGCCGCCCTGCTGACGCTGCTGGCGCGCGACGACGACGCCACGCGCGCCGCGGCGGCCGAGGCCCTGACCGCCGTCGGCGCCCACGCCGCGATCACGGCGCTCCGGGCCCTCGCGGTCAACCGGCTCGAGCCCGCCGAGCTGCGCAGCGCCTGCCGCCGCGCGGCCGACGCCATCACCGCGCGCCTGGGCGACTAGGCGCCGGGATCTCACGCGTCGGGATCCACGCCAGCAGACGCTCCCGCAGCCGCGCCACGTCGCGCCCGGCCACCACCTCGACCTCGAAGCTCGCCGCGCGGCGCAGATCGGCGGCGCGCAGGGGCTTGAAGCTGATCAGCATCGCCCGGCCCTGGGCGCCCCCGAGCACGTCCCGCAGCGCCTCGATCTTGTAGACGGCGCCGGCGCCCGCCGCGGCGTGCTGATCGAAGCGCCGCGTCTTGCACTCGATGACGTGCAGCTTGTTGTCGGCGAGGAAGGCCACGTCGAGCTCGTTGCGGACGTCGCCCCGCCGGCACACCTCCACCCCCCGCCCCACGTCCTGGATGATCGGGCGCTCGGCCCGCAGCCCGTACACCAGGCCGTACACATAGGCCTCGAACCACCCGCCGGCCACGAAGAACCGCGCCGCCTCGTCGGGGAACACCAGCCGATCACCCACCCGCCGCACCAGGCCCTCGGCGGCGAAGCGGTCGACCAGCGACCAGTAGGCCTTGCCCGCCCGCCCCGGCCGGGGGCCCTCGAGGGTGCCCTCGGCCTGGGCCGCGACCCAGTTGAGCGTCGACAGGCACTCGCCCACCGCCCCCATGTCGGCCACGAGATCGGCGCACAGGGCCCGGCGCGCCGCCGGGATGCCCTCCCGCGGACCCATGCCGTCGACCGACACGCCGTGGGCCGCCAGGAAGGGCTCCAGCCTGATCCGATCCTCGAGATCCCGCGCCCCGAGGGCGCCCTCGGGGTGGTAGAGCCACACGAGGCGGTCACGGGTGGGCTCGACGTAGAAGACCGGCCGCCCCATCGCGCGGAACGCCTCGTGGGCGGCGATGCTCATCGGCTTGGTGCCGCCGGT
>JAUHXL010000088.1 GCA_030426945.1 bacterium
GACCGTGATGTTGGCCACGTCGACGGTCCCCGCGCGCAGCACCGCGCCCTCGGCGAAGGCGCCGGCGATGTGCTGGTACAGCTCGCTGCGCGGGCAGCTCGACTTGCGCGCCCGAGGCCGCCTCGATCAGCAGCGGGCCCGTGTGCACCTCGACCGCCTCGGCGTCGGCGCCGCTGGCCATCTCGACGCGATCGCCCGGCTGGGCGGCGCCCAGGGCCGCGGTGATGGTGTCGTGATCCAGCCCGGGCCCCACGCGCAGCGTGCGCGCCGGCGCGGCGCACGCCCCCTCGGCGCCCACCGGGCCCACGCCCTCGAGGTAGCCCGCCGCGCACAGGACGCCCTCGCCACGGCCCGCACGACAGGCGCCGCAGTTCGCCGCGTCGAGCGCCAGATCGTAGCCCTCGTCGACGCGTTCGTCGCAGTCGTCGTCGCGCAGGTTGCGCGCCTCGTCGCCAGCCAGCGCGCACTCGCAGCCGTCGTCGGGGTCTCCATGGGCGTCGCGGAAGCCCGCGAGGCAGTCGACCACCGCGCAGCGGGCGGCGTCGCACCGCGCCACGCTCCAGGTCGACGGCCGCGAGCGTCCAGATCCGGCGCATCGGCTCCCCTTCGCGTCGCACGAGGCGACGCCAGGGTGCCACAGCGCTGGTGGGATCGGCAGGCGCGAGCCTCAGCGCGGATCCATCACCCGGCCGGCGAACAGCACGGCGCCGGTGATGTCGTCGCGGATGAAGAACAGGAAGGGGCGGTCGACGCGCACGTCCACCTGCATCGGCACCGACGTCTCGCCCACCAGCACCGCCGTCGCGGCGGCGGCCTCGGTGCCCTCTTCGTCCACCGCCACGAAGGCCTTGTGGAAGATGGCCTGGATGAAGAGGCCGCCGACGCCGTTCATGCCCGAGAAGTCGGCGGCGCCGGTGAATGCGTCCTCCATGCCCAAGGCCATCATGGCGTCGTTCAGCTGGAAGCCGCTCTCGAAGCTGAACTTGGGCAGGTGGACCTCGGCCTCGACGCCGGTGAGCGCGTCGTCGATGGTGCGCAGGGTCTGGCCCTCGAAGGCGGCCTCGAAGGCGCCGAGGTCGTCCGGCACCACCACCAGCATCGAGGTCTCGTTGCCCGCGTAGGGCAGCGCGATCGCCTCCCAGCCGGGGCCGGCGCCGTACCGCGCGCGCGCGGCGCCTTCGTACATCGTCGGCACCTGCACGGTGCTGCCATCGGCCAGGTGGAAGTCGGCGTCGGCGGTCTGCTCGGGCTCGAAGGGCGTGGCCCACGATGCCTTGAAGAAGATGGCGTTGACCAACACCATCACGGTGCTCCCGTTGATCGCGCCCGCGGGGATCAGATCCTTGATGCGCTCGTTGGTCTGATCCTCGACCCACTGGTTGATGCGCTGCCGCCCGCCCTCGGGATCGGCGACGAAGTCCCACTCGCGCAGGCCCGCGCCATACTGCTCGGCGAGCACGTCGAGGAAGGCGGGCAGCCACTGGTAGCCCGTGCGGCCCCACACCTGGTTGGCGATGCTGAGCTGCAGGGGCTCACCGCTCTCGGTGGGCGTGTCGGCGCGGCTCTCGAGCGCCAGGTCCAGGCGGTTCTGCGCCGGGTGCAGGGCGGCCTGGTCGAGGTCGAAGTGCAGGGCGTTCGCCATCTGCGTCTCGGTGTCGCCGCGCGCGCCGGCCCAGGTCATCGCGAGGGCCTGGTGGATGCTGAAGGGCGAGTAGAACAGGTTGCCGTCCTCTTCGGCCGCCAGCACCTGGTAGAGGCTGGCGGTGAAGTCGCGCTGGCCGTCGACCAGCGTGGTCAGATCGGCGTCGGGCACCTGCGGTTCGAGGATGCGCGACTTCTCGCTGCCGACGAACTCGCCGGGCTCGCCGCCCATGCCGGGCTCGCCGCCCATGCCGGGCTCGCCGCCCATGCCGGGGGTGCCGCCGGCGCCGGGGGTGCCGCCCATGCCGGGGGTGCCGCCCGCGCCGGGGTCGCCACCACCGCCACCGTCGTCGCAGGCCGCGAGGCCCAACGCGAGGATGGCGGTCAGCAGGGCGGAGAACAGTCGCTTCGTTCGGGACCAGCGCATGGGCGCCTCCTTCGGCTTCGTCGCCCCGGCGACGACGCAATCGACGTGCCAGCCGCCGGCCCCCGGTCCGGCGTCGACGCGGTCGCCCGCGCCCCAGAAACCCGAGACGCGGCCTCGGGTTTTTGTCACCGAAACGCCCTTTGCACAGCCCGGGGCCCTCCGCTACGTTGGACAGCGCCGAGGGGGCCTCACTCGCCCCCGAGTTCCGGGGCCACATTGGACCCGGGGCGGCTCGACCGGGGGGAGGACACGGCGGCTCCTCCCGGCGAGAGATTGCGGGGTGATGGGATCCTCGCAGTTGTGCAACGCGCCAGGAGAGGAGGTGATCCTTTGGGTAGTCCTTGTAAGACGGTGAGTGAGGTGGTGGCGCTCTGAGCCCCTGACTTCTCTGGTCTTCAGGTGCCCTGGGCGCGTCCCAGCACCACCGCCCCGGGGGCGCGGTCACCGTCCCGCTCCGAGGCTTCGGCCTGCCCCCGGTGCTCCTTCTTCCTGCCCTTCAATCCCACGGCCGTCTGCAGTAGCGTGCCCCCCAGGACACATGGGAGGGGACGGATGAACGGCGACACCTACGACATCCCGGCGCGGGTCCGCGAGGGCTCGACCAGCGACATCCGCAGCATCGACGACTGGCGGCGCGCCTACCTCGACTGCCAGGCCGATCCCGACGGCTTCTGGCTCGACGTCACCCGCGACCTCGTCGCCTGGCGCAAGGCCCCGACGGTCGGCCTCGAGGGCGACTACCGCCACATCAAGCACGGCCCCTTCACCTGGTTCGGCGACGGCCAGCTGAACGTCACCGAGACCTGCCTCGACCAGCACCTCGAGGCGCGCGGCGACAAGACCGCCATCCTCTGGGAGGGCGACGAGCCCGGCGACGTGCGGCGGCTGACCTACCGCGACCTGCACGCCGAGGTGTGCCGCGCCGCCAACGCGCTGCAGGCGATGGGCCTGCACCGCGGCGAGCGGGTCATCATCTACATGGGCATGGTGCCCGAGGCCGCGATCGCCATGCTGGCCTGCGCGCGCCTGGGCGCGGTGCACTCGGTGGTGTTCGGCGGCTTCTCGGCCGAGGCGCTGCGCGACCGCGTGCGCGACTGCGGCGCCGAGTTCGTCATCACGCAGGACGAGGGCCGGCGCGGCGGCCGCACCATCCCCCTGAAGGCCACCACCGACGAGGCCCTCGAGGGCGAGCACGGCGTGAAGAAGGTGCTGGTGCTGAGGCGCACCGGCGCCGACATCGGCTGGACCGAGGGCCGCGACGTCTGGTGGCACGACGCCGTCGAGGCCGCCTCGCCCGACTGCCCCGCCGAGATCGTGGCGGCCGACCACCCGCTGTTCATCCTCTACACCTCGGGCTCGACGGGCCGGCCCAAGGGCCTGGTGCACACCTGCGGCGGCTATCTCACCTACACCGCCTACACCCACCGCACCGTCTTCGATCTGCGCGAGGACGACGTCTACGCCTGCGTGGCCGACGTCGGCTGGATCACCGGGCACAGCTACATCGTGTACGGCCCGCTGGCCAACGGCGCGACGACGTTCATGTTCGAGTCGACGCCCACCTACCCCGACGCCGGGCGCTACTGGGACATGGCGCAGCGGCACGGGTTCACGATCTTCTACACCGCGCCGACCGCCATCCGGGCGCTGGCCGCGCAGGGCGACGACTTCGTCACGAAGTACGATCGCAGCAGCCTGCGCGTGCTGGGCACGGTGGGCGAGCCCATCAACCCCGATGCGTGGATCTGGTACCACCAGGTCGTGGGCGAGGGCCGCTGCACCATCGTCGACACCTGGTGGCAGACCGAGACGGGCGGCATCGCCATCTCGCCCATCGCGCCGGCCACCGCGCCCAAGCCGGGCTCGGCGACGCGGCCGATGCCGGGCATCGAGCCGGTGCTGATGGATCCCAAGACCGACCGCCCCATCCGCGGGCCGGGGCAGGGCCTGCTTTGCCTCGCGCAGCCCTGGCCGGGGCAGGCGCGCACCGTGTTCGGCGACCACGATCGCTACGTCGCGACCTACTTCTCGAACTTCGAGGGGCTGTACTTCACCGGCGACGGCTGCCGCCGCGACCGCGACGGCTACTACTGGATCACCGGGCGCGTGGACGACGTGATCAACGTCAGCGGGCACCGCATGGGCACCGCCGAGTTCGAGGCCGCGCTGCTGCACGACGAGGCCGTCGGCGAGGCCGCGGTGGTGGGCTTCCCGCACGATCTGAAGGGCCAGGGCGTGTGGGCCTACGTGGTGCTGCAGGCCGGCGAGACGTGGAGCGACGACCTCGAGCAGCGGCTGCATCAGGTCGTGCGGACGGTCATCGGCGCGCACGCGCGGGTGGACGTGCTGCAGCCGGTGCCCGGGCTGCCCAAGACGCGGTCGGGCAAGGTGATGCGCCGCATCCTGCGCAAGGTGGCCGAGGGGCACGCGGATCAGCTGGGCGACACGTCGACGCTGGCCGAGCCCGCGGTGGTGGACGCCATCGTCGAGGGTGCGAAGGGCCGCGGACGCTGACACAGCCCGGGCGCCCGGCGGCTCCGGTGCCGTGAACCCGAGACGCAGAACCCGAACGGCGGAGAACCCGATGAGCGACAGCCCCCTCCTGATCGACCTGAAGACGCACGACGACATGATGCGCCACGTCGTCGAGGCCGACCGGCCGGCCATCCTCGACTTCTGGGCGTCGTGGTGCGGCCCCTGCAAGGCGACGGCGCCGGCCTTCGAGGCGGCGGCGAAGAAGTTCGAGGGGCAGGTGACCTTCTGCAAGGTGAACACCGAGCAGGCGCCCGAGCTGGCGCAGGCGTTCAACATCCGCAGCATCCCCACCATCGCGCTGATGATCGGCAGCGAGGTGGTGGACGTGCGGGTGGGCGCGGCGCGGCAGCCCGAGATCGAGGAGATGGCCAGCCGGCTGGCGGCCAAGGCCGACAAGCGCCGGCAGCGCGCCGAGAACCCCGGCGTGATGGGGCGGCTGAAGGCCATGTTCGGCGGCTGACGCCGCCCGACGGGGCTCACACCGCGCGGCCTCACACGATGGTCGGGGTCGCGGGCCGCCGGACCTGAACGACGCAGGCATCGGCGCGCGCCCGCCGGTCGCCGCGCGGCACGCCGGCGACGCGCGGAGGCTGATCGCGGTCGAGTCGATCAGCGCGCGCAGTCGACCGGGGTGGCGCCCAGCACCTGCACCAGCGCGGCCGTCGGCAGGTTCACCAGCAGCCCGCGGCGCCCGCCGTTGAGGTACACGCGGTCGAGGTCGAGGATCGTGCGCTGCACGTACACCGGCATCGCCCGGCGCAGGCCGAAGGGCGAGGTGCCGCCCACCTGATAGCCGCTGTGCTTCTCGGCGATGGCCGGGTCGCAGGGCTGCACCGTCTTCATCTCGAGCTGCCGGGCCAGCGCCTTGGTCGAGACGGCCTGATCGCCGTGCATCAGCACCACCAGCGGGGCGCGGGCCTCGTCCTCCATGATCAGCGTCTTGACCACGACGTGCTCGTCGACGCCCAGCGCCGCGGCGCTCGACGCCGTGCCGCCGCGCGGCACGTAGTCGTAGGCGTGCTCGGTGAAGTCGACGCCGGCCGTGCGCAGGGCGCGCAGCGCGGCGGTGGCAGGGGTCTTCTTCTTGGCCATGCGCGCAGCCTGCGCGGGGGCGCGGCGCGGGTCAAGCGCGCGCGCCTATCCAGCGAGACGGTCTGGGACTCGGCGCGAGCGCGCCGGCGCGGTCTGCCCCTCTCACGGCACGCCCGCTCGCCGCTCCGTGGGCCGGTACGCCACCTGCACTGTCCATGTGGCGAGTGTTCGACGAGAAGAGGAGACCCACCATGAAGACCTTCAACCCGCTGAAGACCTCGCTGCAGCTGTTCTGCGCCGCCGCGCTCGCCGTCGGTGGCATGACCGGCTGCACGTCGCACGAGACGCAGTCGGACAACCTGGCCGACGAGGCCTCGCGCGCCATCGACGAGGCGTCCGACAACATCGGTGAGGGCGCCGAGGAGGCCGGCGAGGCCATCGAGGACGGCGCCGAGGAGACCGGCGATGCCATAGAGGACGGCGCCGAGGAGGCGGCCGACGAGATGGAGGAGGCCACCGACGAGTATTGATCGCGCCTGCTCCCCCGCAGGGCGTCCGCCTCTCTCCCCCTCCCCCGACGAGGCGGCGCGCCGCACCCCCTCCCCCGCCCCGATCGTCAGTCCCAGCGGCTGATGATGTCCAGCGTCCAGCCGTTCAGGTGACCCGCGCCGCCCGCCGCGGTGTCCACCACCTCGAGTCGCCACCGCCCGTTGACGACGTCGTCGCCGGGGATGCCCCGCGCGACCAGCCGCTGCCCGAGCAGGGCCGGATCGTCGACCGCCCCGTCGAACAGCACGCCGCTGTCCGTGCTGGCCCCCACCAGCGTCACCCGCAGCTGCGCGGGCGCCGGATGGTCGATGTCGAGCTCGACGAAGATGTCGAGGGGCACGCTGCCCAGCCCGTACACCACCTGCTCGACCGTGACGCCGGCCGGCGCGCCGTCGGGGATGGGCGTGCGCGTGTCGAAGGTGAAGACGCCGTGGTGGTAGTCGGCGAGGCAGAACAGGCCGCCGGGCGTCGAGGACAGGCCGGCGCACACGAGGCCCTCGCCGCAGTCGAGGTCGGCGGGGCAGTCGGCGTTCTCGCCGGGTCGGTTGCGGATGTCGGCGCAGCGGCCGAACGCGGTGCTGCCGTCCTGCGGGATGCCGATGCACTGCCAGCCGTCGGCGCAGTCGGCGCGCGCGCGGCAGTCGAGGGGATCGCCGGTCTCGGCGGCGGCGCAGTTGGGGCGGCCGGGGCTGGCCTGCAGGTCGCCCGGGCACGCCGCGGCGACGAACTCGGCGCGGTCGGGCGCGGTGCGCTCGGCGCTGGTGCCGTTGCCGGGATCGAAGGGCGCGGCGTAGCGGTCGAGCACCGTCACGCCGTCGGGCAACAGCAGCTCGACGGTGTCGTGCACCGCGAGCCCCGTGCCCAGCGAGGCGTCGTCGACGGTCAGGCGCAGGGCGCCGGCGGGCAGCGGGTAGGCCTCGTCGTAGTCGCGATCCAACACCACCGCGAAGCCGCCGGCGGGCAGCAGCGTCGCGCCGCCCTGCCAACCCTCGAGGGGATCGGCGGCGTCGCCGTCGTACAGCACGAAGCCGGCCAGATCGACCGGCGCCTCGCCCAGGTTCCACAGCTCGACGAACTCGCCGCGCCGCTCGTCGAGCGGGTTGGCCATGACCTCGTTGATGATCACGCGCGGCAACCCCGGCTCCGGCGGCGCCTCGCCCTGCGCGCAGTTGCGGCGGCCCGGTGAGGCGCCCGCGGGGCACGTCGACGCCACCCAGCCGGCGCCGTCCCACTCGGCGCTGACGCCGTTGCCCGGGTTGAAGGGCGTCGTGAAGGCGTCGAGCACCGTCGCGCCGTCGGCGGCGCGGATCTCGACGACGTCGGCGGTCGCCAGGCCCGAGCCCAGCGTCGTGTCGTCTGGCTGCAGCCGCACGACGCCGCCGGGCAGCGCGTACTCGCCGGCGTACTCGGGATCGAGGATCACCGCGTAGCCGCCGGGCGGGATGACCGACGGGCCGCCGCCGAAGCCGAGCAGCACGTCGGTGGCGTCCCCGTCGCTCAGCACCAGGCCCGCCGCATCGATGGGCTCGGCGCCGGCGTTGAACAGCTCGACGAACTCGCCGGTGTCCTCGTCGAGCGCGTTGGCCATGACCTCGGTGATGCGCAGGGGCGCGTCCTGGGGATCGGGCGGCTCCACGCCCCAGGCGCAGTTGTCGCGGCCGGGCGACAGGTCGCAGGGCGACACGACGAAGGCGCCGCCCTCGAGGTGGGGCAGCTCGGCCGACCGCCCGTCGCCGGGATCGAAGGGGTCGAGGTAGGCCGCCACCAGCTCGCCGGCGGGATCGCGCAGCGTCACCGGATCGCTGGTGGTCAGGCCGTTGCCCAGGGTGCGGTCGCCGACGCTCAGCAGCTTGGCGCCGGCCGGGATGTCGTAGGCGCCATCGTAATCGGGGTCGACGATGACCGCGAAGCCGCCGCGGCCGGGCACCACCGCGTCGCCGGCGAAGCCCTGGATCAGGTCGTCGCTGTCGCCGTCGGACAGGACGAAGCCGGCCAGGTCGACCGGGGCCTCGCCCAGGTTCATCAGCTCGACGTACTCGCCGGTGCGCTCGTCGAGCGGGTTGGCCATGACCTCGGTGATCAGCAGCAGCACCTCGCCGCCGCCGGGCGGGGGCGCGCCGGCGCAGTTGTCGGCGCCGGGCGAGCTGCCGCACGGCGAGGCGACGAAGGCGGCGCCGTCCCACTCGGCGCTGACGCCGTTGCCGGGGTCGAAGGGGGCCTCGTAAGCCGACACGACGGTGTTGCCGTCGGGCAGGCGGAGCGCGACGGGATCGCCGGTCGACAGGCCGTTGCCCAGGCGCGTGTCGCCCACGGTCAGGCGCAGGGCGCCGGCGGGCAGGGCGTCGGGGAAGTCGGGGTCGACGACGACCGCGTAGGCGCCGGGGGCGAGGACGGTGTCGCCCCCCTCCCAGCCGACGATCACGTCGGGATCGTCGCCGTCGTCGATGCGGTAGCCCGCCAGGTCGACGGGCGCGTCGCCGGCGTTGATCAGCTCGACGAACTCGCCGCTGGTCTCGTCGAGCGGGTTGGCCATGACCTCGTTGATGCGGACGTCGGCGGTGGGCGGCTGGAACTCGTAGGCGCCCAGGTCGGGGGCCGCGCCGGCGGGGCGGCCGTCGCCGCCGGCGTCGGTGCGCTCGCCCAGCGCGAGGCCGGCGTCGATGGCCGGCGAGCCCGCGCGCAGGCGGAAGTCGCGGGCGGCGGGCGCGACGAACAGGGGATCGGCCGACAGGTCGTCGCGGGCGCGGCGAGCGTCGTCGGCGTAGTCCTCGACGTTGCCCCACACCAGGTTGCGGCCGTAGGACGCCGTGCAGCTCGCGCAGCGCACGCCGGTGTGGTTGCCGACGATGATGTTGTTGCGCACCTGCTCGGTGCCCGCCGGGCCGCTGACGACGCCGCCCGAGGCGTCGCCGGGGTTGGCGAAGCCGTTGCCGACGACGGTGCTGTGCTGCAGGGCGACGCCGACGTTGGCGCGGGCGAAGAAGCCGGCGCCGGTGTTGTTCAGGATGAGGCTGTTGGCGACGCGGCCGCGGACGGCCTCGAGGTAGAAGCCCCAGTTGTTGCCGCGGACGGTGCAGCGATCGACGACGAGGGACTCGTTCGTGTCGAAGACGGCGACGCCGAAGTTGAAGCCGCTGACGTCGACGTCCTCGAGGCGGACGCCGTGGTTGCGCGCGTGCACGCCGAAGGTGTCGCCGTCGGCGATCAGGCTGAGGCCGCGCAGGGTGAAGCCGCGGGCCCGGACGTTGATGCCGCGGCGCAGGGACGCGAGGGCGGGGCCGGGGCCCTCGATGGTGAGATCCTCGACCTCGATGGTGACGCCGGCGCCGAAGTCGCCGGGGCCGACCCGGATGGTGTCGCCCGGGCGGGCGGCGTTCAAGGCGTCCTGCAGGGTGTCGAACTGGCCGGGCAGCTCGAGCACGACCGCCTGGCGGGTCTGGCCGAGCGTCGGGGGTGCCTCGTCGGGGCCGTCGGCGCAGGCAGTGAGCAGAAGCAGCAGCGGCGCGAGTCGGCGCATGGGAACCCCCCGAGTGGCATGTCGCGGGCGACGTACCATCTTCGCGGGGGGCGGCGCCACCCGCACCCCGAGGGTTGAGGTGCGGGGCGGGACGGGGTACGAGCCTGTAGCCCACCGAGGGGTCGAGCGGGGTGCGTCACCGAGAGCTCGGGTCAAGGCGCGGAAGTACGACGATATCCGAAGATATCGCCTTCCTTTCGCAACGCCGAGCCGAGCATTCGGGGGCGTGCACCGCGAAGTGCCCCGAATGTGCTACAGGCTCCCGAGCAGGGGTCCGCAGCGGCGGGCGAGAGGAGGCCCGTCGATGGCACGGCTGTGGGGCGCCTTGGTGGCGCTCGGGTTGATGGTGGCAGGGTGCGACGACGGGGAGGACGGCGGCGGGCCCGCCGCCGACGCCGCGGTCCAGGACGCGGCGCGCGCGGACACGGGTGGGCCCGACGCCGCCGTGGCCGACGCGCGGCCCGCCGACGCGGCGCCGACCGACGCGGGGGTGGTCGACGCGGCCGTGGACGGTGGGGTCGTGCACGACGGGGCGCCGGCCGACGCTGCCCTGCTCGACGCGACGACGGCCGACGCGACGCAGGCCGACGCCGACCTGAGCGACGCGGCGCCCCTGGACGACGCCGCCGCCGACGCGGCGCGGCCCGACGCGGCCGCCCCCGACCTGGGGCCGCCCGAGTGCGAGGGCGCCGCCGGCTGCCTCGACTTCCGCGCCTGTGTCGACGGCCGCTGCGTCGACCCCGGCCCCAGCCCCGCCGCAGGCCTGCTGGTGCTCAACGAGGTGCTGATCGACGGCGCCATCGACGCCGACGCCAACGACGACGGCGACGTCAGCGCCGTCGACGACGCCTTCGTCGAGCTGGTGAACGTCGGCGACGAGGAGATCGACCTCGGCGGCTTCGTGCTGGTCGAGACCGACCTGCAGGGCATCCCGCGGCACACCTTCCCCGCCGGCTTCACCCTCGAGGCCGGCCGCGCGCTGGTCGTGTTCGGCGGCGGGAACCCCAGCGACGATCTCGAGGCGACCGGCGCGCTGTTCGTGACCGTCAACGCGGCCGATCCCGCCTTCAGCAATGGCCTGAACCTGGACGCGGCCGGCGACACGCTGCGCCTGCTCGACGCGGCGCGCGACGAGGTGATCGTCTTCTCCTACGGGCCCGGCTGCGACCGCCCGCCCTGCGCCGAGGTGCCCGCCGACCGCTCGCTGACCCGCGTGCCCGATCTCACGGGCGACCTCGCCCCCCACCCCGACGCCCCGATCAGCCCGGGCACGCAGTCCGACGGCGCGCCCTTCTGACCCGGTGCTCCCGGGGCGCGGATGCCTGACGCGGCGACGCGCTTCTTCCACGGGGCTCCCTCGGAGCCCGCCACGCCCTCCCCCGAGCGCGTCGGTCAGCGGGCGGCGGCCACCACGTACAGCGGGGCGGTGCGCGGGGCCGGCGTGACCTCCTCGGGGCGCCCCAGCGCCCGCCACTGATCCGCCGCCAGCGCGTGCGCCGCGCGGGATCGCGGGGCGTCCGCCGGGGCCCAGGTCGCGGCCGCTCGATCCAGCGCCCGCGCGATGTCGGGGTCGGTGATGCCGGTGCGCTCGACGAGCACGTCGACCCGCGCGAGGTGGTGGTCGAAGGCAGGGCGGTCGCCCAGGGCGGCGGTGCAGGCGGCCATGCCGGCGTGGCAGCCGGCCGCCATCGCCCACTGACGGTCGGCCTCGAAGGCGGCGATGGCGTGGTCGAGCACGCGGCGCGCTTCGCCCGGTCGTCCGGCCTCGAGCAGCGTCAGCCCCTCGTTGGCCCGCGCGACCCGCGCGTTGCCCGCCCCCAGCCGCTCCCACCCCTCGGCGGCCGCCGCGAAGCACCGCGCGGCCGTCGCCAGGTCGCCCCGCAGACGCGCCAGATCGCCAGCGAGGTTGTCGCACGCCGCCAACGCCCCCAGCGCGCCGAGGTGGTCGAAGTACCCCCGCGCCCGCGCCAGGGTGCGCTGCGCCGCCGCCATGTCCTCGGCCTGCAGCGCGCAGCGCGCCAGCCAGTAATCGCAGGTGGCCGCCCGCAGCGCGTCGCCGGCGGCCCGCCAGGCGGTCCGCGCGCGCTCGAAGGCCTCGGAGGCGCCCGCCCGGTCGCCGCGGCGCAGGCGCGTGACGCCCAGCGCCTGCGCGGCCTGGGCGCGGGCGTCGACGTCGGCCTCGGCCTCGGCCCGCGTCGCCGCCTCGACCAGCAACCCCTCGGCGTGCGCGTACAGCCCATGATCGCGCGCCAGCTCGCCGCGCGCGAGCAGCGTGCGGGTCAGCAGCGCCGGCGGCGTCGCCTCGCGGGCCCGCGCCATCCAGCGGTCGGCGTCGGGCAGGTCGCCGCGCATCCGCGCCGCGCGCGCAGCCCGCAGCCAGCCCGCCGTCCAGCGCGGATCCTCCAGGGGCGGTCCCACGCACACCAGCAGCGCCTCGCGCCGCTCGATGAGCGCCGCCGCCGCGCCCTGCTCGCCGCGCGCGAGGTGGTGATCGGCGGCCACCAGCAGGGGCTCCAGCGCCCGCTCGGGCGCGCCGGCGGCGATCCAGTGCTCGGCCACCTGCTCGGCCTCGGCGTCCCGACCGCGCGCGGCGATCGCGGCGGCGCAGGCGCGGTGCTGGTGGCTCAGGCGGTGCGCGTCGCGCGCCCGCCGGCGCAGGGCGGCCCGCAGCATGCCGTGGACGAACTGCCAGCGCCGCGCCGGCCCCTCGCGGGGGCAGGTGGCCAGCGCCGCGTCGAGCAGCGCCTCGACCAACGTGGGCGTCGGCGTCACCCCCACCCGCGCGCAGGCCGCGCGCCAGGCCTCGACCTCGACCGTGGTGCCCAGCGCCGCCGCGACCTCGAGCGCCACGCCGTCGCTGGCCGGGCGCCCGGCCAGCAGGCGGCCGATGCGCTGCCGCCACACCTGCAGGACATCGTCGGGCAGCTCGACCCGCGCGCCGCGACGCAGCCGATAGCCGCCGTCCCCCGGCACCAGCACCTGGCGCTGCACCCAGTGCTGCACCAGCTGCACCGCGAACAGCGGGTTGCCCTCGGTGTGCGCGTCGAGGCGCTCGGCGAGCTCCGGCTCGAGCGCCAGGAGCGCCCGCGCGAGGGCCGGGCGCACGCGCCGCGGCAGAGGGCCGACCGTCAGCTGGGCGCAGTCCGCGCGCAGCTGGAGCGCCGCCAGACGCGCGGCGCAGTCGAGGCGCTCGGCGAGCGCCTCGTCCTGCGCGGTGAGCACGAACAGCACCGGCAGGGCCGCGCGGTTGAGCACGGCGCGGGCGAACCCGATGGCCTGCCGGCCCCACTGGACATCGTCCAGCACCACCACGACCGGGCGGGTGGACGCCAGCCGCGCCAGGTGGCCGTGCAGGGTGCCGAAGACCTCGTCGGGGTTGGCGAAGGTGGCGCCGCCCGACCCCTCGCCGGGCGCGACGAGCTCGGCGACGGCCGTGGCCTCGACGGGATCGTCCAGCAGCCCGATCAGGCGGGCGCGGGCGACGGGGCGCGGCAGGCCCTGACAGCGCCAGAAGCGGCCCAGCATGGCGCCCAGCCCGTGGCCGGCGCCGCCGCAGTCCGCGTGATCGGCCCACAGGACGTGGGCGGCGCCGACCTCGTGGGCGCGGCCGGCGAACCAGGACGCGAGGCGCGTCTTGCCGTAGCCCGCCGGGCCGCGGACGACGACGGCGCGCGGCTGCCCCGTGTCGGCGACGGCGCGCAGGGCCGCCCACAGCTGATCGCGCTCGGCCTCACGGCCGACGAAGGGCACCAGGCGCAAGCCGAACAGGCCCGGCCCGACGCGATCATCCGGACCGGCCGACGCGACGCCGCGCCAGGTGGGCGGCACCGGCGGCGCCTCGGGCGGTGGGCCCTCCCGCCCGGCGCCGGGCAGGGTCAGGCGGGGCAGCTCCAGGGTCGGGCCGGGCAGGAGGTCCGGGGTGGTCAGCGAGTCGAAGGGCAGGGTCGGCGTCGGCGCGGCGACCAGCACGGGCACCTCGCCGGCGACGGCCGACGGCGCGCCCAACAGCGCGAGCGCGTGGGCCGCGTCCGCGGCGCGCTGGAAGCGGGCCCGCGGGGCGCGGCACAGGAGGCGGTCGATCCAGGCCGCGAAGCCGGTCGGCACGGGGAAGCGCGGCACGAAGGGGGCCGCCGGATCGGTCAGGTGGGCCACCATCGCGGCCACCGGCGAGCGACCGCCGAAGGCCATGCGGCCGGTGGACAGGGCGAAGGCGAGGCAGCCGAGGGCGTAGAGGTCGGTCCAGGGGCCCTGCGAGCGCCAGTCGCCCTGGATCTGCTCGGGCGCCATGAAGCCGGGGGTGCCCGCGGTGCTCGAGACGGGCCCGTCCTCGTCGCCGGCCTGCGAGACGCCGAAGTCGGTGAGCTTGAGCAGGCGGCCGCCGGTGAGGACGTTGTCGGGCTTCAGGTCGCGGTGGACGACGCCGCGCGCGTGGGCGTGCGCCAGGGCGGCGAGGAGCTGGCCGAGGGCGTCGCGCAGCCGCGGCCAGTCCCACGCGCCGCTGAGGCCCGGCCCGTCGAGCATCTCCATCACCAGGTAAGGGCTGCCGGCCACCAGCCGGCCCTCACTGGCGGCGGCCGCGCCGGGCGGCACCTCGCCGGCGTCGAAGACGCGCACGATGCCCGGGTGGTCGAGCCCCGCGACGGCGCGCACCTCGGAGCGGAAGGCGTTGCGGTAGCGGGCCTGCAGCGCGCGCTCGTCGGTCAGCACCTTGATGGCCACCGGCCACCCGCCCACGGCGTGGTGGGCCGCCCACACCTCGCCCATCGCCCCCCGCCCGATGCACCCGGTCAACCGATACGACGCCAGCGCGATCACGGGAACCTCCCCTCGGTCCGTGGGGGGGACGCGGTCAGCGCGCGGGCTTTGCGCTGGCACGGATCTTCCTTCGCCGGCCGCCGCCTCACCGCCCACGGAGCCACCATGCGATTCCTCGTCCACAGCCTCCAGGTGCCCGATCTCGACGACGCCCAGCGCGGGCGACTGTACGCCGCGATGCAGCGCTTCTACGCGAACGTGCCCGCCGGCGTGACGCTCGAGTGCGACTACATCAAGGCTGATCGCAGCGGCTCGTATTCGGTGCTCGAGGTGCCCGACCGCGCGACGCTCGACGCGATCATGGCGCCCTTCGAGGGGCTGGTGCGGGTGGAGATCGTGCCCGTGCTCACCAAGGCCGAGGCGATGGGTGCGTGACCGGGTGGTAGCGTCGCGGCGCGCGCCGTGACGCTTTGCGCTGCGCGGGGGGCCTGGGTCAGAGTGCGGTCCATGCGCACGCTGATGTTCCTGCTCGTCGTCTCCGCCGCCGCCCCCGCCCGGGCGGTGGATCTCGTCACCGCGGCCGCCCGGGTGCGGGTCGGCGACGCCGTGGGCGCCGTCGAGGTGCTGGGGCTCGATCCCCCGAAGGACGAGGACGCGCGCGCCGTGTGGGGCGTGCTGCGGGCGCGGGCGCACCTGCTGGTGGGCGACGGCGGCGGCGCGCGGGACGCGCTGGACGCGGTGGCGCTGCCCGAGCCGCTGGTGGCGGTGGGCTTCTGGCTGCGGCTGCAGGCGGCGGTCGAGCGCGGCGACGACGCGGCGGTGAAGGATCTCGCGGAGGCGCTGCGGACGCGCGAGGACGCGCCGCAGCGCTTCCGCGACGAAGCGACGCTGCGGCTGGCCGCGACGCAGGGGGCCGCCGGGGTGCCCGCGCTGATGGGCCTGGCCGATCACCCGGTGCTGGGCGCGCGGGCGCTCGAGGGGGTGGCCGGCGCGTCCAGCGGGGCCGCGCGCGCCGAGGCGCTGCGCCGGCTGCTGGCCGAGCACCCGGACACCCCGCCCGGCCGTCGGGCGGCGGCGGCGCGGGATCCCGAGACCCTGTCGCCGGCCGACCAGCGGGCGCGGGCCGAGCGGCTGTTCGCGCAGCGCGCCTACGACCTGGTCGAGCCCGACCTGGCGCGCATCGCCGCCGACGAACGGCAGCCGGCCGAGGCGCGGCAGCAGGCGCGGCTGACGCAGGCCATCGCGCGGATGCGGCTGCGCGAGGACTACGTCGACGCGCTGAGCCTGCTCGACCGGGTGATCGCCGGCGAAGACACGAAGCTGGCCGACGAGGCGTGGTTCCGGCGCGGCCTGGTGCTGGGCAACCTGCAGCGCTGGGACGACGCGCGGGCGGCGATGCTGACCTACCTCGATCGCGCGCCGCGCGGGCGGTTCGCGCTCAGCGCCGGCTATCAGGTGGGGCGGCTGATGCACCAGGGCGGGCGCTACGACGCGGCCCTGGCGGATCACGCCAGGTTCCTCGCGGTGCGGCGGCCCGACCACGTGAAGTGGGCCTGGTTCGTCGGCTGGGCGCACTTCCGCAAGGGGGACTGTCCGGCGGCGCGGGCGGCGTGGGCCGACATGCTCGACCGCGACAACCTGCTCGAGGGGCCGAAGGCGCGCTACTGGACGGCGCGGTGCCACGCGCTCGAGGGTGACCGGGCGGCGGCCGCAGCGCAGCTCGCCGCGCTCGGCCGGCACGCGCCCCTGAGCTACTACGGGCTGCTCGGCGCGGCCTTCGGCGCGTCCCTGCGGGGCGAGCCCGCGGCGCTGCCCGCGCGGCCGAAGGGGTGGCCGATCGCGCCGCCGGCGATGCCCGATCTGCGCCCGGTGGAGCGCCGCCTGGGCCGCCGCGCCGCGCAGCCCCTGCGCGCGGTGCGCCTGCTGGTCGCCGCGGGCTATCCCGACCTCGCGCGCGGGATCGACGTGCCCTCGTACCGCCGGACGCTGGGGCGCGAAGGCGAAGCGCGGCTGGAGCGCGACCTCGACCTGCTGCTCGAGCGGCACGCGGGCGCGTGGAAGAAGCAGGCCGCGCGGCGGCTGCCCTGGAACGCGGGCCTCGCCGAGGCCGGCAAGGACGCCGCGGCCGAGGCGTATCCCCCCGCGTGGCTGCCCCTGGCGCGCGCCGCGGGCCGGCTGCACGACGTCTCACCCTGGTGGCTCTTGTCGCACGCGCTGCAGGAGAGCCGCTTCAAGCACCGCGCGCGCAGCCACGCCGGCGCCCTGGGGCCGATGCAGATCCTGCCCCGCACCGGCCACCGCATCGCGGCGCGCATGGGCTACCCGCGGGGCGACTTCTTCGACGACGCGCTGTTCGAGCCCGGCGTCGCGCTGCGCCAGGCCGCCTGGTACCTCGACGCGCTGCGCGCCGAGCTCAGCGACGTGCCCCTGCTGGCCGCCGCCGCCTACAACGGCGGCCCCCTGCGCGTGGCCGAGCACCTCGAGACGGTGGGTGATGTGCCCTTCGACGTGATGATGGAGGAGATCGGCGCGCACGAGACGCGCAACTACGCGCGCAAGATCACCGACCACGTCGTGCGCAACGCGACCCTGTGGGCCCCCGACGCCGAGCGCGAGGCGCTGCTGCGCAGCTTCCTGCCCCCGACCAAGCCGCCGAAGCCGGCGGGCAAGCTGAGGTTCTGAGGCGGCGACCCGACCGCCCCGATCCTCGCGCGACGCGTGGGCGGTGGTCGGACTGATCGGGCCGTGGCATGCTCACCGGGCGACGGGCACCCCAAGCCGCAGTCCTCGAGAGGGAGGTCGACCCGATGGCGATGTCTCCGCACGACCGCCTCTTCAAGTTCACGTTCCGCCAACTCGACAACGCCGCCAGCGCCTTGCGCAGCATCCTTCCGCCCGCGCTGGTCGCCCAGGCCGACTGGAGCACGCTGCGCGTCGTGCCCGGCAGCTTCGTCGACGCGGCGCTCTCCGAGCGTCACACCGATCTGCTGTACCACCTCGAGATCGGTGGTCGTCCCACCCTCGTCTTCCTGCTGTTCGAGCATCAGAGCAGTGAGGATCCCCGAATGGGGCTGCGGCTCCTGCGCTACATGGTGCGTATCTGGACGGCGTGGGCGGACGACAACGCCGGTCCCCTGCCGCCCGTCGTCCCGTGCGTGCTGTACCACGGCGCCGAGCCCTGGTCGGGCCCGCGGGCGTTCCAGGACCAATTCGAGCTGGGCCCGGACGCCGCTCGTCTGGGGCTGTCGGATCGTGTGCCGCACTTCGACTTCGTGGTCGACGACCTCTCGACGTACGACGACGCCGAGCTGCAGGCGCGGACCCTGACCTCGATGGCCACCGCGGCTTTGTTGCTGTTCAAGCACGCGCGCACTGCTCCGGACCTGATCGATCGCCTCGTCGAGTGGGCCGAGACGCTGCGCGCGGTCGTCAACGCCGAGCAGGGTCTGCGAGCGCTCGAAGCGTTCGCCCGCTATATTCTGCAGGTCAACGAGCGCGTGAAGGCCGAGGATCTGGTCCGGGTCGTCCGGGACGCGCTGGGTGAGGAAGCAGGGAGGGCCGCCATGACCGCCGCGGACAGGTTGATCGAAGAGGGCGTCAAGCAAGGGCTCGCGCGAGGTCAGGCGGAGACCCTACTGAAGCTGATCAGGCTGCGCTTCGGCGCGCCCACCCCGCCAGTCGAGACCCGAGTTCGAGCCGCCTCGCCCGTGCAACTCGACCGCTGGACCGAGGCCATCCTCTTCGCGCCCACCCTCGACGCCCTGCTCGGCGAGGACGACGCGTAGTCGCCCGATCCGGTCAGCCGCTGGCACTCGGTGGTCGCGTGAACCACCACGCCCACGCGATGAACACGGCCTGCAGCGGCAACCGCGCCCACATGGCCCACGCCGGCATGTCACCGCCGGGCTCGAGCTGAATCTCGTGGATCGCCATGTGGATGTTCGCCGGGAAGACCGCGACGTACAGCGCGACCAGGCCCCAGGCGGCCCAGCGGCGCGTGGCCGGCAGCAGGACGCCGACGCCGCCGAGCACCTCGAAGAACCCGCTGACGTAGACCAGCGCCTCGGGCGCCGGCAGCC
>JAUHXL010000089.1 GCA_030426945.1 bacterium
GTCGTGGACTCGATGGAGTTCATGCTCGACAAGATCAGCCGCACCGAGCACAACGGGGAATTCCTCGAGTCGATGTCGGGTTGAGTTGCATCCCGGGCGGCGCATCTCTACAATCCGCCGCCCGTTCCGTCTCGGCGCCTTCACGCCGGGTGCCGCAACACAGGAGAGTCGCATCATGAAGCAGGGCATCCACCCGGACTACAAGGACGCCACCATCACCTGCGCGTGTGGCAACGTGATCGAGACGCGCTCGGTGGCCGGGTCGTACAACGTCGAGATTTGCTCGGCGTGCCACCCGTTCTTCACCGGCAAGGAGCGCCTGCTCGACACCGCCGGTCGCGTCGAGCGCTTCAACCGCAAGTACGGCCGCCGCAGCTGAGCGGCGCGCGGCGGATCTCGCCGCGCTGAGGCGTCGGCGTCCTGACCGGCGCCGACGGTCGAACCCGCCATGGACGACAAGCTGGCCGAGCTGGGGCGTCGCTTCGACGAGCTGACGGCGCGGATGGGCGATCCGTCCATCTACGAGCAGCCCGGCGTCTTCCAGAAGATCGCCCGCGAGGCGGCGCACCTCGAACCCATCGTCAAGGCCTGGCGGCGCCTCGAGGTCGTGCGGCGTGAGCTCGCCGACGCCGAGGAGCTGGTGCGCGAGAGCGCCGACGCCGAGATGCGCGCGCTGGCGCGCGAAGAGGCGGACGCGCTGACCGACGAGCGCGACGCGCTGGCCGCCGAGCTGCGCGTCCTGCTGTTGCCCAAGGATCCCAACGACGACAAGAACGTGCTGCTCGAGGTGCGCGCGGGCACCGGGGGCGAGGAGGCCGCGCTGTTCGCGGCCGATCTGTTCCGCATGTACGAGCGCTTCGCCGCCGAGCGGGGCTGGCAGATCGAGATCCTCAGCGCCAGCTACGGCGACGCCGGCGGCTTCAAGGAGGTCGTCGCGCTGGTCAGCGGGGACCGAGTCTACAGCACGCTCAAGTTCGAGGCGGGCACTCACCGGGTGCAGCGCGTGCCGGCCACCGAGAGCCAGGGGCGCATCCACACCTCGGCCTGCACCGTCGCGGTGCTGCCCGAGGCCGACGACGTCGAGATCGACGTGCCCGACAGCGACCTGCGCATCGACACCTACCGGTCGCAGGGCGCCGGCGGCCAGCACGTCAACACGACCGACAGCGCCATCCGCGTCACGCACATCCCCACCGGCCTGGTGGTCACCTGCCAGGACGAGAAGAGCCAGCACAAGAACAAGGCCAAGGCGCTGAAGGTGCTGCGCGCCCGACTGCTGGATCGCAAGCAGGCCGAGGCCGAGGCCGAGCGCGCCGACGCCCGCCGCGCGATGGTCGGCAGCGGCGACCGCAGCGAGCGCATCCGCACCTACAACTTCCCCCAGAACCGGGTGACCGATCACCGCATCGGGCTGACGCTGTACAAGCTCGACGAGGTGATCCAGGGCACGCTCGATCCGGTCATCGAGCCGGTGCGGGCCTCCCACCAGGCCGCGCTGCTCGCCGCCGAAGACGACGACTGACGCCGGGCGACCGGTCAGCGGCGGCGGGCGCCCCCGAGGCTGGCGATCAGCAGGCCGCGGCCGGGCTGCCAGCGCGCCACGATGGTCTCGGGCTCGTTGAACACCAACGTCGTGGGGGACAGCAGGAAGGTCAGCCGCGTGATCACGTCGGGATCGCGGCCGCCCTTGCGCACGTGCGCCTCGAAGTGGTGCACCGCCCGCTTCTCGTCCTCGAGCACGTCCTGATACAGGATGCCGGCCGCGCGGTGGGCGCGCAGGGCGTCGCCGTCGCGCTCGACGGCGGCCTCGAGGAAGGGCTCGGCGCGGTTGGGCCGGTCGCTGGCCGCGTAGAGCACGGCGCGCGCGTAGTAGGGCTGCGGGGCCTCTGGGGCGGCGCGGTTGGCCGTGCGGAAGGCCTCGTCGGCGGCGGTCAGCTCGCCTCTGGCCATCAGCGCGATCCCCAGCGCGGTCCACAGACGCGGGTCGTCCGGGCGGCGCATGACGGCGCGGCGCCAGGCCGTGATCGCCTGGGCGAAGTCACCCAGCCGGGTGCGCTCGGCGGCGACCTCGGCGATGAAGTCCGGATCGTCGATGCTCATCGCCAACCCGCGGTTGGCCTGTCGGCGGTGCAGGGGGCAGGGATGATCGGGCATCAGCTCGATCGCGTGCGGGTTGAGCGTGTCCCGCATCACGCACTCGGTCTTGCAGTGCCCGCCGCCGAAGGTGTGCCCGAGCTCGTGGGCGACGATGCGCCGCACGGTGCGCCGGCGGGCGGCCTCGGTGCTGTCGTTGGGCAGGGCGTCGGTCGAGTAGATGAGGGCGCGCTCGCCGGTGCGGGCGTAGCCGATGACCGAGTCGTGCTCGGTGTCGCCGAGGGGCGCCGCGGTGACGCCCGCGATGCGGAAGGTGTCGGGCGGAGCGTGGCGGAGCAGGGTGTCGAGCAGATGGCCGGCGTCGTAGCGACCGGCCGCGTCGCGCGCGCGCTCGGGCAGGTCGACGGGGGGCAGGACGACAACGGCGCGGCGGGTGGTCTGCTGCAGGGCCCACGCGGCCCGGCGCACGGTCGCCTCCGGGGTCGGCCCGAGGGCCATCACGTACACCAGGCCGGGATCACCCAGGGGCTCGGGGGGCTGCTCGCAGCCGGGGGCGGCGAGCAGCAGGCCCAGCAGCACGAAGGCGGGCGGCAGGTGTCGGATGGTGTCTTCCTCCGGTCGGACTTGCCAGGGCGCCTCGTGAATCGGCCAGCGGGTGCGGGCGGTTGATAGCCAATAGACCGAAACCCCCCGTCCAGGTTCCACCGCTGCGTGCTTTTTTTTGGGGGAGCCGCGTCAGGCGACGTACAGCCGCGCCACCACGTCGACCAGCAGGTTGCAGGCGGCGTGGTACAGCACCGGGGCCGCGATGCCCCCGCCGGCCCGCCGCATCCAGCCGAAGAGCAGGCTGGGGAAGAACACCGCCAGGCGGTGTGCGCTGGGCACCGTGATGATGTGGCCGATCGCGAAGAGGGCGCTGGTCAGCACGACGCTGGCGACGTTCACCGGCACGCCCAGCACGCGCCGCTCGGCGCCGACGAGGGCGTCGAGGCGGGTCTGCAGGTAGCCGCGGTAGAAGACCTCTTCGGGCAAGGCGACCAGCAGCAGCTGCACCAGGATCAGGTTCAGCAGCCAGAACCAGCCGCGGGTGGCCTCGTAGGGCATCGCGTCGGCGGGCGCGAGCGCGGTGCCCAGGCGCAGGCGGTCCGCGGGCAGGCGATCACCCCCCGCCTCGATGTCCAGCGCCAGCCGGGTGCCCGGCACCTCGAGCCGGGCGCCCCCGTCGCTGCCGCCGGCGATGCGCACCCCGCCTTCGATGGCCACGCCGCCCGTCGCGCGCACCGGCGCGTCGCTCTCGACCGTGGCCTCGAAGCGCTGCCCGGCTGGCAGGTGCCACCGCAGGTACAGCGCCTCGTCCACCGCGTACAGCCGCACCTCACCCGGCTCGAGCGCGGCCACGCGGGGCGCGTCCTCCAGCTCGACCGGCCAGCGGTCGTAGCGCGCCTCGGCCGGCGCCAGCCGATTGTCCAACCACTGCGTCTGCCACAGGTGATAGCCCACCAGGTAGGGCGGGAAGGTGACCAGCATCACCAGCAGCGCCACCTTCAGCCCGCGCCCCAGGCGGCGGCGATGGATGCCGAAGTCGGCGGGATCCAGCCCCTTGCGGTGCAGGTACTCGAGCGGCAGGTAGAGGAAGGTGGCGGCGACCAGCACCAGCACGTAGCCGCGCAGCCAGCCGATCGAGGTCTGCGCCAGGCTCAGGCCGCCCGACACCAGCAGCGTCGCGCCGTAGAGCAGGGCCACCTCGCGGGTGAGCCGTCGACGCTCGGGGGCCGGGGTCATCGGGGCGCATCTTAGCCTGTCGTGTGGTCGGGGCGTCGACTATCGTGGCGGGCATGTCGTGGTGGGCGGTGGCATCGGTGGGCGGGCTCCTGGCGGTCTTCGCGGGGCTCAGCGTGTGGGCGCGCCGCCTGGCCGGGGGCGCCGCGGGCGACGCCGACATCGTCGTGGTGGGTCAGCGGCGGCTGGACGCGCACACGCGGCTGGTGGTGGTCGAAGCCGACGGGCGGCGGCTGCTGCTCGGCGTGGGGCGCGACGGTGTGCGGCTGGTGAAGGATCTGACGGGCGGGTGATGGGACACGGTATGGCGTGGGCGGCGGGTGCCATCGTGCTGCTGGTGGCCAGCCCGGCGAGCGCCCAGGACGCGTTGGACGCGGCCCCGCGCGCGCTCGTGTGGGTGGCGGTCGGCGCCCTGGTGCCCTTGCTGGCGGTCACCGCGACGGCCTTCGCCAAGGCGGCGGTGCTGCTGGGCGCGCTGCGCAGCGGACTGGGCGTGCCCGGCGCGCTGCCGGTGGTCGTCACGACGGGCCTGGCGGCGGTGCTGACGGCGCTGGTGATGGCGCCCGTCGGGCGCGCGGCGGTCGAGGCCGTGGGCGACCTGCCGCCGGACGCGCCGGCCGCTTGGGCGCAGGCGGCCGAGCGCGGCTGGCCGGTGGTCGAAGACTTCCTGAACCGGCACACGCGGCCGGAGGACACCGCGCTGGTGCGCGCCGCCGTCGCCGAGCTGGCGCCCGCGGGCACACCGGGCCCCGAGGAGCGCGTCGCGGCCTTCTTGGTCAGCGAGCTGACCGCGGCCTTCGAGCTGGCCGTGCTGCTGTTGCTGCCTTTCCTGGTGGTCGACCTGTTGGTGGCCAACACCCTGGCCGTGGTCGGGTTCGCCTTGCTGCCACCGCCGCTGGTGGCGCTGCCCTTCAAGCTGCTGCTGTTCGTGGCCGCCGGCGGCTGGGGGCTGCTGGTGCGCGGCTTCGTGACGGGCTACGCGTGAGCGCGGGCGGCGTCGCCCTGGTGCAGCAGGCGCTGGTGCTGGCGGCCTGGCTGGCGGCGCCCGCGCTGGTGGGGGCCTTCGTCGCCGGGGCGCTGGCCGGCGTGCTGCAGAACCTGCTGGCCTGGCAGGACGCGGCGATCGGGCAGGTGCTGCGGTTGTTGGGCGTGGGCGCCGCGTGGGCGGTGGCCTGGCCGTGGGTCAGCGCCGAGGTGCTGGCCTTCGCGCGGCTGGCCTGGGGCGGCGGATGAGCTGGATCGTCTGGGCGCGGGTGTTGCCGGCGGTGCTCGTGCTGCCCCTGGGCCACGTCGGCGCCCGGCTGGCGGTCGGGCTGGCGCTGGGCGGCGTGCTCGCCGGCCTCGCGCCGGCTGCGGCGCCGACGGTCAGCGGCGTGGTGGGCGAGGTGCTGCTGGGCCTGACCCTGGGCGTCCTGGCCAGCCTGCCCGCCCACGCCGGGCGGGCGCTGGGCGTCGGCCAGCCCGCGTTGGCGCCCTTGGGCCACCTGCTGGCCTGGGCGGTCTTCTTCGGCGGCGGGGGCTTCGCGGCGTGGTTGAGCGCGCTGGGGCGAAGCTTCGTGGCGCTGCCCGGCGCCGCCTGGCCCGACGTCGGCGCGTTGATCGGCGCGGGCGAGGCGCTGCTGTACGCGGTGGTCGTGCTGGCCCTGCCGGTGCTGACGGTGAACCTCGCGGTGGCCCCGGTGGGCGCGCTGCTCGAGCGGCTGGGGGCGGGCGCCGGCGGGCGGCCGCTGGCCGGCGCGCTCCGCCCGGCGCTCGGCCTGCTGGCGGTGGCGGCGCTGCTGCCGCTGCTGCTGGGGGCGCTCCGCGCGACCTGGCGCGTGGCCCTCGTCGGTGGCTGATCGTCTCGCCGAGGCGCAGCGCGCCGGGCGGGTGCCCCACGCGCCCGGCTATGTCGCGTTCGGCGTGGTGGTCGGCGGCCTCGTCGGGGCGGGCCTCGGCGTCGCCGCGACCGACTGGGGCGCGCTGGCGACGGCCTGTTGGGGGTCGGGGGCCACCCCGTCCGGCGCGCGGAGCGCGGTGGGTGGGGTGCTGGGACGCGGGATCGGCGCCAGCGCGGCGGGCGCGCTGGCGGGCCTGGCGCTGGCCCAGCTGACGCTCGGCGCGTGGGCGCCGCGGCTGAGGGCGCGCTGGCGTCCGGCCTCGGCGCGCCCCCTCGGCCGAGCCCGCGCCGTCGCGGCCGGCGCGGTCGCGGCGGTCGCCACGCCCTGGGCGCTCGCGCCGCTGACCGGCGGCGATCCCGGCCGCGTGCTGCTCTGGGCGGCGCCCGTGGGGCTGGCCTTGGCGGCGGCCGGCGCGCTGCCCTTCGTGCTGGCCGAGCGCGCCGCCGCCCGCCGGGCCTGGCGTGACCGGGTAACGCCCGATCCGCCCCCCAAGCGCGACGACGACGCCCCCTCACCGGAGGCCATCGCGGCGCTCCGCCGCGCGGGGGTCGGGGGGCCGGATCCCGATCTCGTGCTGCTGGGCGGCGCCCGCAGCGTGGGGCTCACGTTGGCGCCTGATCGCGCCCCGCGGGTGGTCCTCCACGGCGCGGCCAGCCACGCAGCGCAGGCCGCGGCGCGGGGGGTGCCGGTCGTCGTCGACGTCGCGTTGGTGGACGCCCTGGCCGCCACCCCCAGCGGCGACGTCGCCCCCAGCCCGACCTGGCCTGCGCTGCGCGCGGCCGCGATCGCGGTCAGGTCGCCCTCGTGAGCGTGGTCGTCGCCTTTCAAGCGGCCCGCTGACCCAGCGCGGTGGATCTCGTCACGACGCACGCCGAGCCCGCCGGCGACGCAGCGGTCGTGCGGACCACGTCGACGACGACCAGCACCACGGCGCTGGAGGACGCCTACAGCCCCATCTCGGCCCGGAGCGCCTTGACCACCTTGAAGTAGGTCTTCCGGTCGTAGGGCTGGTTCAAGATGTGGAACTCCTTGCGCACCAGCCCCACGCACCCGAAGCAGTAGGTGCACTCGGCGCAGTCGGTGCACTTCACCAGGTACTGGCTGTCGACGCAGCGATCGCAGTCCTCGAGCTGCGTCGACTGATGGCAGTCGGTGCAGCGCGCCACGTGCGTGCAATGCGTGCAGCCGCGGGCGTCGGTCGCGTAGGTGCAGCGGTGACAGTTCGCGCACCGGGTGCAGAACATACAGTGACTGCAGTTGTCACAGGCATCGGACTGATAGCTGCCCGGGTTGCCCCGCTCGCGCGCGTGGCGCTCGAGGCGGGACAGCTCGTCGAGGAAGGTTCGCTTGTCCATGGCGCGGCATCCTACCCGGCCCGGCCCGGCGGCGCACCGTTCACGCGGGCCCGCCGATCACGCGTCGGCGTTCCACTGGCAGCGGAAGATCGCAGCCCAGCGCGAGGCGAGGCAGCGGCGTAGGTCTACGACCTGCAAGGGCTTTCCCGTCTTCGTCCCCCCGGTGGGTGTCCGTCGACACATTGACGGACCCGCGGCGGCGAAGAAGAATCGTGCAACTGCCCGTCGGACAAGCGTTTTGTGTGGCGCGGGCGGGGGAGGGACGCGAGCGGTGTGGACGCGGCGCGCGATCTGGACGGCGGCGATGGTCGCGGTGCTCGGCGCGCCGACGACCGCCGCGGCGGCGCCGCCCCCCTCGATCGTGCGCCCCACCTACTACGTCCAGCCGCTCGGCGAGGTGGCGCCCGCGCACGCGCGCTTCGCCTGCCGCGTCATCCACGAGACCTTCGATCTGCCCTGTCATGTGCTGCGGGCCCGCCCCTTGCCCCGCAGCGCGCTCGATCGCCGCCGCAACCAGTACGACGCCGATGCGCTCGTCGGCCAGCTCTTCGATCACCTGCCCGCCGACGGCGCCGGGATCGTCGCCATCACCAACGGCGACCTCTTCGAGCGGGGGCAGACGCGCTTCGTCTTCGGCCTCGCCAGCCTGGTCGATCACGTCGCCGTCGTCTCGCTGGCCCGCTATCGCGGCACCTGGTGGGGCGACTCGGTCGACGCGGTGCGCTTCTACGAGCGCTACTACAAGGTGCTGGTGCACGAGGTCGGCCACACCCTGGGGCGCGCGCACTGCGAGAACCGGCACTGCGCCATGCGCGGTGACCGCACGTTGGCCGATCTGGACATCTCGCCGCAGCGCTTCTGTGCGAAGTGCAGCGAGGCCCTGCAGGCCGCCGCCCGCGAGAACCCTGGGACGGCCATGTGGCACTACACCCGGGGCCACGGCCACCTGAACCGCGGCCGCTTCGCCCGCGCGGTGTATCACTTCCAGCGCGCGGTGGAGCTGCGGCCGGGCGACGCCAAGATGGTCAACGATCTGGGCGTGGCGTATCTGCGGCGCGGCGACACCGGGCGAGCCCTGTGGACCTTCCGCGAAGCCGCGCGGCTCGATCCCGCCTTCGCCAACCCCCGCTACAACGAGGGGCTGGTGTTCCTCGGCGCGGGTGATCCCCGCCGCGCGGCGCGCGCCTTCGAGGACGCGCTGACCGCCGAGCCCACCTGGGCGCTGGCCCACAAACAGCTCGGTGAGCTGTATCACCAGGTGCTCGGCGAGGAGGCGCGCGCGGTGGCGCATTACCAGGCCTACCTCGAGACCCACGGCGATGATCGCGGCGTGGCGGATCAGGTGCGGATGATCAAGGGCGGCGGCCGCTCCGCGGCGCCTTGACCCGGGCGGCTCAGTTCCGGCCCGTCTCGCCCTTGTCGTACACCGCCCAGTAAGGGATGTGGTTGCCGCTGCGCAGGCTCTGGTAGGGCAGCCAGAAGGCCGGCGCCGAGGGATCCGTGCCCGGCTCGGCGTGGGGATCGATGCCGGTCACCCAGATCTGCGGGGTCGGTGAGTCCGTGCCCTCGTTGAGCAGCTGGTGGCCGTAGTCGCGCTGGCTGCTGAAGGCCAACCACATGCGCCCGCGCCGATCGGTCGGCGCCCACTTGGGCCAGCTGTTGCCCAGCCCCCGCTCGCGGTTCGCGCGCTGCAGCTCGACCGGCATGTCGCCCTCGCCGCGCGTGATGAACAGGCGCGCGCTCGAGTCGCCCATGGCGGTGCCGCCGGGGTTGTCGCCGGTGCGCTCGAAGGCGATCAGGCTGCCGTCGGGCGAGAACGAGGGCTTGTCGTTGCTCTGATCGGCGCCGGCGCGATCGACGATCAGCTCGGGCTGCGACCACATGCCGTCGACGTTGCGCCAGAGGAACAGGCTGCCCAGGTTCACCCCCTGCGGGGTCACGATGCCGCCGAAGCCGCCGTCGGTCATCGCGGCCACCACGCGATCACCCTGCCACGACCAGTCGGGTGATCCGGCCTGGCCGCCCGCGATGCCGGGCAGCCGCTCGATCTCCGTACCGTCGTCGACGTTGCGCACCACGAGCTGGCCGCCGCTCTCGGCCACCACGCGGTCGCCCGAGGGCGCGAAGCTGGGGAGGTAGCCCACCACGCCGCTGGGATCGTAGTTCAGCTCGCTGGGGGCCTCGATCTGCGAGGTGGCCAGGTCGCCGAAGGGCGGGAAGGTGGTGCGCGTGAAGGCGATGCGCTGCCCGTCGCGGGACAGGGCGTGGCAGGCGGGGCAGTTGATGAAGGGCGCGACGGCGGGGGTCAGCACGGGCTCGGGCGCGGTGTCGCCCTGGGCCAGCCGCATGATGCCGCTGTCGCCCGTCGACCAGTAGTAGACGGCGCCCGTCAGGATCGACGGGTCGATGAAGATCGTGAAGGTCGGCCCCTCGCAGACGGTGTCGCCCTCGGCGCCGACGCCGGCCACCGTCACCTGCAGGCGGTCGTCGAGGGCGTTGCGCTTCAGGGCCTCCCAGGCGTCGCCCTCGGGCGTCACCTGATCCTCGGTGGTGTACCAGGCGACGCTCAGGTCGCCCGCCTGGAAGCGCACGCGGAAGAGGTCGTTGCGCTCGCCGTACCATTGGAAGGCGACGCCCGCGATGTTCCGGGGGAAGGCGGTGAGGGGCTCGGGGTAGACCGGCGTGGGGGCGCAGTCGCCGCTGACCGGGCCCAGGAAACGGGTGGGGGCGTCCTCGGGGGCGCCGGGGCCGAGCACGTCCTCGAAGCTGGACACGTCGACGAAGGCCTGCGCCTCGTCGCCCTGGTGGGTCGCGAAGATGGTGCCGCGCCCCGCGCGCCCGGCGCTGGTGAAGACGCCGTCGGCGTCGATGACGCCCAGGTCGCGCGGCTCGACGCGCCACTGCACCGCGCGCGGGTCGAGGGGGATGGGATCGCCCTGCACGGGCAGGCGGCGCGCGGTGAACGCCTGCACGGCCGGCTCTGGGCCGTCGAGCTCGAGGGTCACCCGGCCGGGGACGATCTCGAGCACGCCCTGCACCGGCTCGCCGCCGACATCGGGGGGGGTCGGGGCGGCGTCGAGGACGGGCGGCGGCTGCGCGTCGAGCAGCGGCGTCGCGTCGGGCGGCGCCATGGCGTCCACGAGCTGACCGCCGGTGGCGTCGGGCGTGGCGCCCTGCCCGCCGGTGTCGTCGGTGCCGTCGTCGCAAGCGCCCAGCGGCAGCGCCAGCAGGGCCAGAGCCCAGAGCAGTCTACGCATCGTGATCCTCCGCGAAGGGGTGCATGCTTCCACGAACCGGGGGTTTCGCGAAAGACGCGCAGCCGCGGACCGTGGCAGACTGCGCGGCCATGAGCGCGACGACGTGGCGACAGCCGGCGGAGTGGGCGGCCCATCGGGCCTGCTGGATGGGGTGGCCGGGGCACGACTGGTGGGATCCCCACCGGGCCGAGACCGAGGCCGCCTTCGTGGCGTTGGTGCGGACCATCGCCGAGGGCGAGGCGGTGCACGTGCTGGCGCGGCCCGGCTGGGCCGAGGCGGCGCGGGCGGCGCTGGGCGGCGCCGCGACGGTGCACGTCGCGCGCGTCGGCGACGTGTGGCTGCGCGACACCGCGCCGATCTTCGTCGCCGGCCCGGACGGACCCGCCGCGGCGACCTTCCGCTTCAACGGCTGGGGTGGGAAGTACCTGTACGACGGCGACACCGAGGTGGCCGCGCAGGTGGCGGCGCTCAGCGGGCTGCCGGTGGTCGATCACGCCTTCACGCTCGAGGGCGGTGGGGTGGACGTGGACGGTGAGGGCACCGCGCTCACCACCCGCGAGTGCCTGCTGAACCCCAACCGCGGCGGCGCCGACGAGGCGGTCTGGGCCGAGCGCCTGCGCGTCTCCCTGGGCATCGAGCGCGTGCTCTGGCTGGACGAGGGGCTGGCCTTCGACCACACGGACGGCCACGTGGACGGCGTCGCCCGCTTCACCGCGCCCGGCGTCGCGGTGCGCGTGGCGTCGAGCGGCCCCGGCGATCCGCACCACGCGCGCCTCGAGGCCATCGCGCGCGCGCTCGAGGGCGTCACCGACGCTCGCGGTCGCCGCCTGGACGTGGTGCCGCTGCCCTCGCCGGGCGCCGTGCGCGCGCCGGACGGCGAGATCATGCCGGCCAGCTACGCCAACTTCTACATCGCCAACCACGCGGTCATCGTGCCGGTCTTCGGGGCGTCCACCGACGACGCGGCCTGCGGCGTGCTGCGCGACCTGTTCCCCGGCCGACGTGTCGTGCCCTTGGACGCGCGGGCGATCGTCGTCGGCGGCGGCGCCTTCCACTGCACGACGCAGCAGCAGCCGGAGTTCGATGCCGATGCGTGAGATCACCTTCGCCGCCCTGCAGCTGGCCCTCACCGACGACGTGGCCACCAACTGTGAGCGGGTCGAGGCGCTGGTGCGCGACGCCGCGGCGCGCGGCGCGCAGGTCGTGCTGCCGCCCGAGCTCTTCGAGGGGCACTACTTCTGCCGGGAAGAGACGCCCGAGAACTTCGCGCGCGCCCGCCCGGTCGAGGGGCACCCGACCTTGGCCCGCTTCGCCGCCCTCGCCGCCGAGTTGCAGGTGGTGATCCCGGTCAGCTTCTTCGAGGCGGCCGGCCCCGCCCACTACAACAGCGTGGCGGTGTTCGACGCCGACGGTGCGGCCCTGGGCGTCTACCGCAAGAGCCACATCCCCGACGGCCCGGGCTACGAAGAGAAGTTCTACTTTCGCCCCGGCGACACGGGCTTCCGGGTCTTCGACACGCGCTTCGGGCGTCTGGGCGTCGGCATCTGCTGGGATCAGTGGTACCCCGAGGCCGCGCGCGCGATGACGCTGATGGGCGCCGAGGCGCTGCTGTATCCGACGGCCATCGGCAGCGAGCCGGCCGAGCCCGATGCCGACAACGTCGATCCCTGGCAGCGGGCGATGGTGGGCCACGCGGTGTGCAACGTCGTCCCGGTGATCGCCGCCAACCGGCACGGCGTCGAGGCCGACATGGTGTTCTTCGGGCGGTCGTTCGTCGCGGACGTGCGCGGCGACAAGGTGGCCGAGCTGGCCACCGACGTCGACGGCATCGCCCAGGCCACCTTCGACCTCGACGCGCTGCGGGCGGTGCGGGCGAACTGGGGCTTCTTCCGGGATCGACGACCCGACCTGTACGGATCGCTGCTGACCGCTGACGGTCAGAGGCGGATCGGGGCGTCGGTCAAGTCGCCGCGGCCGTAGCGGCGCACCAGGCGCCGGGCGGTGTTCATCACGGTCATGCGCAGGGTGTCGGCGTCCGGCTCGTCGTGGCCGGCGGCGTACAGGTCGGCGAGCCCCTCGAGCACCGCGGCGAGCGCGGCGCGCTGGATCGACAGGGCCTCCTGCAGGTCGACGAGGCGCTCGTTGGCGCCGCCGAGCCGGCTGGCGAGGGTGCGCAGGGCCTTGGCTTCGGGCTCGGGCGAGGCGAGGAAGCGGCGCGCGCGCTCGGCGGGCACCCGCACGATGGCCGACGGCACGTCGGCCTCTACGGAGGCGGTGAAGGCGCGGTCGTCGAGGATCGCGGCCTCGCCGACGTAGGCGCCCGGCTCGGCGATCTCCCCCACGCGGTGCCCATCACGGTAGACGCCGAGGCGCCCCCAAAGCAGGATGGCGAGGTCGGTGGCCTTTTCGCCCTGCCGGCAGACCACGTCACCGGCCTCGAGCGGGCAGGTGAGAGCGTCGAGCTCATCGGGCGCGCGGGGCATGGCAGGAGCCTAGCCAAGCGCCCGGGAAACGTACATTTTTTGCGATCTTACGCCAGGAGGTGAAGGTGAGCCGGGAGACCATCCCCGACCGCATCCGCCAGAACGGCCGCCGCCGCGGCGACCGGCCGGCGTTCTACTTCGACGCCGGCCAGGGCTGGGAGACGACGACGTGGGCCGAGTACGCCGAGCAGGCGATGGCCTTCGCGGGCGCGCTCGTGGCCCTCGGCACGCGGCCCGGACAGGGTGTGGCGATCGTCAGCAACAACCGGCCCGAGTGGATCCTCGCCGCGTCGGGCGCGATGTGCGCGCGGGCGGTGCCCGCGGGCATCTACCAGACGCTGACCGCCGAGCAGGTGGCCTACGTGGCCGATCACTGCGAGGCCAAGGTGGTGGTGGTCGAGGATCGTGAGCAGTGGGCGAAGATCGACGCCGAGCGGACCCGCCTGCCCCACCTCGAGCGCATCGTGATGCTGACCGAGGCCGACGCGGTCGACGATCCCACCGCCCAGAGCTTCGCCGCGTTCCTCGACGAGGGCCGTCAGCACCAGGACGCCGCCGAGGCCCGCTTCGCCGAGCTTCAGGACGACGACCTGGCCACCCTGATCTACACCAGCGGCACCACCGGCCCGCCCAAGGGCGTGATGCTGACCCACCACGCGGTGGCCTGGACCGCACAGACGGCGGCGAAGGTGGTGGTGGGGGATGCCGACCGCGACTGCATGGTGTCCTACCTGCCGCTGTCGCACATCGCCGAGCAGATGTTCTCGGTGCACCTGCCCGCGACCGTCGGCTACCCCATCTGGATCACCGACGCCTTCGAGAAGCTGAAGGACACGCTGGTGGCGGCGCGCCCGACGCTGTTCATGGGCGTGCCGCGGGTGTGGGAGAAGTTCAAGGGCGCGCTCGAGAAGAAGCTGGCCGAGGCGACGGGGCTGAAGGCCGGCATCATCGGCTGGGCGCGCGGGGTGGGCGAGCGGGCCGCCGACGACGTGGTGACGCGCGGGGCGCCCAGCGGCCTGCTCGGCCTGCAGTACGGCCTGGCCGACAAGCTGTTCTACTCGAAGCTGAAGCAGCAGCTGGGCCTCGACCGCCTGCGCGTCGCGGTGACCGGCGCGGCGCCCATCGGCAAGGACGTGCTGGCCTTCTTTCAGTCGCTCGGCATCTTGATCCACGAGGTGTACGGGCAGTCCGAGGACTGCGGGCCGACCACCTTCAACCAGCCGCACCCGGGCAAGCGCAAGCCGGGCACCGTCGGTCTGCCCTTCCCGGGCGTGGACGTGAAGATCGCCGACGACGGCGAGATCCTCGTGCGCGGCCCCAACGTGTTCACCGGCTACTACAAGAACCCCGAGGCCACCGCCGAGACGCTGTCCCCGGATGGATGGCTGCACTCGGGTGACATCGGCAGCTTCGACGAGGACGGCTTCCTGCGGATCACCGACCGCAAGAAGGACCTCATCATCACCGCGGGCGGCAAGAACGTGGCGCCCCAGAACATCGAGAAGCTGCTCAAGGCGATCCCCGGCGTGGGGCAAGCGGTCGTCATCGGCGATCAGCGCAAGTTCCTGGCTGCGCTGTTGACGGTGGACGCCGAGGCGGGGCCCGCGGTGGCGGCCGAGCGCGGCTGGCCGACGGATCCGGCGGCGCTCGTCGACCACCCGGCCTTCCGCGACCACGTCCAGAAGGGGGTCGACCAGGCCAACGCGGCGCTGGCGCGCTACGAGCAGATCAAGCGGTGGCGCCTGCTGCCCGAGGACTTCTCGGTCGAGGGCGGCGAGCTGACGCCGACGCAGAAGGTGAAGCGGCGCGTGGTCAACGACAAGCACGCCGACGCCATCGCGGCCTTGTACGCCGGCGTCTCCTGATCGTCTACAGCCCCAGCCCGTAGCGGGCGATGAGCTCGTTCATCACCTCGGTCGTGCCGCCGCCGATGGGCAGCAGGCGCGCGTCGCGGCTGAGGCGCTCGACCCGCGTCTCGCGCATGTAGCCCATGCCGCCGAAGAGCTGCACCGCGTCATGGGTGACCTCGCAGGCCACCTCGGCGGCGAAGTTCTTCGCCATGCTCACCTCGGCCACGTCCACCTTGCCCGCCGCCGCGGCGCGGGCGACCCGGTAGTTCAGCGCGCGGGCCGCCAGCGTGCGCGTCGCCATCCGCGCGAGCTTGTGGCGCGTGACCTGGAACTTCGCGACCGGCCGACCGAAGGCCTCGCGCTGCTTCGTGTAGGCGATGGCGTCCTCGAGCGCGACCTCGGCGGTGGCGTGGCCGAAGAAGGCCAGGGCCAGCCGCTCGCCTTGGAACTGCTGCATCAGCGCCACGAAGCCCGAGCCCTCCGGCCCGACGCGCTGGTCGGCGGGCACGCGCACCCCGTCGAAGGCCAGCTCGGCGGTGTCGCTGGCGCGCCAGCCCGTCTTCTTCAGCGCGCGCGACGCGGTGAAGCCGCGGGCGCCGCGCTCGACGACGAAGAAGGTGAGCCCGCCGTGGGCGTCCTCGCCGGTGCGCGCGAGCACCGTGACGAAGTCGGCCCGCACGCCGCTCGTGATGAACAGCTTGGCCCCGTCGATCACGTAATCGTCGCCGTCGCGGCGGGCGCGGGTGCGCACGCCCGCGACGTCGCTGCCGCTGCCCGGCTCGGTGATCGCCAGGGCGGCGATGGCCGTCCCGGCGATGGCCGGCGTCACCCAGCGCTGCTTCTGATCCTCAGAGCCCAGGTTCAGGATGGGCGGCAGCGCGATGCCGAGGGACTGCAGGCCGGCCACCACGCCGCTGCTGCCCCCGCGCAGCAGGCCCTCGATGGCCATCAGCGGCAGCAGCACGTCCGGCCCCGAGCCCCCATAGGCTTCGGGCAGGCCGGCGCCCAGGATGCCATGGCGCGCGGCCTCTGCGTACAGGTCGCGGGGGAACTGCTCCGCCTCCTCCCACGCCTCGGCGTGCGGCGCGATGTGCTCGCGCGCGAAGCGCATGCAGGTGGCGCGGAACTGCTGCTGGTGGTCTTCGACGGGCTCGGGCTTCATGGGCCCAGCCTACGCCCGGCGCCCTACTGGTAGTAGGGGTTCTCGCCGGCCTCGTGGTCGGTCACGTCGATCACCTTCTTCACGCGCGGGAAGGCTTTGAAGATGGCGGCCTCGACCCCATTGACCAGCGTGGCCTTCGACGAGGCGCAGCCCTGGCAGCCGCCGCTCATCTTGATGAAGGCGGTGCGGTTCGCGTAGTCGACCAGCTCGATGTGCCCGCCGTGGCTGGACACCATCGGGTTCACCTCGTCGTCGAGCAGCTTCTGGATTCTCTGGCGCATGGTCCTCGAGTCGGGCCGGGAGCGGCCTCTCCACGAGAGAAGCCCCAGAGGGGATGGAGGTTGCGGTCGGGAAAGTCAAGGAGGGCGTGCCCGGCGGCGGGCCGAGGTCAGCGCGACAGCCGGGTGATCGCCCGCGCGAGGCGCTCCGCGCGCTCGACGGCCTCGCTGGCCCCCGCCACGCCTTCGCCGGGCACCGGTGGGACCGAGCGCACGTCGCCGTCGGCGGGGTAGCCGGCCAGGTGGGCGGCGCGCCGCGCCTGCGCCAGCCGCTGAGCCTCGACGGTGGGGCGGGGCTCGCCCTGGCCCCACAGGGGCGCCCACACCCCCCGCGGCAGCGTGGCCTCCTGCAGCACCCGGGCCGCCAGCCGGTGGAGCGGCACGCCCAGCAGGGCCGCTTCGCGCTCGAGGTCGAGATCGTCGTGGGCGAGGCGATGCACCAGCGGATGGCCGAGGAGCCGGACGTAGGCCTCGAAGGTGTCGGCGCCCACCCGATGCAGCGCCGCGGCGGTCTGGGCCTCACGGACGGTCGCGGGCGCGGCGCCCTCGGCCTGGGCCATCGCGCGCGCCGCGCCGGCGCAGGCCCAGAGGTGCCGGCGCAGCATCGGGCCCGTGCCCGCGACGCGGGCCGCGCCGCGGTGCAGCGTCTGGCGCACCAAAGCGGCCTCGAGCACGCGGTCGACCACGTGCTCGACGCCCCACCGGCCGATGGCGCGGGCGAGGGCGGACGAGCGCGGATCGTCCAGCGCGAGGGCGCACTCGGCGGCGGCGTGCAGCGCGCGATCAGACTCGAGCGCGGCCTGCAGGGCGGCCGGCGCCGGGGCGACGCGGCTGCGCAGCAGATCGACGACGACCGTGGGCAACAGGGGGGACGGGGCGCTGCCCAGCATGGGGAGCAGGGGATCGTCGCGCCCCAACAGCAGCGCGAACATGCCACCGGGGGGGGTCAGCGAGGGGCGGACGAAGGACGTCATGGGGGACTCCGGACACGGCACCGGAGACGGGACGCGGGGACCGTCCGCCCTTTGCGGGCCAAATCGATCACCGTGGTGTTTTTTCGGATCGGGCCCGGCTCTCCTATCATCCGGGCGATGTCCACCGTCTCTCACGAAGGCCTGCTCGCGGCGCTCGCCGCGTCGCGCGGCGTGCTGGTGCTCGGCCCGGCCTTCGCGCACGGCGGGTCGGCGACCGAGCCCAACGCCCTGCTCGAGCAGCTGCGCGCCGGCTTGCCCGAGGGCGCCGAGTGGGAGGGCCTCCGCCCCTCGGATCGGATGGAGCTGCTCGTCGAGGCGCGGGGGGCCGAGGGGGTGGGGCGGGCGCTGGCCGAGGCCCTGCCGACCGCCGAGGCCCTGCGCTCGTCGGTGGGCGGCTTCCAGCGGCGCTTGTTGTCCCTGCCCTTCCCGGTGATCGTCACCGTCGGCCTGGACGATCTGGCCGCGGCCACCCTCGCCGAGCTGGGGGCGCCCCACCGGGTGGTCACCGGCGACGGGGATCTCGAGGCCCCGGTGCTGCCGGGCGAGCGCCTGCTGGTGAAGCTGCGCGACGATCCCTGGGTGGGGGTGCCGCGGCTGACCCGCGCCGCCCAGCGCGCCCTGCCGCGCGCGCACCCGCGCCTCGTCGAGCGTCTGCGCGCGGAGTGTCGGGACGGGGCGGCCCTGCTCTACGGCTTCGGGCCGCGCAGTGAGTCGCTGCGCTGGGTGTTCGAAGAGGTGCTGGACGCGCCCACCGCGGGCTGTCACCTGGCCCTGCGCACCGGCAGCGCCCTGTGGGCCGGCCGCTGGGAGCATCAGGGCGTCGAGGTGACCGCGTCGGCGACGGTGGCCGATCTCGAGGCCGCGGTGACGCGCCTCGCCGAGCGCCTCGTTCAGGCCCAGCCTCGCCTCGCGCCCGAGGGGGCCGCGGCGCTCGTCACGCTCGACGCCGAGGTCCGCGGCGCGGTATCGCGGCGGCTCTCGGGCCTCCCGACCTTCGACTGGGCCGAGCGCACGCGCGCCGAGCTCGACACGCTGGGCGCCGACGCGGTGCCCGCGGTGCTCGATGGGCTTCGGCTGCTCGAGGCGGTGGCCGACCGGGGGCTGCGTCCGCCGGGCCTGCCGGCGGCGCGCGCTGCCGAGGTGCTCGCCCGCCTCAACCGGACCGAGGAGGCCTGGCGGGCGCTGCGGCTGGCGGTGCCGACGCTCGACCTGTCCTCGGCGGACGCGCTGGGCAGCGTGGGCCGCGCCCTCAGCCGGCTGGGTGACGAGGCCCGCGCGCGGCCCTACCTCGAGCGGGCCCTGGCCACGGGGGATCCCGACGACGCCTGGGCGCGCGTCAGCGATCTGGCCTGGCTGGCCAAGAGCGTC
>JAUHXL010000659.1 GCA_030426945.1 bacterium
CGGCAGCGGGGCGACGCCCCGTCGGTGTGCTCGGCGCAGTAGACGTCGTCGGCGCAGACGCACACCCCGTCGACGACCTCGGCGTAGAGCCGCCCGTCGCCGCAGTCGACCGCGCAGTCGACGCAGGCCCCGGCGGCGGCGTCCCAGGCCGCGCCGTCGGGGCAGGGGCGATCCTCACAGGTCGAGGCGGTGCCCTCCTGGGGGAAGCGGCAATACTCCGCCGGCCCACAGACGCGCTCGGCGCACGCGTCGAACTGCACGCACCGGCCGAGCGCCGGCTCGAGCGTGAAGCCGCCCACGCAGTCGCCGCAAGCCGCCCCGCCGCCCTCGAGCGGCCCGCACTGGCGGTTCAGCGCCGCGCAGGCGACCGCGATGCTGTCGGGCGCGTCGGGCACGCAGTTGGCGTCGGCGAGCGGGACACAGGCCCCGTCCTGGGCGGCGTAGCCGGGCAGGCAGTCACCGCAGGTCGCGTCGCTGGCGCCCTGGTGCGGCGCGCAGGTGCGGTTGGCCGCGGCGCACTCGGCCCCCAGCGTCCGGCAGGTGTCGACGCACACCGCGCCGTCGAAGATGTCGACGCACACCTGCTGGGCCGCGGCGCACTCGGCGGCGATGCCGCGCGTGCCCGGGCGCCCGTCGCAGCTGACGCCGCCGTCCTCGACGCAGGCCGCGCCGTCCCAGACGAAGCCGTCGACGCACTCGCCAGAGACGCACACCGGATCGCCGTCCCCGCTGTCGTCGCACACCTGGCCGGGGGCGCAGGCCTCGGCGCAGTCGAGCGCCTCGCGGCAGCGCAGGTCGTCCCCGTCGCAGGCCAGATCGGGCGCGCAGCCGTCCTCGGCCGCGTCGTCGCAGGGGCAGCCCAGCGGCGCCTCCGCGTCCGGGCAGTCGGCGCAGCGATCCGTCTCGTCGTCGCAGAAGAGCGCGCCCTCGCAGGCGCCCGCGGCGCACGGGCAGCCCGCGATGTCGGGGGTGCAGGCGCGGCACACGGCGTCCTCGCCGCAGCGCAGCGCCCCGTCACAGGTGTCGCCCGCGGCGCAGGGGCAGCCCTCGGCGCCGTCGACGCAGCCCTCGGGCCGGCACGCCCCGGCCATGCAGGTCAGCCCCTCGTCGCAGGCCTCCCCCGCCCGGCAGGGGCACCCCGCGGCCCCGTCGACGCAGGCCACGCAGCGATCCTCGGCGCAGGTGCCCTCGGCGCAGGTGCCGTTGAGGCGGCACACGCAGTCGACGTCACCGGGCCGGCAGTCGACGCACTGCCCATCGAGGCACGCCCCGGTGGTGCAGTCGCCGTCCGCGCAGGCACAGCCGATGCGGCCCGCGGTGCAGCCCGCGTCGACCATCGGCCGGGCGTCCGGTCGCGCGTCGCCGGCGCCGCCGTCCCCCGGTCCGCCGTCCCCGTCGCCGGTCGTCGCGTCGAGGGCGGCGTCCGGTGCGGTGCCCCCCTTCGCGCTGTCATCGCACCCCGTGACGCACGCCACCATCGCGGCGACCGTGAGGCCCAGAAACCGAGCGCTCTGCATGGGCTCAGATCCCCGTGAAGTCGGTGTAGTAGATGTAGAGCTTGATGTCGGTCAGCGCGCCCAGGTTGACGTCCTGGTTGACCACCTCGTCCCGCTGGTTGAACACCAGCTCCCAGCCCGTGTTGACCAGCGGTCGGTCCCGCAGCCGGTAGTTGCGGTACACCTCGGGGCTCATCGCGAACTCGCGCGTCGAGTTGAAGAACGCGTCGATCACCGCGGTGCGCTGAGGAAACGCGTAGTAGCTGAGATCGCCGGCCACGGTGCGCACGATGCCGGTGCCGTTCTGCCGCACCCACACGCGCCCGAGGAAGTCGCCGCTGTCGTTCCCTTCGATGTTCGCCTCGATGTACAGCACCTTGTGGTTGCGGGTGGCGGGCGACAGATCCTCGAGCCGGGTGCGGAACGGCACCGTCAGGTAGCCGTTGGGATCGAGCAGGGACGACGACGACAGCGCCTCGCGCAGCCGGTTCGCGCGCTCGTTGACGGCGAGGGGCTCGAGGGTCAGGGGGTCGATGCGCGGGATGCGCAGCATGTCGTCGCGCAGGGACACCACCAGCACGCGCACGTCGGGGTTGCCGAACTCCTCCTCGAAGCCGCGGAACGCGTTCTCCAGCTCGGCGACGTAGTTCTCCAGGTTCTGCTGGCCCGCGCCCACCAGGCGCACCAGGAAGAGGTCGTTGAGCCGGCCGTAGGACTGGCTGGTGTAGTACTCGTAGATGAGCGTCAGCCGGTACACCTCGCGCAGCGCGTCGCGGAAGGCCACGTCGGCGTTCAGCACCGCGTCGTTGCGCAGGATGCGCACCGTGGGGTCGTTCCGGGCGGCCTCGAAGTCGATGGCCATCTGCAGGGTCTCTTCCTGCTCGAGCTGCAGCCGCCGGGCCTGCTTGCGCAGGCGCAGCACCTCGCTCAGCGCCAGCTCGGTCTGCAGCGTCGCCTCGGCCAGACCGATGCGCAGCTCGGCCAGGCCCAGCGCGATGCTCGCCATGCGCGCGTCGCCGTCGATCTGCGCCATGTCGCATTGCTGCTCGGTCTCCCAGCGCGCGGTCTCGGCCTGCATCTGCGCGCGCTGCGCCTCGAGATCCGCGACGTTGCGCTGCGACTCCTGGAAGGTCTGCTCGGTGGCCGCGTAGGTGCCGATCGTCGCGCCGACGCTGATCGCGGTGCCGATGCAGCCGCCGATGCTGTCGCAGTTGCCCAACCCGCCCGCGACGCCCTCGATGGTCCCCTTCAGGCGCTCGGTCTTCTCGAGCTCGGCCTGCGTCTCGGCGATGTCCCGCTCGAGGCTGATCTCCTCGCCCGCGCGCCGGTAGCGATAATTCGCCAGCGACGCGATGACCCCGCAGTACTCGCTGACCCGATTCGCTTCGATCTCGACCTCGCGGTAGATGCGGTCGATGCCGGCCTCCACCCGCAGGATCTCCTGCTCGGCCGCCTTCACCGCCCCGTAGGCCTGGTGGATGAGGCCGGTGCCCACCACGCCGCAGGGATCGCCCACCGACGCCAGCCGCGGGTCGAGATCGGCGTAGCGCCGGGTGGCCGGCAGATCCACGCCGCCGGGCCCGCGGAAGGTGCCGCACACCTCGGCCAGCTGCGCCTCGTAGGTCTGGGCGATGCGCGCGAGCTCGTTCTGGAACTGCACGCGATCAGTGTCGAAGTCGCGCCCGGCCATCAGCGCCGCCTGCTCGCGCAGGCGGGCCAGATCCATCTTCTGGCGCACCGTGGCCAGCACGACGTCGAAGCCGTTCAGCTCGGCGTTGGCGTCCAGGGCCGGGAAGGGCACGTAGCCATCGGGCAGGCCGAAGCGGTTGAGGCCGCCGGCCAGCTCGTCGTCGAGCTCGCGCAGGTCGAGCAGCGCGCTCTCGAAGCCGCGCTCGGCCTGCTCGCGCGCGTCGGCCAGCTGCGCGCGCTGGGCGCCGCCCGCCCCCTCGTACAGCCGCTCGAGCAGGTCGCCGAACACCAGCGACTGCCAATACACCGCGTTGTAGGCCCGCTGCGCGACGCGCAGGGCCAGGTCGTTGCGGCCCAACGCCTGATAGCGCCGCGCGACCGCGGCCTGGGCGCGCCCGTGCTGCGTGGCCGCGCGCCCCACGGCGGCCAGCCACGTCGTCACCATCGCGGTGCTGGTGAAGTTGGTGCGCGTCTGGGGGGGGCCGGTCTCGATGGCCACCTGCAGCGTCGGCAG
>JAUHXL010000090.1 GCA_030426945.1 bacterium
ACGACGAGGTCGGTGTTCAGCTCGACCTGCACCTTCACGTCCTTGGCGATCACCTGCAGCGTGCCGCTGACGCCCTCGACCAGCGCGCGCTCGACCTCGGCCTGGCTGTCGACGTAGGCGTAGTTGCCGTTGCCGCGGTTGGCCAGCTGCTCCATGTCGCGGTCGTTGTAGTTGCCGCTGCCGAAGCCGAACACCGACAGGGTCACGCCGCGATCGCGGAAGCGCTCGATGACCGCCAGCAGGGCGTCGCCGGTCAGGCCGACGTTGAAGTCGCCGTCGCTGCACAAGACCACGCGGTTGATGCCGCCCGGGCGGTAGGCGGCCTCGGCGAGGTCGTAGGCGGCGCGGATGCCGGCCTCGCCGTGGGTGCTGCCCCCGCTCGACAGGCCGGCGATGGCGTCGAGGATCGCCGCGCGCTGCGCGACGGGCGTGGGGGGCAGCAGCACGCCGTCGGTGCCGGCGTAGACGACGATGCCGATGGTGTCGTCCGGGCGCAGGGTCTGGGTCAGCCGCGTCAGCGCGTGGCGGACGAGGCCGATCTTGTCGGCCGACTGCATCGAGCCGCTCACGTCGACGAGGAAGACGAGGTTGGCGGGCGCGCGGTCTTCGTCGCTCAACGCGTAGCCCTTCAGGGCCACCCGCAGCAGGTGCAGGCCCGCGCCGAAGCGCGACGGGGCGGCCTCGAGGTGGACGGCGAAGGGGGCGGGATCGTCGGCGGCGGGGCCGGCGAGGTGGTGGTCGAAGAAGTTCACGTACTCCTCCACGCGCACCCCGGCGGCCGCGGGCAGGCGGCCGCCGTTCAGATCGCGCCGCATCAGCGTGTAGCTGGCGGTGTCCACGTCGACGGCGAAGGTGACCAGGTTGTCCTCCGCCGCCGCCACGAAGGGGTTGGCGCCGTAGTCTTCGTAGTTCTCGCCGTCGTGGGGCGAGGCGGGCGGCGGCGTGCGCGCGGGCGCAGCGCCGCCGGGGGGCGGCGCGTAGGGGGGGCTGTCGTAGGCGGCGCCCGAGGCGGCGCCGCCGTCGCCGCTGCAGGCGGCGAGGGTGAGTCCGGTCAGCAGGATGAGCAGGGCGGGTAGGGGCGGGCAGCGCATGGAATCCTCCGAGGGCGTCGTGCGGTCGACCGGCATTGCCAGGCGCGTGCCGGCGGCCCTCGCCGCGCCACCCCGGGCTTCGCGGCCCGACCTGTCATCGCGCGTCGACGGCGCGGCCCGTGAAGCGGCGTTCACGGCCGGCCCGCTTGCCCGCGGGCGCACCTTGGCCGACCATGCGCCGATGCGCTCCTGGCCGCTCCTGCTCGTGGGCTCGCTCCTCCTCGCTTGTGACGACGGCGGTGGTGCGTCGCCGCCGGTCGTCGACGTGGGCCGCGACGGCGATCCCGGCCCGTCCGCCGACGCGGCGCCCGACGCGCGCGTGGACGCCGCGCCCGACGGCGCGCCTCGCGACGCAGCGCTCGACGCGGGGCCGCCCGAGGACGCCGCGCCCGACGGCGGGCCGCCGCGCGACGCGGCGCCGGACCGCGGCGTCGACGCGTCCGTCGACGCCGCGTCCGAGGCGGGGGCGGACGCGGCGCCCGCCGACGGGGGGCCGGACGCCACGCCGGACGCCGCCCCCGACGCCGCGCCGCCGCCCGACGTGCCCCGACCGGCCTACCGGGGCGAGGCGGCCTGCGCCGCCGACGATCCCTGCGGCTGCGTCCTCGGCGTCTGCGTCGGTCCGCCCCCCGAGGCGCCCGCGGTCGCGGCCTGCGGCGAGGATCCCCCGGCCCCCGCCGACCTCGCTTGCCACGCGCGCCCACCGGCCGCCCGCACGGGCCCGCCCCAGATCACCGTACGTGGCCGCCTCGCCCCGCTGCACGGCGCGGGCGCGGCGGCCGGGCTGCGCGTGCGGGTCTACGACGCGGCGGGCTTCGACGTCGCCCCCTGCCGCGACGCCGGCGTCTCGGCCGTCGACCTCCTCGGCGGGCGCGCGCTGACCGAGGCCTGCGTCGACCGCCGCGCCGATCGACCCGAGGTCCTCCTCGCGCAGGCGATCTCGACCCCCTGCGCCGACGCCGCCGGGGAGTGTTTCACCCTCGAGGACGTGGCCACGGATCGCTGGCTGGTCTACCGCGTCGACGGCCCCGGCTTCGCGCCCACCTACAGCGTCGGGCACTTCCTCCGGCCCTGCATCGGGGAGGGCGCCGCCGACTGCGGCGCCGATCCCTGCGACCTGCGGACGGACGGTCGGTCCATCTGGGCCGAGGTGACGCTCGCGCCGGTGCCGGACGCCGCGTGGACCGGACTGCCGCGCGCCGCCGGGCGGCCGGCGATCGCGCTGCGCGATGCCTTCGTCTTCGGCCAGGCCCGGGACTGCGCGCGTCGGCCGCTGATTGGGGCGACGGTGCACCTGCTCCGCCCGGCCGCCCAGCCGCCGGTCTACTACCAGGCCCTCGCGCCCGCACCGGAGGCCGCTCACACGGGCCCCGGCGGGCGGTTCACCCTCTTCGACGCGCCGGCCGGCCCCCAGGCGCTGCTCGCGCGGGCGGGCGGGCGCGTGCTGGCGCTGCAGCCCTTCTTCGCGCTGCCCGACGCCGCGGTCGAGGTGCGGGTGGGCCCGCGCCAGTCGGTCGATCCCACCGCGCCCGTCGAGCACTGCGCCAACGACCTCGACGACGACGGCGACGGCGACATCGACTGTGGCGATCCGGCCTGCGACGGCGTCTGCGGCTCGGTCGAGCGTTGTGGCGACGGTCGAGACAACGACGCGGACGGGCTGAGCGACTGCGCCGACGCCTCCTGCGCGGGCGCGCTGCATTGTCAGCGGCGCGCGGCCGCGGGGCCGTGGTCGCCGGCCGCGCGCACCGTGCGCCTCGACGTGCCGCTCGACTCCCAGGACGCGCGGGATCGCGGTTGCCGGCTGGCGGGGCTCAACGCCGGCGCGGGGCTGCGCGGCCTGGTGCAGCAGTCGCCGGACGCGCTCGACGCCTTCCTGCGTCCGAACGCGGACGGGGTGATCCCCTTCGTCCAGCTCGGGTGGATCCGCGGTTGGCCGGTGGGGCGGCCCATCGACGAGATCGAGGCCGTCGACCTGTGGTTCTTCGCGGGGCGCCAGGTCGAGGATGGCTTCGCGCCGGCCCCCAGCGGCTTCGAGGGCGACGATCCGGCGGCGCCGGCCCGCGTGCGCTTCGAGGGTCTGGCGGTCGGGCCCGGCGGTCGCGTGGCCGGCGGCCCGAGCACCTTCGAGGTGCCCCTGAACCTGGCGGAGGCGCAGGGCGCCAGCCTGTCGATCGAGCTGGCGCAGGCCACCATCCACGGCCGGGTCGGGGCGGCCGAGCAGGGCTTCGCGCTGCGTGACGGGCGCATCGAGGGCTACCTCTCGGTGGGCGAGATCGATCGCTGGGTCGAGACGCTGATCGCGCTCTGCGACGCGCCCGAAGCGCCGGAGCGCTGCGCCGAGCTGCGGCGCTTCGTGCTCGACCAGCCGGTGCCCGCCATCCGCGACCTGGTGCTCTTCTTCGTGGGCGACGCCGACGCCCGCCTGGCCCCGGAGGGCCCGACCCCCTGCAACCCGTCCCTCGAGCCCGACTGCGACGCGGTCAGCGTGTGCCTGTTCTTCTCGATGGATCCGGTGTCGGTGGTCGGCGAGTGAGCCGCGCCCACGGGTGTGATTCAGCCCCGTTGTCTGACCGCACGGTGCGCCATGACCGTCGGGCTATCAGCTCTCAGCGGTCAGCTTTCAGCTCCGCCGCGGCGATTGTACCTTGTGCCCGGTCGCCCGGTCCCTGGAGCTTGCCGGGCGGTTTCGAGCGCAGCACAGGGAACGGAGCCCGGCTGACAGCTGAGAGCTGACAGCTGACAGCCGGTTGGAGGGAGCACCAAAGGCTCGTGAGCAGCCCCGGGGGCCACCCCTCCATTGCCGGGCGGGCGCCGGCTGCCGTAAGGTCGCCGAGGACGTGGTCGGCAGGTGATCCATGGGCGAGCAGGATGTGCTGACGCTGGGTGAAGCGCGCCGGCGTGCGTTCACGAAGCAGCTGCTCGACGACGTGCGGGCGCTCGAGATGCTGCTGGCCACCGATCGCTTCGAGACCGGCATCCGGCGCATCGGGGCCGAGCAGGAGATGTTCCTCGTCGACGAGCGCCTGCGGCCGGCGAAGAAGGCGACCGAGGTGCTCGCGCGCGCGAACGATGCGCGGCTGACCACCGAGCTCGCCCTCTACAACCTCGAGGGCAACCTGACGCCCCAGGTGTTCGGCGGCGACTGCCTGAGCCAGATGGAGCGCGAGCTGGACGATCTGGTGCGCAGGACGCGCCAGAGCGCCGAGGCCTGCGGCGCCGACGTGTTGCTCGCGGGCATCCTGCCGACGCTCGGCAAGGCCGACATCGGGCTCGACAGCATGACGCCCAACCCCCGGTATTTCGAGCTGAATCGGGTGATGTCGCGGCTGCGCGGCGGTAAGTTTCACGTCTACATCAAGGGCCTCGACCAGTTCGAGACCACCCACGACTCGGTCATGTTCGAGGCGTGCAACACCAGCTTCCAGATCCACTTCCAGGTGTCGCCCGCCGAGTTCGCGCGCCTGTACAACCAGGCGCAGGCGGTGTCGGCGCCGGTGCTGGCGGCCGCGGTGAACTCGCCCCTGCTGATGGGGCACCGGCTGTGGGCCGAGACGCGCATCGCCCTGTTCGAGCGCTCGGTGGACGCCCGCTCGTCGGGCCACCAGGATCGCGGCGCCCGGCCGCGCGTTCACTTCGGCGACGCCTGGGTGCGCGACAGCGTGCTCGAGCTGTACCGCGACGACATCACGCGCCACCGCGCGGTGTTGGCCCTCGAGCAGCCCGAGGACGCGGTGGCCGTCGTGCAGCAGGGGGGCGTGCCGGAGCTCTACGCGCTGCGCCTGCACAACGGCACGGTCTATCGCTGGAACCGCCCCTGCTACGGCGTCGCCGACGGGGTGGCGCATCTGCGCATCGAGCACCGCGTGCTGCCCTCGGGGCCCTCGGTGCAGGACGAGGTCGCCAACGCGGCGCTGTTCTACGGCCTGATGGCCGCCCTCAGCCAGGAGCCGGTGCCCATCCACGAGCAGCTCGACTTCGATGCGGCCAAGGAGAACTTCTTCTCGGCGGCGCGGCAGGGGCTGCGCGCGCAGTTCACCTGGACCGGGGGCAAGGTGGTGTCGGCGTCGACGCTGCTGCTCGAACGGCTGCTGCCCATGGCGCGCGACGGGCTGATCGAGGCGGGCATCGACGGCGCCGACGTCGATCGGTACCTGGGCACCGTCGAGGAGCGCGTGCGCAGCGAGCAGACGGGCTCCCAATGGGTGCTGTCGTCGCTGCAGGCGATGGGCGAGCGGGGCACCGCCGATCTGCGGCACCGGCAGGTGGCCGCCGCGATGCGCGACAACCAGCGCGCCGGGGGGGCCGTCCACACCTGGGCGCTCGCGACGCTGGCCGACATGCCCGCCGAGGCGCTGGCCAGCTACCAGACGGCGCGGCAGATCATGACGACCGACCTGTGTACGGTGCAGCCCGAGGACATCGTCGATCTCGCCGCCAGCATGATGGACTGGAGCCACATCCGGCACGTGCCGGTCGAGGACGACGAGGGCAAGCTGGTGGGCCTGGTGTCGCACCGGGCGCTGCTGCGGCTGGTGGCCAACGGGGTGGGGCGCAACGGCGAGGACATGCCCACGGTCGCCGAGATCATGAACCCGGCGCCGCGGACGGTGGGGCCGGACACCACGACGCTGGAGTTGATCCACCTGATGCGCGAGCACAAGCTGGCCTGCCTGCCGGTGGTCGAGGACGGCACGCTGGTGGGGCTGGTCACCGAGCCGGATCTCATCGAGGTGTCGGGCCGCCTGCTGGAAGAGTACCTGCGGGAGGGACGCTGAGCGTTGGCGGCGGACGTGAGCCTTTGACCGAGCGCATCCTCGGCGCCTATGACACCGGACGCCCCGGGCCCACGGTGGTGGTCGTCGGGGCCATCCACGGCAACGAGCCCTCGGGCCTGCTGGCCATCGGGCGGGTGCTGGCGCAGCTGCATCAGGCGCAGGTGCCCCTGCGGGGACGCCTCTTCGGCGTGGTGGGCAACGCGCAGGCCCACGCCGCCGGGGAGCGTTACCTGCAACGCGATCTGAACCGTGACTGGGTGCCCGAGGCGGTCGACGCGCTGCGGGCGCGGGACCCGGCGCTGGACGGACCCGAGGATCAGGAGCAGCGCGCCCTGCTGGCGGTGCTGGATCCCTTGCTCGCGCAGGCGGCCGGGCCGATGGTGTGCCTCGATCTGCACAGCATGTCGAGCCATGGCCCGCCCTTCGCCGTGCTGGGCGACACGCTGCGCAACCGCACCATCGCGCTGTCCCTGTGCATCCCGACGGTGCTGGGGCTCGACGAGACCATCGACGGTACGCTGATGAGTTGGCTCGTCGAGCAGGGCCACGTCGGCGTCGGGGTCGAGGCGGGCCAGCACGACGATCCGGCGTCCATCGACGTACACACCAGCATCGTCTGGCTGGCCCTCGAGGCGGCCGGCGCGGTGGACGAGGACTGTTGCCCCTGGCTGCCCGAGCACCGTCGATCACTCCGCGGCCACGCGCTCGATCTGCCGCCGGTGCTCGAGATCCGGCACCGGCAGCGCACCGACGACGGCGACGGCTTCGTGATGCGCCCCGGCTTCCGCAACTTCGACCACGTGGTCAAAGGGCAGCCCCTCGCCGACGACGCCGAGGGGGTCATCGAGGCGCCCCTCGAGGGCCACGTGATGCTGCCCCGCTACCAGCCGCGCGGAGACGACGGCTTCTTCCTGGCGACGCCGGTGCGGCCCTTCTGGTTGGACCTGTCCGCGCGGCTGCGCCGGGGCTCGCTGGAGCGTTGGATCACCCACCTGCCCGGCGTGCACCCCCACCCGGAGCGTCCGGATCACTACGTCGTGGATCCGGGGATGGCGCGCTATCAGGTGGTGAACCTGTTCCACCTGTTCGGCTACCGTCGCCGCCACGCCGAGGGCGAGCGCCTGGTGTTCTCGCGCCGCCGCCCGGATCACGGCGCCCCCGCCCCCAACGCGGCCGAACCCGGCCCGATCGAGGGAGATCGATGACCTCGCCCGAGCTCCGCCTGCTGCCGCCCGCCGCCAAGGGTCACACCTCGGCCGCGCGCGTCGCCGATGACTGGTACGTCGCCTGCGCGTCCAGCGAGCTGCGCGACCGCCCGCTCGCCGCCACGGTGCTGGGCGTGCCGCTGGCGCTGTACCGCGCCGAGGACGGCAGCGTGGGCGCGCTGCTCGATCGCTGTCCGCACCGCAACGTGCCGCTGTCGACGGGCAACGTGAAGGGGCCGCACCTCGAGTGCGGTTACCACGGCTGGCAGTTCGACGCCCACGGCGCCTGCCAGCGCGTGCCCAGCCTGTGCGGCGAGGGCGCGGGTCGCGGCCGCCGCGTGCAGGCCTTCGCCTGCCGCGAGCAGGACGGCTATGTCTGGGTCTACGGCGAGCCCGACGTCGAGCCGGCGCGCGATCCCTTCCGGCTGCCGCTGGTGGACACGCCGGGCTATCACACGGTGCGCGACGCCTTCGTGACCGCCGGCACGCTGCACGCCGTCGCCGAGAACGCGCTCGACGTGCCGCACACGCGCTTCCTCCACTCGGGCCTGTTCCGCAAGGACGGCCCGGGCAACGTCATCGACGTCGTGCTGCGCCGCTGGCCCGACCGCGTCGAGGCGGAGTACATCGGCGAGCCTCGGCCCGAGGGGCTGGTCGGCCGCCTGCTGGCGCCGCAGGGCGGCGTCGTCGAGCACTTCGATCGCTTCATCCTGCCCTGCGTCGCCCAGGTGGAGTATCGGCTGGGCGAGAAGAGCCACGTCGTCGTGTCCAGCATGCTGACGCCCATCGACGACTTCACGACGAAGCTGTGGGCGGCGGTCACCTTCAAGCTGCCCGTGCCCGCGTGGCTGGTGAAGCTGGTCGCCAAGCCGGTTGGCCGCCGTATCTTCGCCCAGGACGCCGAGGTGCTGAAGGTGCAGGCCGACGCCATCCGTCGCTTCGGCGGCGAACAGTACATGTCGACCGAGATCGACGTGCTGGGCCCGTCCATCCTGAAGCTGCTGCGCGCCGCCGAGCGCGGCGACCGAACGCTCCCCGACGCGACGGCCGACCGGCCGAGCGAGAAGCGCTTCCAGATGGAGGTGTGAGGCTCAGCCGGGGCGCACGTCGGTGAGGTCGTAGACCTCGTCGAGCGGGATCGCGATGTCGAGCGCGGGCAGGGCGAGGTCGCCCTCGGTCACCTCGCGGATGAGCCAGCCGCCGTCCTCGAGGCGCTGTCGATGTTCGATGCGGCGCTCTTCGGCGTGCACCAGCACGTAGGCTTCCAGGCTCTCGAGCCGGCGGTAGTGCTGGAACTTGGTGCCGAGATCGTGGTCGGTGGTGCTGGGCGAGAGCACCTCGAAGATGACCCTGGGGTTGACGATGCCGTTGGGATCACGGTCGGCGTACTGGTAGCCGCCGCAGATGACCGAGATGTCCGGGTAGAAGAAGGCCTCGGTGGCCGGCACGAAGATGCGCTGATCGCTGGTCGTCGGTCGGCACCGTCGGCCACGCAATCGGACGATGAGCGCCCCGATGACGTTGGCCGCGATGGCGGCGTGCTCGGCCGTTCCGCCGGCCATCGCGTATGCCTCGCCGTTGATGAACTCGTGGCGTACGTCGGCTGCCTGCTCGAAGGCGAGGTACTCGTCGATGGTCATCTTCGGTCGGGTGGCTGGCTCGCCCATCGGCTCCTCCTTCGCGACACCCGGACAATCTAGCAGAGCGGCGCGGTCACGGCTCGTTCGGGCAGGGCACGCCGTCGCACACGTCGATGATCTCGCCGGTGCGGAAGAAGTGCACCATCTGCTCGTTGTGCGGGTCGTAGTGGCGGCCGGACTCGTGCGGATCGCCCCACTCGTCCTCGGGCGGCGGGCGGTTGCCGGGCATGGGCCACGGGTTGCCGAAGTGCCACATCACGATGCCGCTGCCGGTGTGCGGGTAGGGCACCGGCTCGACCAGCTCGACCGACCGGTCGGCGTCGTAGTTGGCCATCACCGCCAGCCCCACGTCGCTGCGCGCGGCGATCTCGAGCGTCATCGGTGACACCTGGTAGTCGCCGCGCGCGGGCGCCGCGATGACGTGGCTGGGCGCGTTGCCGGGGAAGGGATCGGCCGACAGCTTCGGGTAGTAGCTCACCGGATCCACGGCGTCCCACAGCTGCTGGATGGCCGCCAGCATCACCAGCTGGTCGACGCGATCGGGGTGCGCCTGCATCAGGATGCCGAAGAAGGGCTCGAAGTCGACCGAGCGCCCCAGCAGCGTGCTGTAGTTCATGCCCGGCACGCCCAGGTGGCCGCGCGTGACGTCCGGGCTCAGCGCGAGGAACGTGGGCCCGAAGATGCCGCCCTGGCTGATGCCCGAGTAGTACACCTGCGTCGGGTCGACCGTGATGCCCAGGTCGCGCGTCATCTCGTGCGCGTCGAGCGCCGCCTGCAGTCGCTGCTTCATGCCCCGCGTCAGCAGGACGTACTCCAGAAGCCCCTGGTGCAGCCGGTCGGACAGCCAGGGGAACCAGCCCAGGTTCTGGATCATCGTCAACGCCGTCTCGTCCCGGTCGTTGGCGGCCATGCCGAGCAGATCCGCGCTGAAGAAGATCAGGTCGTGCTGGTTCGCGATGCGCCCGATGAACCACCCGCACTCGCGCGGCGGGTACTGCCCGCACAGCCGCGTCCAGCCGAGATCGGCCACGTCCTTGCCGTCGCCGAACAGCCCGTGGCCGTACATCACCAGCCCGTGCGCGTCGCCGGTCAGCGCGCTGTGCGGGATGTTGATCCAGAAGCGCGCGTCCCGCCACCCGTCCTGCGCCGGCTGGCCGTCGTCGCCCAGGTTGAAGATCCAGCCGCGCACGCCGAGGAACGCGTCGCTCAGCTTCATGTAGTGCGGCATGCGCGCCGTGCCGCGGATGCGCACGGCGGTGTACGGGTTCACCTCGCGGCCGCTGTCGTCGGCCTCGGGCGCGTACAGGTCGATCTGCTCGAACGTGATCTCGGGGCCGTCTGCGCCCACGGCCTCCAGCCCGTCGTCGCGCATGTGCAGCATGCGGCCGTAGAGGGCCTCCTCGCTGGCCGTGTGAAAGTCCCAAGCCAGCGTCAGCGTGGCGCGGTCGACGCCCTCGCCGTCGAGCAGCGCGAGCAGCTCGTCGAAGCCGGCCTGGCGCGGGCCGAGTGCGGGATCGCCCTCGGTGGCGCCGTCCCGCAGCGCGGCGAAGGCGGCGCTGGGCGGGATGGGCGCGCCGCCGACGGTGCGCAGGCCGCGGAAGGCGACGACGTAGCGCGTGTCGGGCCGCAGGATCTCGGCCGGGCGCACGATCAGCGTCGCCGGCCCGGCCTCGGGGGCCAGGGCGTCCAGCTCGGCGAAGTAGGGCACGCGCCGCGTGCCGGCGTCGGTCACCTCGAGCAGCAGGATGGCGGCGTCCTCGGCCAGCGACTCGGCGACGTCGTACTCGCCGGCCAGGGCCGACGCGTCCAGCTCGGGGAAGAGGGCGAGGATGGGCACACCCAGGCCGTACCCGTCCATCCGCAGCCACGCCGTGGGGTCGATGGCGCCGGTCGTGACGCTGGCCGGCAGCGTGCCGTCGCCCAGGGTCAGCGTGTAGCCGGTCGCCCGCGCGTCGTCCTCGACCAGGTACGCGCTCGAGGGCCAGGGCAGCGCGCAGGCGCCGGGATCCAGCGGATCGCAGTCGGGGTCACCCCAGTCGGGCGGGCCCACGTCGGGATCCGGGGTCGCGTCGGCTCCCGCGTCTCCCCCCCCGTCCGACGCCGCGGCGTCCTCCACGGGCGACCCGTCGGTCGTGGCCTGCGCGTCGGCCTGGGTTGCCGGCGACCCGTCGTCACCGTCGTCGCAGGCGACCAAACCCACCAGCGCCAGGATCGCAACCAGCCGGAATCTCTCGGACATCACAGAATCACTCCCCGATGGTCGGCGGTGGCATCATTGCACACATCATCCCACTCAATTCCAGTCAGAGTTGGGATCTGCCGACGCGATTCTGATACAACCCGACGGACGCTGGCTCGGCTGAACGTCAGTTCAGCGGTCTGGTCCGAGGAGGTCTGCATGGGCTTCACCGCCTACCTGGTCGCCACGATGCTCGTCGCCGCCGACGTCGGCTGCGCCGAGGCGACGCACGACTGGCGCGAGGTCGAGGCCGTGCTGCAGGTGGCGCACAACCGCAGCCTGCTGCGCGGCGAGCCGATGCTCGAGGTGCTCACCGCCCGCCGCCAGTTCGCGCGCGAGTGCCCCGCCCACCGCGTCCGCGTCCGCCACCTCTGGGCCGGGCTGCGGTCGGTGGTCGGCGCCCTCGAGGTGCCCGCGTGGCTGAAGGATCCCACGGTGCAGTTCTTCTGCACGCAGCGGGTGGCCTGGAAGTGGCGGCAGCGCCGCGGCTGGGCGCGCCGCATCGAGCAGGTGGGTCGGCTGAAGCACCTCTACTGGCGCTGGCGGCCCGGCATGGCCATCGCCGCCAACACCTTGTAGAGCGCCCCCGCCTCGCGGCCCCCTCAGGGGCGGCACTCCGTCTCGTCGATGATCTGCCCGAGGGCCAGGGCGCACGCCTCGCGCGAGCCCCACCCGACGGCGCCGGGCAGCGTGCGACAGCAGACCAGCGGGTTGGGTTCGCAGGCGGTCGGCTCGATCACCCGCGCCGGCTGGATGCACAGGCTGCCGCTGACGATGCCGGTGCCCTGGCCCACCGCCGAGGCGTCGCAGCACACCAGCCCGGACTCCTGGCAGAAGGTGGCGGCGACCGGCGTCGCGCAGGCGTCGAGCGGCTGCTCCGCGAAGGCGTCGCCCTCGGCGCAGCACACCTCGGGCATCGGGGGCTCGCAGGCGAGCGGATCACCCGGCACGCCGCCCAGCGCCGCGCAGCGGTCGACCGAGGGGACCGTCTCGGCCCGGCCGTCGGCCAGCAGGCAGCAGACCGGCGCCTCGCCCTCGCACAGCCCCGGGTCGGTCGGATCGCCGGCCAGCGCGCACCCGTCCTCGGCGGCCCAGCCCACCCCATTGGGCGTGTCGCAGCAGATGAGGGGCGCGTCAGGGCACTCCCCGGCGTCGGTCGGTCCGATCAGCCCGGCGCACAGCTCGGCGGCCGCGACGAAGGTGCCCAGGCCGAACTGGCGCGCGTCGCAGCACACCAGACCGGGCTCCGCGCAGAAGACGTCGGCCACGGCCCGCGGGCACTGGTCCTCGGGCAGCGGGCCGAAGCCGTCGCCCAGGTCGCAGCACACCGGGGGCGCGGGTTCGCACGCGGCGAGCGCGCCCGGCTGGCCGCCCTCGGCGACGCAGCCGTCGGCGTCGGGGAAGGGCCGGGCCTCACCCGTCGGCAGCACGCAGCACACCGCCGGGCCCGGGTCGCAGAGCGCGGGGTCGCCGACCGCGCCGCCGCTGGCGTCGCACTCGCGCTCGGGCAGCACCACCGCGTCACCGATGGGCAGCACGCAGCACACGGCCGGGCCCTCGTCGCAGAGCGCCGGATCGGCGATCTGCCCGCCGATGGCGTCGCACTCGCCCGCCGGCAGCCCGAAGGCCTCGCCGGTGGGCAGCGCGCAGCACACGATCGGCTCCTGGCACAGCCGGGGGTCGACCGCCGCGCCCTGGCGGGCGTCGCACTCGTCCGCCGGCGCGTCGAACGTCTCGCCGGTCGGCAGCTGGCAGCAGACCGGCGGGGCCGGGCACGCGTCGACGGGCGCCGGCTCGCCGCCGGCGAGCGCGCACTCGACGCCGGGCAGCGTGATCGCGGCGCCATCCGGCAGCCGGCAGCAGGTCTCGTCGGCGAAGCAGGCATCGATGGGCTCGAGATCGCCCTGCCCGAGCCGGCAGAACTGCGCCGCCATCAGGACGTGCTCGCCGGTCGGCACGGTGCAGCACACCAGCTCCTGCCCATCGCAGCGGGCGCCGTCCGTCGGCGTGGCCGGCGGCACGCACTCGGCGCGCGAGAGCAGCGTGGCGCCGACCAGCGGGTTGCCCGTGTCACAGCAGACCACGCCCGGCACGGCGCAGAACAGCGGGTCGACCGGCCCGCCCGCGCAGGCGTCGGCGGGCACCTGCGTGAAGGTGCCGTCGGGCTGGCCGCAGCACACCGGCGGCGGCGGCGGCAGGCACGCCTCGGGCTCGGCGGGCAGGGCGCAGCCGTCGCGCGGCGCGAGGCGGTAGACGCCCGCGTTCACCTCGCAGCACGCGATGTCGTCCTGGCACGCCTCGACGGGCAGCGGCGCGGGGCAGTCCTGCTGGGGGCGGTAGCCCAGGTTGCCGTCCGCGTCGGCGCAGCAGACGGCGTTGTCGGCGCACAGGGGCAGGGGCAGGGGCGCCCCGCACTCGGCCGTGGGCAGGACGCCCACGCCGTCCGCGAGGGCGCAGCACGTCAGCTCGCCCGCGCAGAACTCGTTGGGCGCCTGCGCGACCCCCACTTCGGCGCAGGTCACCTCGTCGAGGTACTGGGCCGCGCCGTCGAAGCGCACGCAGCACACCTGGGGCGCGCAGCGCGCGGGATCGACCGGCGCGGCGCAGAGCTCGGCCGGCGTCGGCTGGAACTGGCCGTCCGCGCCCTCGCAGCACACGAGGGCGGGCCGACACTCGATGTCGTCGATGCGCTGGGGGCACAGGCCCTCCGGTGCGTAGCCCACCGTGCCATCATCGAAGGCGCAGCAGACCTCGACCACGGGGCACTCGGGCAGCGGCAGGGTCGCCTCGCACTCGCCGGCCGGCACGATCTGCGGGCCGTCCGGCGTGTCGCAGCACACGGCGTCTCCGGCGCAGAAGGCCTCGGGCACCACCAGCCCCCCGCGCTCGCCGCAGTTGCTCTCGGGCAGCGTGCGCACGCCGCCCTCGAGCAGCGAGCAGCACACCTGCGGCTCGCAGCGGGCGGGATCGGCGGGCCGCGCGCACTCGCCCTCGGGCGCCGGGCCGAACACGCCGGCGTCGAGCTCGCAGCAGATCAGCGCCGGCCCCGCGCACGCCTCGTCGGGCAGGCGCACCGCGCATTGATCCCCCGGCACGAAGCCGGCGCCCCCGTCGGCGAGGCGGCAGCACACCGGCGGCTGCGGCAGGCAGCGGTCCCAGGCCAGGCGCACCTCACACGCGGCCGCCGCCACGGGCAGCGGACCATCGGGCGTCTCACAGCACACCGCGTCGCCGCTGCACACCTCGCCCGGCGCCTCGACCCCGCCGGCCTCGCGGCATTGCAGCGGGTTGAGGATCTCGGCGTTGCCGTCGGGCAGCAGGCAGCACCCGCCCGGCTGGCAGGCCTCGAAGGGGGCGGGCCGCGGGCACTCGACCGCCGGCAGCGTGCCGAAGCCGCCGTTGGGCAGCGCGCAGCAGACGTCGCCCTCGCAGTCGGCCGGCTCGAGCGGCACGTCGCACTCGCCGGCCGAGAAGTAGCCGATGCGACCGTCGGTGCTGACGCAGCATTGGTCGGGCGGCGGCGCGCAGTCCTGGATGGGCAGCACCGCGTCGCACTCGGCGGCAGCCGCGGGGGCCGGGCCGTCGTCGGTCGCGCAGCACACCAGCTCGCCGGCGCACACGACCTCGGGCGCTTCGAGGCCGCCGCGGCGGCGGCAGTCGGCCAGGGGCAGGTGGTCGGTGCTGCCGTCGCCCAGCAAGCAGCAGACGGGCGGCACGGCGCAGTCGGCCTCGGGCAGCGGCCGCCGGCACTCGAGGGCCGGCGCATAGCCGGCGCCGGTGGGCAGCGCGCAGCAGACGTCGGCCTCACAGGCCGCGGGCTCGGCGGGCGCGCCCTGCGCCGCGGCGCAGCGATCCGGCGTCACCATCGCCACCGTGCCGTCGGGGAGCCGGCAGCACGCGGGCTCGACCGGCACGCACGCGTCGGGCTCGAGCGCGGCGCCGTCCGGGCACGCGTCGCCGGGCACCACGCGGGGGCCCTCGGCCGTCTCGCAGCAGACCTCGGGCGGCAGGCAGCGCTCGAAGGGCAGCCGGCGCGCGGGGTCGCAGGTCAGCGCCGGCACCACGTCGGGCCCGTCGGGGCGATCACAGCAGACCTCGGCGGCGCACACGTCGTCGGTGGTCACCCGGCCGCCGGCGTCGACGCAGCGCAGCTCGGGCAGCTCGGCCAGCGAGCCGTCGGGCAGGCGGCAGCAGACGTCGGCGGGGGGCGGCGGCTCGCACGCCTCGGCCGGCAGCACCAGGTTGGCGGCGCACTCGGGCTCGGGCACGTACGCCGGGCCCGCCGCCGTCTCACAGCACACCTGGGCCGGGCGACACTCGGCAGCCGGGCGCACGCGCTCGGGCGCGCACGCCAGCGCCGACACCGTCCGCGGCCCGTCGGGGAAGGCGCAGCACACCTCGGCCTCGCACGCGTCGGCCGGCGCCTCGCGCCCGCCGGCGTCGGCGCAGCGCGCCGCGCCGATCTCGGCCAGCGCGCCGTCGGGCAGGCGGCAGCACACCGGCGCGTCGGGGTCGCAGGCCGCGGCCTCGAGCCGCTGGCCGCGGTCGCACAGGTAGGCCGGCACCGCCTGCGGACCGTCGGGCGTCTCGCAGCACACGGGCTCGAAGCAGCGGTCGGCGGCCACCTCGCGGCCGTCGTCGATCGCGCACTCGAAGGCGGTCGAGATCGCCAGGCCGCCGTCGCGGCCCAGGCAGCAGATGCGCGTCGTGTCGCACGCCTCGACCGGCGCCGAGGCGCCCTCGGCGCAGCGATCACCGGGGACGATCACGCGCTGCCCGTCGTCCAGCGTGCAGCACACGTCGGGCGGCCGGCAGGCGTCGCCGGGCAGCACCGCGTCCACCGAGCAGGTCAGCACGGGCACGACCGCGGGGCCGTCCGGGCGCTCACAGCACACCTCGGCCTCGCAGGCGGCGTCGTCGGCGATCTCGCCGCCGGCGTCGCGGCAGCGCGTGTCCAGGGTCTGGGCCAGCCCGCCGTCGGGCAGGCGGCAGCACACGTCGGTGGGCTCGGCGCAGCGCTCGGGGGCCAGGCGCTGCTCGCGGGGGCACTCGGGCTCGGGCACCGTCGCGGGGCCGTCGTCGGTGGCGCAGCAGACATTGGCCGGTCGGCACTCGGCCAGCGGCAGCTGACCGCCGGCCGGACACTCGAGGGCCGAGACGACCATCGGGCCGGCCTCGCCGCGGCAGCACACCTCGGCGCGGCAGGCCTCGAAGCCCGTGGGCGCGCCGCCCGAGGCGCCGCAGGCGTCCTCGTCGACGACCGAGAGCCCACCGTCGCGCGCGCGGCAGCACACCTCGCCGGCCGGCGCGCAGGCGTCGGGGCTCAGCGGCGGCGCGCCGCAGTCCTCGGCGGCCAGCACGGCCGGCCCGGCGGCGGTGCGGCAGCACACGGGGGCCTCGCACAGGGCGAGATCGCTCACGGCGCCGGCGCGCTCGTCGCAGTCGCGCGCGGCGGTGCGCACGAGCTGGCCGTCCGGCAGCTCACAGCACACGTCGGGCGGGGGCGGCGCGCAGGCGTCCGCGGGCAGCACGCGCTCGGGGGCGCAGTCGGCGGTCAGCAGCGGCCCGTCGCCGGTCTCGCAGCAGACCTCGGGGGGCTGCGCGTCGCAGCGCGCGTCGGCCACCTGAGCGTCGGGGCACTGGTCGGCGGGGACGCGGCGGAAGCCGTCGGCCGTCTCGCAGCAGACCTCGACCGGGGGCGGGCCGCAGCGCTCCTCGGGCAGCTCGCTGCCGCGGGGGCAGTCGACGACGCGCGCCGGCCCGTCGACCGTGTCGCAGCAGATGGGGACGGGCTGCTCGTCGCAGCGCTCGGCCGGCAGCACGGCCTGGGCGGGGCAGTCGTCGGTCAGCGCGGGTCCGTTGGCGGTCTCGCAGCAGACCTCAACCGGGGGCGGGCCGCAGCGCTCCTCGGGCAGCTCGCTGCCGCGGGGGCAGTCGACGACGCGCGCCGGCCCGTCGACCGTGTCGCAGCAGATGGGGACGGGCTGCTCGTCGCAGCGCTCGGCCGGCAGCACGGCCTGCTCGGGGCAGTCGTTGGTCAGCGCCGGCCCGTTGACGGTCTCACAGCACACCTGCGGCGCCGCGCAGCGCTCGGCGGGCAGCTCGCGGCCGCCGGGGCAGTCGTCGATCACCTGGGGGCCGTCGGCCGTGTCGCAGCAGACCGCGCCGGGCGCGCAGCGATCGAGCGGCAGCACTTCGCCCGCGGGGCACTCCGGCAGCAGGCTGGGTCCGCCCGGCACGTCGCAGCACAGGTCGGCCGGCGGCGCCACGCAGCGATCGTCGGCCAGCGGCGCCTCACACTGATCGGCGGGCACGCGCCGCGGGCCGTCCGCCGTCTCACAGCACACCTCGGCGGGGGCGCAGCGCTCGGCGGGCAGCTCGCGGCCGCCGCGGCAGTCGGCGACCAGCTCGACGCCGTCGGCCGTCTCGCAGCACTTCAGCGGCGGCGCGCAGCGCTCGTCGGGCAGGGTGTCCTCGGCGGGGCACGCGGGCTGCGGGCTGGGCCCGCCCGGCACGTCGCAGCAGATCATCGCGGGCGCGTCGCAGCGCTCGGCCGCCAGCGGGGCCTCGCACTGGTCCGCCGGCACGGGGCGCGGCCCCTCGGGCGTCTCACAGCACACGTCGGGCGGCGGACCGGCGCAGGCGTCCTGGGGCAGCTCGCTCCCTCGCGGGCAGTCGCGCGCCAGCGCGGGACCCTGCGGCGTGTCGCAGCACACCTCCTCGGGCTCCCCCGCGCAGCGCTCGGCCGCCAGGGGGGCGTCGCACTGATCGGCCGGCAGGGTCCGCGGCCCGTCCGGCGTCTCGCAGCACACGTCGGGCGGCGGCCCGGCGCAGGCGTCGTGGGGCAGCTCGCTCCCCCGCGGGCAGTCGGCCGACAGCCCCGGCCCCTCGGGCAGTTCACAGCAGATCTCGCCGCCGCCCGCGCAGACGGCGTCGTCGACCACGCGGCCCCCGTCGCCGGCGCAGTCCCCGGCAGGACGCGTCGTGGTGCCGTCGGGCGCCTCGCAGCAGATGGCGCGACACGCGCCCGCCTCGACCGGCGTGCCCTCACGGCCCTCGCAGTCGGCGCGGCCGGCCTCGACGTGCGCCCCGCTGGGCAGCTTGCAGCACGCTTGCGGTGTCTGACCCCCGGTCGAGGCGTCCCCGCCGCCCCCGTCGCCCTGCGCGGTCCCGTCCCCCTCGTCGGTTCCGGCGTCGTCGATCTCGCAGCCCCCAAGGGCCAGCGCGAGCCATGCCAACGTCGCCACGCGGCGTCGATTGCGGCGCATCCTCGTCCCTCCTCGATCAGTCGTTCGCCCCGACTTCCCCCCGGAGCCCCCCTGTTATCGGCCGGCGAGGGGGACGGCTTCAACCGTCGTCGCGCCGCGGGCGTCGACGCTTGCCTCGAAACGCGGCGAACGGCACCCTGAGCGCCCCGAACGGAGGTCACCGTGCTGCCGCTGATCGTCGCCCTGCTGAGCCCGTCGCTGCCCGCGGACCTGCCGCCGGGGGCGGCGGCCTGC
>JAUHXL010000660.1 GCA_030426945.1 bacterium
GCCGGGCTGTCGAGGCCGGGGAAGAAGCCGCTCAGATCCCAGGTCGGCGGGGCGGACACCCTCAGGCCTCGGGATCGCAGCGGGCGATGGCGTCGTCGAGCACCTCTTCGGCCCGCGGCGTCAGGTCCGGGTGGGCGCGCAGCGCGGTGAGCACCGGGTGCAGGCCCGGATCGGCCAGCAGGCCGGCCGCCTCGACGAGCTCGAGATCGAGCCCCTCGGCGTCGAGCATCGCCGCGAGCGTCGGCACGACGTCCAGATCGCCGCGCTCGGCGAGGCCCACGAGGGCCTCCTTGCGCACCTCGGCGTCGGCGTCCTCGAGCCGCGCCCACAGGGCCGCGCGCACCGACGCCGTGTCGACCTCGCACTGGCTGCCCAGCGCGAAGGTCGCCCAGCGCCGCACCTCGGCGTCGGGATCCGCCGACAGGCGCTCGAGCGTCGATACGGCGGCCGGATCTTCCTGACCCATGAGGCCCTGCACGACGCCGAAGCGCACGTCGGTCGAGGCGTGGTCACAGAGGGGCAGCAGCAGCGAAACGGCGCGCGGATCGCGCAGGTGGCCGAAGGCGATGCCCAGATCGCCCAACACGGCGGGGTGATCCTCGAGGGGCAGGCGGGCGGCCAGGGCGTCGAAGCAGGCGTCGGGCAGGGTGCGCTCGGGCACGCCGAGCTGGCCGATCACGTCGGCGGCCACCGAGCGGCGGCGCGCGTCCGGATCGGCGAGCAGCTCGACGGCGGCGGCCAGCGTGGCCGAGTCGCCTCGGCGGTGCAGGGCCATGACGGCGGCGTGCACCGCGTCCTCGTCGCTGCTCTCGACGGCGGTGGTGAACAGATCGGCGATGGAGTCGTGCGTGCTCATGGGCGCCTCCTCGGAGAGGGGCGCATTGTAGCGACCGCGCCGCGCACGTCGAGGGGTGCGGCCGCCGCCTACGCCACCCAGCCGCCGGCGGGGCTGCTCAGCTGCTCGAGCCGGACGAAGTTGTTGCGGTCGTCGACCACCAGCCGAAAGGTGCCGCGCACGCCGTCGCGGGTGAGGTAGGGCTGCAGGTGCTTCGCGTGGAACTGCACGCGGAGGCCCTCGTGGGTGGTCGCGACCACGACCTTGGCCGCGCCCCGGTAGTAGTCGAGCCAGGCCTCGGCGCTGATGCGGAGATCGAAGTCGTACGCGCGCACGACCCCGATATGTCAGGTCGCGCGGAAGGCGGCAAGTCGGACGGGCTGGCGGCGGCGTCCCCAAGTGCCCGGGGGGCCGTCGAAGACGCCGGCGCAGGCCTCGCCGCAGGCCTGGCAGCGCCCGTCGCGGGTCAGCGCCCAGTGCGACAGGTCGTACCAGTCGCGCTGGATCAGCAGCGCGTCGCAGGCGGGGCAGCGGGTGGCGTCGCCCTCGGGGTCGTGCACGTTGCCGGTGTAGACGTGGCGCAGCCCGTGGCCGCGGGCGATGTTGCGGGCGCGGGTGAGCGTCGCGGCCGGCGTCGCCGGCACGTCGCGCATGCGGAAGTCGGGGTGGAAGGCCGAGAAGTGCAGGGGCACGTCGGGCCCCAACTCGTCGGCGATCCACGTCGACATCGCGTGCAGCTCGTCGTCGCTGTCGTTCTGGCCGGGGATGAGCAGCGTGGTGATCTCGAACCAAACGTCGGTGTCGTGGCGCAGGTAGCGCAGCGTGTCGAGGACGGGCTCGAGGCGGCCGGTGCACAGCTTGCGGTAGAAGTCGTCGGTGAAGCCCTTGAGGTCGATGTTGGCCGCGTCCATGTGCGCGAAGAGCTCGGCGCGGGCCTCGGGGTTCACGTAGCCCGCGGTGACGGCGACGGTCTTCAGGCCGTGGCGGTGGCAGGCCTTCGCCACGTCGACCGCGTACTCGAGGAAGATGACCGGATCGTTGTAGGTGAACGCGACGCTCTTGCAGCCCAGCTCACGGGCGGCCAGCGCCAGCGTCTCGGGGGACGCTTGATCGGCCAGGGTGTCCGTCTCGCGGGACTTGCTGATGTCCCAGTTCTGGCAGAAGTTGCAGGTCAGGTTGCAGCCCGCGGTGCCGAAGGACAGCACGGGGGTGCCGGGCAGGAAGTGGTTGAGGGGCTTCTTCTCGATCGGGTCGATGCAGAAGCCGCTCGACCGACCGTAGGTGGTCAGGACGACCTGATCGCCCTCGCGCTGGCGCACGAAGCACAGGCCGCGCTGGCCGGGCTTCAGGGCGCACTCACGCGGGCAGACGTCGCATTGGACGCGGCCGTCCGGCAGGGCGTGGAAGTAGCGGCCGGGGTGGTGGGGCGCGGTCATCGCGAATCCTCTCGGCCCGTCATGGGTGTGTCCGGGCCAGCGATGGACTTAGGGTAGCGCACGGGGCGCGGGCGCAACCGATGCGCCCGACCGACGTCGTGCTGGCAGGAGGAACAGACCCATGGCCCGCGAGACTTCCCACGTACGCCCGGCCGCCGTCGCCGGGCTGTTCTACCCGGGGGACGCCGCCACCCTCGCCGGCGACGTCCGGCGCTACCTGGCCGCCGTCGAGGCCCCCACCGGCCCGCCGCCCAAGGCCGTGATCGCGCCCCACGCCGGCTTCGTGTACTCGGGCCCGGTCGCCGCGAGCGCCTACGCCCGCGTGGCGCCCTCGCGCGACGTGGTGCGCCGGGTGGTGCTGCTGGGCCCCTGCCACCGCGTGGCCGTGCGGGGCCTGGCCGTGCCGTCGGTGGACGCCTTCCAGACGCCCCTCGGCCGCGTGCCCCTCGACCGCGAGGCCCTCGACCGCGCCCTCGCGCTGCCCCAGGTCGAGGTGTTCGACCCGACCCACCGCGACGAGCACAGCCTCGAGGTGCACCTGCCCTTCCTGCAGGTGGTGCTGGGCGACTTCGCGCTGGCGCCCTTCGTGGTCGGCGCGGCCACGCCCGCCGAGGTGGCCGACGTGCTCGAGCTGCTGTGGGGTGGCGACGAGACGCTCATCGTCGTCTCGAGCGATCTGAGCCACTATCTGCCGTACGCCGAGGCCCAGCGGTGCGACGACGCCACCCGCGCGGCCATCGAGGCGCTCCGCCCGGACGCCATCGGGCGCGACGCGGCCTGCGGGCGCGTGCCGGTGGGCGGCCTGCTCGAGGTCGCGCGCCGCCGCCATCTGGCGGTCGAGACGCTCGACCTGCGCACCAGCGGCGACACCGCCGGCGACAAGGCGCGGGTGGTGGGCTACGGCGCGTGGGCGTTCCGCGAGGCGACGCCGTGAGCGCCGACGATCTCATCGGGGGCACGCGCGCCCTCGCCCTTGCCCACGGGGCGCGGCTGGTGCGCGTCGCCGCCCAGAGCATCGAGCACGCCCTCCGCACCGGCGAGGCGCTGACCGTCGATCTCGACACCCAACCCCCGGCGCTGCGCGCGGACGGCGCCTGCTTCGTGACGCTGATCCGCCACGGCGATCTGCGCGGCTGCATCGGCTCGGTCGAGGCCTGGCGCCCGCTGGTGGCCGACGTCGCCGACAACGCCGTCGGCGCGGCGCTGCGCGATCCGCGCTTTCGTCCGCTGCGGCGGGCCGAGCTCGACGGGCTCACGCTGTCGATCTCGGTGCTCAGCCCGCTGGCGCCGCTGCCCTTCGTCGACGTGGACGATCTGCGCCGCGCCCTGCGCCCGGGCGTCGACGGCGTGATGCTCATCGGTCGGGGGCACCGCGGCCTGTTCCTGCCCAGCGTGTGGGATCAGCTGCCCGATCCCGCCGA
>JAUHXL010000661.1 GCA_030426945.1 bacterium
CCTCGCGGGCGATGAACCTGACCGTCGCGCAGGGGCCGGCGCCGGACCTCGCGCCGGACCTCATCTGCGCGGGCTGCCTGATCGGCGGGGCCGAGGCGGCGTGCTTCCCCGATGCGCAGTGCGACGTGGACCGGCCCCTCGCCCTCGAACGGCGCCCGGCGGGCGAGGACGACGCGGGGTGGGGCGACGACGGCCTGCTGCGGCTCGCCTTCGCGCCCGAGGGCGCCGCCCGGCTGCTGGTGCTGGAGGTCGCCCTCGACGCCGGGACGGCGCGGGGCTGCCTGGTGCCGGAAGGCGCGGACGCGCCCGCCGACGCCGAGCCGGTGTGCGCCACCGAGGGCACCGTGCGCCTCACCGACCTGACGCTGGACGCGCGGGGCGAGGCGGACCTGGTGTTCCCGCCCTTCGCGCGCTTCGAGGACGGCGTCGAGATCGAGGGGCTCACGATCCACGTCGCCTTCTGACCGGTTGCCCGGGGGGCCGCGCGCCCCTATCCTCGCGCGCCATGCAGCCTCGCCCGCCCACGAAGCCCGTCCGCTACGGCGGCAGCTTCGAGCCCCCGGCGCTCGGCGCCGACGTCACGCCGGTGCCCGTCGCGGGCCCTGGCCACCTGACCTTCACCGCGGACGGCCTCGAGTTGGAGGGCTTCGAGCCCGCCGGCATGGGGCTGCGCGGCGTCGGCTATCTGCTGGCGGTGCTGGTCGTGGCTGGCGGCGTCACCGCCCTGCGCACCTTCGTCTGGCCCGAGCTGCCGATGTGGGCGGTCGGGGTGGCGGCCGGCCTGCTGGGCATCGCGCTGTACCGCCGCCTGCTCTCGGGCGTGCCCCACCGCGCCGACGCGCCGGTGGCCCGGCGCTATGCCTACGGAGACGTGATCGACGCCCGCCAGGATCTGCGCGACGCGGGGGTGGTTGTCCTCCGAGTGACCGAGGGCAAGGCGCGCGGCGCCCTGCACTTCCGGCCCGCGCTGGGCGCCGACGCGCTGCGCGCCCAGCTCGAACGGCGCGGCGTGAAGGTCAAGTAGATCAGCTACTTACCGGCGTCGGCGGTGGCCTCGGGCGGGGGCGCGACCTCGATCTTCAGGTCCAGCTCGGCCACCCGCCCGGCCGCCAGGCGGAACAGCCGCCCGGCCCGCGCGTCGGCCCGGGTGGGCTTCAGCTCGACGATGCCGATCTCGTCGTCGTACCCCACGTCGCGGTCGAGGATCTTCACCCGCACCGTGGTGTCGGCGCCGAGGTCGAAGGCCTGGCTGGTGGCGTCGATCCACTCGGCGGTGTGCACGTCCTCGACCACGTTCGTCAGCAACACCTGCCGCTTGTCGACCCACACCTGCGCCACGAGATCCGCGTCGCCGGCGCCCGGGCCGTCCCAGTCGCGGCCGTCCGCGGTGAGATCGTGCACGCGCACCTTCAACAGGCGCACGACGAAGCGGCCGGGCTGGTCGAGATCGACGGTGTCGCCGGCCGTGCGCGGGGGCAAGGTGTGCGGCGCGGTGAGGGCGCGGCCCAGGGTGCTGGCCTCGTCGCGCGCGTGGTCGACGGTGTCGTCGAGCGCCTTCTTGGCGCGCACGATCGGATCCGACTCGCTGGCCGCGCCCTGCACGATCGCCCCGTTCTTCAGGGCGCCGCCGGGCGGATCCCCCGGCGTGATCACCAAGGCCTTCTTGCCGGTGACCAGCTTCTCGCTGTCGATGGTGAAGGCGGCCTTGCCGTCGATGTGGCGACGGAACTTGGGATCGATCTCGAGCTTCGCCACGACGCCCTCGGCGTGCAGATCGACCTCGCGCACCTGGCCCACCTGCAGGCCCCGCATCAGCACGTTGTCACCCGGCTTCAGGCCGTCGGCCTCCGGGAAGACGACGCCGAGCCGGAAGGGCTCGTCCTTGCAGGCGGCCAGGCCGAGGCCGATGAGCAGCAGCAGCGCGCCGACGAGGCGGCGGAGCAGGCAAGGGGTCACGCTCAAAACAGGCCTCCCAACAGACCGAAGCCCAGCTCGACGACGATGGCCCCCAGCAGGCCGGCCACCACCGCGCGGGTGGTGGCGCGGCCGACGGCGTCGCTGCCGCGCAGGGCGCCCCGCCCCGCATTGTAAGCCACCGTGGCGACGACGCCGCCGGTGACCGCCGCGCGGGCCAGGCCGACGAGGGTGGGCCCGATCGCGACCTCGTCGAGCACGGTGTGCCCGAAGCCCGCGGTGTTCTGACCCAACAGCACGACGTAGCCGAAGAAACCGCCCAGCAGACCGCAGACTTCCAGCAGCACCGCCAGCACCGGGAAGCAGGCCACCGCGGCGAAGAAGACGGGCGACAGCCAGACGGCCTCGGGGCGCACGCCGAAGGTCTGCAGGGCGTCGGCCTGGCGCAGGTAGGTCTTGATGCCCACCTCGCTGGCCACGCGCGCGCCGACGCGCCCGGCGAGGAAGAGGCCGGTGTAGAGCGGGCCGACGTGGTGGAAGAGCACCGCGCCCAGGAGCGTGGGCAGCGGATCGAGATCGTCGAAGGCCACGCCGAGGGCCTGGCCGATCTGCAGCGCGCTCACCAGGCCAAGCACCAGGCCCGAGGCCGCGACGGCGGGCGCGCTGGTGATGCCCAGATCCCATACGCGGGCAGCGAAGGCGCGGGGGGCGGGGAGGCGCACGCCGCCGAGGGCGGTGAGGGCGGCGCGGGCGTTGCGGGCCAAGGTGCGCAGCTGCTCGGCGAGCGGGGTGCGGTCGGTGCCGGGCTCGCTGGGGGGCGGATCGGCGGCCGCGAAGTGCGCCTCGAGGGCGTCGCGGATCGCGCTCACCGCGGCGTCGCGCGGGCCGAAGGCGGCCAGATCGTCGGGGCTCATCAGCGGCACGAGGCGGTGCGTCTCGGGATCGAGGTAGCGCACCTCGTCGGCGATGCGCGCGGCCAGCGGGTAGTCGTGGGTGACGACCAGGGCGGCCTGACCGGCGACGGCGTCGCGGGCCGCGCAGATGGCCTCGGCGACGCGGGCGGAGGAGGCCGCGTCGAGGCCAGCGGTGGGCTCGTCGTACAGCAGCACCGGCGGCGCCTGCACCAGGGCGCGGGCGATGGCGGCGCGCTTGCGCAGGCCGCCGGAGAGCTGGGTGGGGCGGGCCGCCAGGTGCCCGGGCGCGAGGCCGACGGCGCGCGCCGCGGCCTGCACCGCCGCCGCCGCGGCGTCGGCCGGGCCGGGATGCGGGAAGGCCAGGTTCGCCTCGACGGTGAGATCGTCGAAGAGCGCGCCGTCCTGAAACACCATGCCCACCGGACCCTCGACCTCGACGGCGCCGGCGTCCGGGCGCAGCAGGCCGAGCACCAGGTCGAGCAGGACCGACTTGCCGCCGCCCGACGGCCCGACGACCACCACGACGCGGCCGGGCGTCAGGTCGAGGTCGACGCCGTCGAGGATGGCCCGGCCGCCGAAGCCCTTGACCACGCCGCGCAGGCGGACGCGCGGCGCGCTCACCGGGCCAGGGGCCGAAGGCGCAAGGCGGCCTGCAGCACCAGCGCGTCCTCTTCGAAGGCCAGGAAGCCGTCGAGGTGCTCGAAGGCGGTGCTGGTGCCGGGCCCGAGGTGCGCGCTGATCTGGACGGCGGCGTCCGCCTGCGCGCCGCCGGGCGCGCGGGCGTCCGAGAGCGGCCCGACCAGCGCGGGCGCGGTGCCGAAGGTGAGCACGAGATCGCCCGCGTCGGCCGCTCCCC
>JAUHXL010000662.1 GCA_030426945.1 bacterium
GCGGCGCGCGGGCACCTACGCTCAACCCGCGGGCGACGGTGGAGGACGCCATGGACTCGGAGAAGGCCTCGCGGCTGGTCGTGCAAACGTGCTCGCGCCACGCCCTCGAGCGCTTCCGCCTGCACCATCCGGAGGCCACGTCCGCGGACGCCGTCACCGCGGCTTCGCTGGCCCTGCCGATCGACGCGGCGCTGGCCCACGCGGTCACCGGCCGCCCGCGGGCGGCCGCCGTGGGCGACGACGTCGCCGAGCACCGCCTGCACCCCGAGGGCACCGGTCTCTTCGTCGTGTGCCCCCTGCCCGCGCTGCCGGGGCGGGGCTACGTGCGCACCTACCTGCGGCTGGGGCACGGCGCTCAACAGTCGATGGTGCGCGCCTGGCTGCTCGATCCCCTGCCTGCGCTGCGCGAAGCCTTCCTGCTGGGCTTCCGCGCCGCCCAGGCGGGCGCGGCGCAGGCCTCCCCCCAGCAGGCCTACCTCGACCACGCCCCCGCGCTGCTTCGGCTCGGCCCCTCCGCGCGCGGCCTCGCCGACCTCGAGGCCGGCGCCCCGCCGGGCCCCGCCGCCGAGCGGGCGCCCGACCGGGCGACCCCGCCGACGCCGCGGCGTCGCCCCCTCCCCCCGGTGGTCGGCGTCGAGGCGGACGACGCCGTGCGCCGCCACCTGGGCTGGTTCGCCGAGCACCACCCGGACTTCGAGATCGACGTCCGACGCTGGCTGCCGCTGCCCCCCGCGGCGGCGCGGCTGCTGGGGCCCCAGATGGACGGGTACGCCCTCGGCCGCGACGAGGCGCTGTGGCTCGAGCCCCGCGCCTGCGCGGCGGGCCTGATGGAGGAGACCCCGGACGCCCCGCCCCGGCTGCTGCGGCTGGTGACCGTCCCGCGCGCGCACCGGCCGGCCTTGCTCGCGGGCGAGGTGCCCCCGCCCCCGGCGGCGCCGCTCGCGCCGGCGTCGTCCCCACCGCCGCCGGCGCCGCCCCCCGCGTCGGATCCCACCTTCGTCGCGCCCGACGCGGTGCGGGTGCGCGCGTGGACGCCCGTGGCCCTGCGCGAGGCGGCGGCCTGCGCGCTGCACCCCTTCGAGCCCCAGTGGCTCGACCTGCTCGACCCGGTGCCCCCGGCGCGCGTGGCCGAGCTCGCCGCCCGCCTCGGCTGGCGGCTGCGCCCGGATCTCCTGTACGCGGCCCGCACGACGTCGACCCACGTGCTGCTGATTGGCGGCCGCAGCGCCGACCTCTGCAGCGTGCTGCGCTGCAGCCACCGGCCCGACCCCGCGGCCACCCCCTCCGCTGCGACCCGAGCCCCCGCGACCGCGCCCGCGTCGAGCGACGCCGGCGCCGACCGAGAGCGGGACGCGTCCAGCGGCCGCTGACCGGCGCCGGGCCGCCCCTTCGCCTGCGCCACCCGCCGCCGCGGTCTGCCCGCGCCGACCTCTCCGGGCCGCGGCGCCCGCCGCGCCCGGCCCCGCCCTCAGTCCGTCCCCTTCAGGTTCGCCACCGGATACAGGCGCCGGGCGACGCGCGCGATGCCCTCGGTCTCGAGCACGTCCAGCACCGCGTCGAGATCCTTGTAGACGTGCCCGCACTCGTCGAGGGGCGTCCGCGCCGTGTTGCCCACGATGCCGGTGATCGCCACGCCGCCCAGCGTGCGGGTGGTCGTCCGCATCTCGTCGTCGATGTCGTCGTGCAGGTGACGCAGCTCGCGCTTGGCCTGCCCGCGCCCCATCACCCGGCCCGAGCCGTGGTTGACCGAGCAGCCCGACGCGAACGCGCCCTCCTCGGGGAACAGGATGGCCGCCCCCGCCAACATGCTGCCCGGGATCAGGCAGGGGTGCCCGGTCGCCTCCCAGCGGGTGCCGACCAGATCCGGGTGGCCCGCCGGGAAGGCGCGGGTCGCCCCCTTCCGGTGCACGAAGCCCCGCGTGGTCGTGCCGTCGGGCAGCACCAGCGTCTCCTGCTGCACCAGGTTGTGGCTGATCTCGTAGTAGACCTCCGGCGTCGCGCCGAACACCTCCTCGGTCGCCTCGCCCACGCCGCCGACGATGGTGTGCCGGTTGGCCACCGCGTAGTTCGCCGCGCTGTTGTGGTGCGCCCAGTAGCGCCGGCCGAGGGGCTCGTCGGCGCGCAGCCACGACGCCTCGCGCTGGGTCTTGGGCAGGCCGCGGAGCTGCGCGCCCTCGTAGAAGAAGTGGTTGGCCGTCTGCCAGCCATAGCCGCGCGAGCCGCAGTGCACCATCACCCAGACGCTGCCGTCGTCCCGGTCGACCTGCATCTCGATGAAGTGGTTGCCGCCGCCCACCGAGCCGAGCTGCGGCCGCGCCTTGCCGTGCGCCCGGGGGATGGCGCGGGGATCGAAGGCCTGCTCGTCGACGTCGATGTACTGCCGCTCGCACAGATCGGCCGACACGCCCAGCGCCTTCGCGCCCCAGCGCAGCACCTGCTCGACGGTGTCGCCCTTCACCTTGGGCGCGTACTTCGGCCGGTCGTTGCCCAGCCCGGTCGCCACCCGCAGCTCCACCTCGCGCACCCAGCGCTCACGCTTCTCGCTGTCGGCCACGTCGCTCGCGTGCAGCCCCGGCACCTGCATGTAGACCACGCCGCACGAGATGTCGTAGCCGCTGCCCGCCTGCACGATGGTGTCGTCGGTCACCAGCACGCCGCCCACGGGGATGCCGTAGCCCAGGTGGGTGTCCGGCATCAGGTACAAGCCCGTCGCGCCCTCGTACTGCGCGGCCTTCGCCGCCTGCGACCACAGCGCCTCGTCCGTCTGCGCGAACAAGTCGGGCGACAGGAAGGCCACCACCTCGGTCTTCATCGCCCCGATCTTCGGCAGCACGTAGCGCGCCGGCCCGTCCTGCACCACCTGCTGCATGAAGCCCATCGAATCCTCCCGAAGCGCTCGACGCCGCGCATCATAGCAGCGGACGTGATTCGAACCCGTGGGCCCACCGTGCGCCCCGCCGGGCCGGTCGGGCTATCAGCGTTCAGCTCTCAGCTGCGCCGCGGCGATGGTACCTTCTGCCCGGAAGCTTGGCGCCCCGAGCTCGGCGAGCGGTTTCGTACTCGGCACGGCGCCCGGGGCCCGGCTGACCGCTGACAGCTGACAGCCCGTTGGAGCGACCACCAACGGCGCGTGAGCAGACCCCATGGCAGCGCCCCGGTTGACCCGCCGACCCCGCGTGCGCTCCACTGCCGCGCCATGAAGAAGCGCGCCCGCCAGTCCCTCGATCCCGCCGCCGTGAAGGGCACCCTGCTCGAGGGCCAGTCCGTCCGCACCCTGCAGGCCCTCGGCCTGGTCACCGAGCGGGGCGGCGCCAGCGCCGACGCGCACCGGAAGATCAAGCAGATCAACCACTTCCTTCGCCTCATCGCCCCGGCGCTCGAGGACGTCTTCGCCCGCCACGAGCAGCCGGTGCTGTTCGAGATGGCGGCCGGCAAGTCCTACCTGGGCCTCGCGGTGTACGAGCACTGGATCGCGCGCCACGGGCGCGGGCGCCTGGTCGCGGTCGAGTCGCGCCCGGAGCTCGCGCAGCGCGTGCGCGACATCGCGGCCGAGCTGGGCTTCGAGCGCCTCGAGGTGGTGGAGGGCCGCATCGCCGAGGTGCAGCTGCCCGAGCGCGCCCACTTCACCCTGGCCCTGCACGCCTGCGACACCGCGACCGACGAGGCCCTCGTCGC
>JAUHXL010000663.1 GCA_030426945.1 bacterium
AGGGGGTTGTGGGGGTGGGGGTGGGCCGGCCGGTCGCGGCGCGTGATTCGGGGACGTCGTCGTCGCCGGGTCGGCGGTGGGGTTGGGTGGAGCGTTGGGGTTCGGTCTCGTCGGGGACGGGCGGGTGGGCGTGGTGCCATGGGCGATGGGTTGGGGTGCAGTGGAGCGTTGCGCTTCGGTCGGTTGGTCGGGGCGCGGTCAAGGTCAAGGTCAAGGTCAAGGTCAAGGGGTGCGGTGATGGACGAGGTGGTGGCTGGAGCGTTGTGCTTCGGTCTCTTCGGGCAAGGGCAAGGGCAAGGGCAAGGGCAAGGGCAAGGGCAAGGGCGAGGGCAAGGGGGGGCGGTGATGGACGAGGCGGTGGCTGGAGCGTTGTGCTTCGGTCTCTTCGGGCAGGGGGGGGCGGAGACGGAGAGGGCGGCGGGCTGGAGCGTTGCGCTTCGGTCGCTTCGGGCACGGGCACGGGCACGGGCACGTTGGCTCGAGTGGGGGCGGGTTGTTGGCGCGCGCGGAGTCTCGATCTAACGCAGCAGCGGCAGTCCCGGAATCCCGACCTCGACGCGCTCGACGCCGCGGGCCGTGCGGGGGGTGAAGGGAGGCACGGCCAGCAGCGAGACGTACAGCGTCGTCGGGCCGAAGGTGCCATTGCCGAAGGCGAGGTTCGCGTAGACCTTGCCCTCGTCCGCGACCGCCAGCTTGCGCAGGTCGCCGCCCTCGGCGGGGCGCACCCAGACGGCGCTCTCGGCCAGCATCAGGTTCGCGGTGCGATCGACGATGACGTACAGGTTGTCCTCGGCGTCGAAGGCGACGCCGTCGCCGAACACACCCAGCGCGTCGGCGATGACCTCGCGCTCGCCGAATCCGTCGCGGTCGACCGGCACGCGGAACAGCGTCGCCAGGGGCGCCTCCAGCTCGGCGACGCCGGTTTGCTGGCACAGCAGAACCGTGTTCTCGGTGACCACCCACAGGTCGCCGGCGCGGTCGAAGGCGAAGCCGTTGGGGCCGCCCTGCGTGCCGACGTCGAAGGGCAGGCGCGCGTCGACCTCGTCCTGCGTCTGGTCGAAGCGCACCAGCACGCCGGCGCAGGGATCGCTCAGGTACACCTTGCCGTCCATGCCGACCGCGACATAGTTGGGGCCGACGAGCGCGTTGCCCTCGCCGTCGTCGGTCAGCGCGACGCTCACCTCGCCCTCGGGCGTCACCTTCAGCAGGCCGGGCGTGCCGGGATCGGCCACCCACAGGTTGCCCGCGTGGTCGAACGCGACGCCCAGGGGCTCCATCACCTCGGCGCCGTTCAGGTCGATGCGCGTCGCGGTGCCCTCGGCGTCGAGCCGCAGCAGGCCGCCGGGGATGCCGACCACCAGCGCGTCGTCAGCGAAGGCGAGATCCTCGGTCGATCCCATCAGCCCCTCGCTCTCGAGCCAGCCGTTGACGTCGCCGAAGGGCGCCGTGGTGAGCGGCTCGGCCAACGTGGCCGTCACCTCGACGGCCGCGCGCGCGGGCCCGACCTCGACCTGCAGCCGGTTCAGCACCGGCGCCACCCCCAGCGTCCACTCGAGGGTCGCGCGCCCCTCGGCGTCGGTGTCGACGGTCATCGGCGCCGCGCCGCCGCCTCGGTCGACGGTCACGTCGAGCTGCAGACCGCCGGCCGGCCCACTGGGCGTCGACGCCTGGAACGTCAGGCTCAGCGCCTCCCCCGCCGGCGCCTCGGCCGGCGGCTGGGTCTCGACCATGAGGCTGAGCGACGACGACGCCTCGGCGTCGGGCCCGTCCTCCGCGCCGGGCACGGGATCCTCGTCGGGGCAGCCGGTGAGCAGCAGGGCAATGAGGAGCGGGGCGGCGAGCGACGGCAGGGTGCGCGACTTCATGGGGGGATGATGGCACGTTCCGTCCGGCGACGGTCAGCCGATCAGTTCGGAGAGCTGGCAAAGTTGGCTGTTGCTTGCCGCCAGATGATGTCGTCGCCAGGGTCCGACGAGCCGAAGGTGCCGTCGGGCCCCGCGCTGGCGACGGCGAGGCTTCCCGCCGCAAACACGACGCGTAGCCGCACGCCCCAAGCATCGTCACGGAGTCGCACCCGCCACACGGCGACCGCGCAGCCCGGCGATCCTGCGCCGTCTCCACAGGCGTCCCAGAGCATGCGCCCCGCGGCTTGCACCAGTATCTTCGCGTGCGCGATGCGACCATTCTCGGCGTCAGCGTTCATCGCCCTCGCGGCGACGAAGGCGACGCCGGCTACCAACACGGCTCCCAGCGTGACCACCACGTTCTTCACTGCCATGCCGTGCCCTCGGCGCCCGCCCTACCCCGCTTCGATGGCCGCCACCAGATCGTCGACCATGAAGGACTGCGCCTTCTGCCGGCCAGCATGCCACACGAGGTCGCGATCCCAATAGCCCGGGCAGTCGTCCAGGAACGGGCCCGTCGGGAAGCCGTAGCTCAGCTCGAGCACCATCGGGCCCTCGGGCCCGTCGACCAGGTCGACCGCGAGGCATTGGCTCTCGAGGCGGTCGGCCAGATCGAGCGCCACCTTCACCTTCGCGAGGTCGATGTCCTCGGGCGCGTAGTGCATGTCGGCGCTGCCCGACGCGCGGAAGTCGTCCGGGCGCACGCGCCGGCGCAGCGCGAAGGCGCGGCCGCCGATGGCGACGACGCGCGTGTCGAACTCGTTGCCGGGCAGGAACTGCTGGAAGTAGGCGTACCCACGCTCGAAGCCGCGCACGCGCTCGATGTCGTAGGGCACCACCAGCCGCCCCGTCGACCGCACGAACGCCTTCAGCCGCTCCGGCGTCTTGTCCCGCCGCAGCAGGCGCAGCTTCTCCTTCACGTACCCGTGCCGGTCGAAGGTCCGGTGCCCGCGCCCGAACGCCTGCTTCACCCGCGCCACCGCGTCGGCCCGCGTGCGCACCAGGTACACGTTCGTCGACCCGCTGCCCCCCCGCAGCTTGAACACCTGCGGCATCGGCGCGCCGGCCAACCACGCCAGCGCCGAGTCCTCGTCGTAGAACACGTGTGTCTCGGGGAACGGCGCCCCCACCGACTCGAGCAGGTACTTCTGGCCCACCTTGTCGTCGAAGTGCCACGCCGTCTTCCGGTTGGGGAAGACGTGCTTGCCCCCCGCCTCGAGCGCCTGCGTGAGCTGCCGCGCGAACAACCACGCCTTGGCGTCGAGCTGGTGCCAGTGCCACATCAGGGCGTCGCAGTCGGCGAGCTGCTGCACGATGTCGCTCGCGTAGCAGTTCACCCGCTTCCACGCGACGCCCCGCGCCTCGCACCGCTCGATCCAGCGCCCGCTGAACCCGGTGTCGTCGGGGTGGATGGCGATCTTCATTTCAGGACCTCACGCGCCGGCGGCCAACTGGCCGAGCACCCTATCAGACCCGCGCGGCGCGGCAATGTCCCGTTGGGGGTTGAGGGGGTGGACGGCGCGCGGAGGCGCGGCGGGCACGACCGGATCGGACTGAACGCCGCGGCGGAACGGACACGGGCCGAAGTCGACGCCGCGGCAGAGCGGACGGGCGCCAGACTGGGCCAGGCAGCACAACGAGCCTCGCAGCCACGCGCCCACACCGGCGCGCGGGGCGAGCACCTACCACCCCGGCTTCTCGGCGAGCGGGCAAGCGCCCGAGCCGGGGCGTCATGACTTCGCGGCGACGCCGCCCGTTTCAGGA